>NZ_WEZF01000005.1 GCF_009177065.1 Tautonia marina
AAATCTCAAGGATACCACTCAGGGAGCATGCTCGCGTGACAATTTCTGGGCAAATGTTTGGGGCTCGCGAAGATTTTGATGCACTGATTCCGTCGGGGAGTTTTGATCCGCGATTTTCGAATCGTTTGGGCTTGCATCGATGGAGCTGGGTGATGAACCTGGGAATCTCTTGAGATCGAATCAGACCGATTTCTCGAACCCGTATTTTCAATCAAGCAGGAGCATTTGGCGAAGATGATTGAGCGATCCTTGGGGAACAGCGGCCTTCGAGTTTCGGCCATCGGTCTCGGCTGCATGGGGATGAGCGAGTTCTACCACCCGAGTCAACGGAACGATGACGAATCCATTCGCGTCATTCATCGTTACCTCGATTCCGGAGGCAACTTTCTCGATACCGCGGATATGTATGGTTCCGGGCACAACGAGCAACTCGTTGGCAGAGCGATCAAGGATCGTCGTGATCGCGTCGTGCTGGCGACGAAATTTGGAAACGTCCGCGGGCCTGACGGTTCGTTCCTCGGTGTCCGAGGAGACGCCGCATACGTCCGGGAATGTTGTGAAGCAAGTTTGAAGCGACTTGGGATCGACGTCATCGACCTCTACTATCAGCACCGTGTCGATCCCAACACTCCGATCGAGGAAACGGTCGGCGCGATGGCCGAACTGGTCCAGGAGGGCAAGGTCCGTTACCTCGGCCTCTCCGAGGCCGCTCCGGCAACGATCCGACGTGCGGTTCAGGTCCATCCGATCACTGCGCTCCAAACAGAATACTCGCTCTGGACCCGTGATCCAGAGGAATCGATCCTGCCGACGGTTCGCGAACTCGGCATCGGATTCGTCGCGTATAGCCCACTCGGCCGGGGTTTCCTGACCGGGCAGTACCGGTCCATCGAGGATCTCCCTCCCGACGATTATCGCCGCAACGCCCCTCGATTTCAGGGCGAGAACTTTCAAAAAAACCTTGATCTCGTTGCGAAGATCGAAGAACTCGCCGCCGCAAAAAGTTGTACACCAGGGCAGCTCGCAATCGCCTGGGTGCTTGCGCAAGGGGATGATCTTGTCCCCATCCCTGGCACAAAGCGATCGCAGTACCTCGATGAAAACCTTGGTGCGATCAAGGTTCATCTCACAACCGAGGAACTTCAGCGACTCGATGCCGTTCTGCCGATGGGCTCCGCCCAGGGAAATCGTTACCCAGATCGCGCCATGCAAGCGATCGATCGGTGACCACGAGATCGATTCATGGTCCGTAGCCGGGCAAGGGAACGGGTCGGGGCTCGCCTTCTCTCACGAGGTAGCCGGCATCGATGGGCAGGTCGTCGAAACGATCAACATGGCCCGATGTCCAGGTGACCTCAACCGAGACGGCCCCCTCGCTCCTCCCGAGGCCGAAGTGGACCCGGGGGTCATGGGCCGACTGGTAACTCTGACCTCCGTGCCTCCAGGCAACTAGGCGATGATCGCCATTGGTCACGACGATCCGAGTCCCGATGGCGTCGCGAGACGAGGTGGTTCCCTCCAGATGGAAGGTTACAAAATGGCCACCGACCGTCCGGTTGCGAAACAAGGCGAGTGGACCGTCCTGAGGAAGCACCAGCAGGTCGAGCCGTCCATCATTGTCAAGGTCACCGACAGCGAGCCCTCGGCTCACTCGGGGGATTGTCCAGGGAGAACCCGCTCGCTCGGTCACATCGGTCAGCCGGCCACCTCGGCTCCCCAGCATCAGTTGGGTGGGCATGGCGTACGGATAGAGCGGCCGAGAGTCGTTGACCATCCCATTCGCGGAGGCCAGGTCAAGCGCGCCGTCGTTATTAGCGTCGAGGAAGGCGACTCCGAACCCGAGCAGGGAACGGCTCGGGGCCATTCCGATGGAGGTTGAGGCATCGGCGAAGAAGCCACCACCCAGATTCCGGTAGAAGGTCGTCCCTTCGCCGTAGAAGTTCGTGACCGCCAGGTCGGGCTTCCCGTCACCGTCGAGGTCGCCACAGGCAATCCCCATACCTGCCTGGTAGCCGCCATCGGCGTTTGACGCGACACCCGCCAGCTCCCCGACCTCCTCGAACCGGAGGCCCCCGCGGTTGAGGTACAGAAAATTGCCCGTCATATCGTTGGCCACATAAAGGTCAACGAGTTGGTTGCCGTCGAGGTCGGCCGCGACGATCCCAAGACCGCGACCATCTCGGCCGACAATCCCGGCATCCTCCGTCACATCGACAAATCGATCACCATCGTTCCGAAAAAGGCGATCGGGAACGGCTTCAAAGAGTAAGGGCTCGCAATAGGTCGGTTGTCCGGTGTCCTCGTTCACGCAGGAGCGAGGATTCTCCTCATCCCAACGCACGTAGTGGCAGACGTAGAGATCGAGGTCGCCGTCTCCATCCAGATCGGCCCAGGCCGCCGAGGTGGGCCACTCGGCCGGAATATCAAGACCCGTCGATTCGGTCACATCCTCAAAGGTGCCGTCGCCACAATTCTGCCAAAGTTCGTAGGC
This sequence comes from Tautonia marina, assembly GCF_009177065.1. NCBI lineage: Bacteria > Pseudomonadati > Planctomycetota > Planctomycetia > Isosphaerales > Isosphaeraceae > Tautonia > Tautonia marina. The sequence continues at coordinate 2,492 of NZ_WEZF01000005.1, forward strand.
GTCGAAGCGGGTCAGGAACAGATCAGGAAAGCCGTCGTTGTCGAAGTCGCCGACCGCAATCCCATGACCGTATCCGCGGCCCGACGGGGAAAAGCCGGCCGCCACTGTCACGTCTTCAAAGGTCCCGTCGCCCCGATTCCGAAAGAGGCGATCACCACCATCTCCCGATCCGGTTCCGGAGGGGAAGTCCCCTCCCTGAGGCACGAAAACATCGATCCAACCATCTCGGTCGAAATCAAGCATCCCGACTCCACCCGACATGGTTTCCGGCAGGTGGTGGGCCGGAGAGTGATCGGCAACGAACTGAAAGTCGAGGCCAGCGGCTTTGGCCTCCTCCTCGAAGGTCGGGACCACGTCGACCACTGAGGTGTCGGGCGTCCGTTCCCTCAGAGGATCGTGTGATACCGGATCGGTCGCGACCAGCCGATCGGCAAGTGCCACTCCTTCCTCGGCCAGGACCCGTGCCGATTCCTTGAGCCGGGCAAGGGCCTCGCGGGCCTCGATCGCACCTGGCTCACGGCGAATGACGGCCAACCACCAGCCAATCGCCTCATCCCGACGTCCAAGGTTCTCGGCCAGTCCAGCCATCTCACGAGCGATCAGAGCCAGTTCGTGGTCCTTGAGATGGAAACGTCTTCCGTATTGATCACGAAGTTGGTCGACCTCGGCCTTCCGCCGTCGAAGGCCGGCCGCAACCTCGGTTTCCCCGGCTTCAATGGCAAGCTCAGCGAGACGATCAAGGGCCTCCGGATGGCCGGGAACCCACTCGATCAAGCGTCGGAGGGCCTCACGTTCACGGTCTCGATCCCCGTCCTGAGCCGCGAACCACGCGTCCAGTTCAAGCAACTCGCCAGGTTCAATCCGGTCGGGCGGCAGAAACTCCAGGGCACGTCGCGCCGCGCCCGAGTCACCGGCAACGATCGCCCAATCGAGTCGAGCCCTCCAGGTGGGAAGGTCGTCCGGGCGGGATTGCAGGCAGACATCAAGACCGTGGCCCGCCTCGTCGATCTGCCCAGCGCGCAGTGCGAGATTCGCCAACCCCAGTTGAACACGAACATCATCGGGATGTGTTCGCAGCGCCTCCTCGAACATCGCTCTGGTGCGATCCACGGGAACGGCTTCGGCCTCCAGGAGCCAAAGATCCCGGACAACCCGGATCGGATCCGTTCCCCCGGTCAGTTCATCACGAAGCCATTCGCGCGCCTCGGATCGCCTACCCTGAAAGCGGAGGAGTCGAACCATCATCTCGCGGGCCTCGGCCTCATGAAGCCCTTTCCGATCCAGGGCATCGAGAAGGAATCGCTCACCGTGATCGAAGGCTCCTCGCTCAAGTGCAACGGCCGCCCTCCGGGTCAAGGCAAGACCGGCAGAACTCGATTCCGGTGGGACCCGTTCCCAGGCAGCAAGGGCGTCGTCAAGATTCCCCTCCAGCTGCTCACAAAGGCCGAGCAGGTACGCAGCCTCACCCTGACCAGCTTCCCTCGCCGCAAGCGGCTTCAGGAGGACGAGGGCCTGAGCTACATCGCCCCGCTCCAGATTCCGCTTTGCCTCGGCCAGATGCCGCCGCTCCGTCTGTTCACGCATGATCCACTGCATTCCAAGCACGACAGGAACAAGCAACAGCACGACACACACAAAGCCAATGGCACGTCCAGACTTTCTAGGCATAAACATTCTCCCGCAAACTCTCTCGATTTCGGGATCGTCGAACAATAGAAGTAAGCCAGATTAACGAGTCACTGAGAAAATTTCCTTGACTCGGGGGAATTAAACCCGTTTATTAGCCTTGGGGTCAAGAGTTCCATCAACATCTCTGGACGTTTCTTTTCGGGATTTGATCGAAAATTCGTTCAATCTTACGGGAATTTCCGTCGGATTGGATGGGCGCTGATTGTGCGCCGATCGATCCCGAATTCAGGGTTCAGCCCCCGTTCCGGGGCGGGCCAATGCTCTGCCGCAGTGTGAAGGGCCGGCGTGAGCCTGATCAATGACCCCGACCTGCGTCGGCTTTGGAATGAGAGCGACCGAACGGCAAACCTCGCTCCCCAAAGGAGACCGAATTGATGCGTCACTCCGCGATTCGAAAGTCCGGCTTCACCCTGATCGAACTGCTGGTGGTCATCGCCATCATCGGCGTCCTGATCGCCTTGCTCCTGCCGGCCGTGCAGTCGGCTCGTGAGGCGGCCCGACGTGCCCAGTGCACCAATAATCTCAAGCAACTCGCACTGGCCTCGCACAACTACCACGATACCAACGGCGCCTTCCCCGCGGGGAGTTACTCCCCGGACTGGCTCGACCCGAACACCTTCCCCTCACCAGACGTGTGGCACGATCCGAACAGTACGTGCTGCCCGTGGGGAAGCTACAGTTGGGCCGGTGCCATTCTCCCCTTTGTCGAGGGGAATAATGTTTACAACGCGATCAATATCGCCCTGCCTGCTTACGCCTTTACTGTTCCCGAAGTCTCGGGTTGGGCCGGTCCCAGTAATGAACGCGGGCCGGCCGGTAGCCTGGCCAACTCGACCGCCGCAGGGGCAATGCCCAACGCCTTCGTCTGCCCGTCAGTCGACCGAGTCCAGCCGGAAAGCCAGTTCAAGGACTACGCCATCAACGGCGGAACCGGGATGTGCTGCCCGGAGCGAACCCGGACTCAGGCCCAGCGCCGGGCAGTCGGCGATGGAATGGGCGCGATGAATATGTACGTCAAGATGTCCGAGATTCGTGATGGAACGAGCAACACGATCCTTTACACAGAAAAAGCCCACAACGGCAACCACAGTTGGGTTCCTTTGAATGCGGGAAGCAATCAATTCCTCTGGGTTCATCACGTCTCGCAGGGATATGTCACCGCCGCCGAGCACAACGGCAACCCCTTCCCACCAAACTCGACCTACCCGAATTCACGAGGGGCCTTTGGACGGCATCCGGGCGGCGTCATGGTCGCATTTGTGGACGGCCACGTTGCATTCCTCAAAGAACATGTCAACTTTCAAACCTATCGCGCCCTGTTCACTCGGAGCGGGAGCGAGGTGATTTCGGCAGACTCGTACTGACGAGTTGCTATTGAGATCGAAAACCCCATACCCGGGGCCCTTTGCGCTTACCTTGGCGCGAAGGGCTTCTCGTGATCCCGGAACCGTGCCTGGACCGGCGACCCTGGGTCGAACCTAGCGCCGTCGGGCGCGGGCCTCCACGTTCCCTTTCTTGATTCGAGTGATTCTGAACATGAACAACCGAAAGTTCGTTCGGGTACCATTTCTGATCGCCCTTGTTATTACTCCGTTAGCCATGGTGGGCTGCGGTGGTGACCCCGACGCGCCAGAAATCGCTCGCGTTACGGGGCAGGTCACGCGAGGGGGGAAACCTGTCCCGAACCTCACCGTCAATTACATGCCGACCGAGGGACGGCCAAGCTGGGGAATCACCGATGCCCAGGGCCAGTACGAACTCGAGTACAACGCCGATTACAAAGGGGCCAAGGTCGGTCACCACAAGGTCTATGTTGTCTTCAACCCGACCAGCATGGATGGAAGTGTGGGGAGTGTCGAGGGGCTCACCGCCGAAGATCGACAGGCCATTCAGGAGAAGTATGGGAGTGAGCAGACCACCGCGATGGAGGTTGATGTCAGCGAGGACGGACAGGTCATCGACCTGAAACTCGACTGACTTCGGCCTCGGCCGGAAGGCCGGTTCATCGCTCACCTGCATTGCCTTCGAGAGTGCGTCCCATGCGGTCCCAACCCCTCTCGCGGTCTCAGGCTTCCAGGGACCTAGGCTGGCCTCTGCCCCACCGCGCTCTGATCTCGATGGCGGTGGTGCTGGTGGTGGTGCTGCTGATCGCGACTGGCTGTCACGATCCTCTGGCGAGTTCCGCGTCCGAAGCACCACCGCCCCCTCCCTCCCATCCCGCGTCCGGGCCGTGGTTCGTCGATCGAGCGCCGGAATTCGGCCTCAACGTGGTGACGATCAGCGGGTCCCCAGAAAAGCGGTCCATCCTGGAATCGCTCGGGGTCGGTGTTGCCCTTTTTGATGCCGACGGGGATGGCGACCTGGATATCTTCGTGGCCTCCGGGAGCCAGGTCGTCGAGGGCGAGGTCGTGTCCGCCGGTGGTCCCTGGCTCTTCCGAAACGACGGGCCCGGGCACTGGACCGACACCACCTCGTCATCGGGACTGCAGGCTCGAGGGTGGGCCCAGGGTGTTGCCGTTGCTGACTACGATGCCGACGGCGACCTCGACCTCTTTCTCGCCCAGCATGGCCCCGATGTGCTCTGGCAGAACCTCGGGGACGGCACCTTCCGTGACGTGACTGAAGAGGCGGGCCTCGGCCACGACTCGTTCTGGGGCGTCGCCGCGACCTGGGGAGACTACGACGGTGACGGATGGCCTGATCTTTACGTCACGAACTATGTCACCGTCGATGCTGCCGAGCCCCCGCCTCAAGTCGGTTATCGGGGCAGGTCCGTCCAGGTGTTTGCCGGTCCCGAGTCTCTTCGGGGAGAGCCCGACGTACTCTGGCGCAACCGAGGCGACGGCACGTTCGAAGACGTCACCGAATCCGTCGGTCTGCTCAGTCCCGAGGGCAAGGGAATGGGAGCTCTCTTCGCAGACTTCGATCGCGATGGTGATCTCGACCTCTTTGTGACCAACGACACCCAGCCCAACGAGTTCTTCCGCAACGAGAACGGCCACTTCCACGAGGAGGGTCAGCTCGTTGGCCTCGCCCTCAGCGAGATGGGGAGGGCCGAGGGGAGCATGGGGATTGACCTGGCCGACCTCGACGGCGACGGCTGGTTCGACCTCGCCTACAGCAACTTTCACAAGGAAGGGACCCGGCTCCTCATCAATCACGAAGGCCGGATGTACTCCGACATCGCTCGTCAATCCTCGGACGCACTCACCACAATCCTCTACGTCGGATGGGGCATCGTTCTCGCCGACTTTAACCACGATGGCCATCCCGACCTGTTCCAGGCCAACGGCCACGTCTACCCGCTGGGACCGACGGAACGCTACGACCAGCCTCCCATGCTCCTCCGGAACGTGGGAGCCTTGCGCTTCGAAGACGTCACCTCAGACTGGGGCCCGAGCCTGGCTGACCAGCGATCCGGCCGAAGCGTCGCGGCCGGCGACCTCGACCACGACGGCGACCTCGACCTGGTCATGACCACGATCGATGGTCCGCTCCGCGTGTTGATCAACGAAGGCCAACGCCTGGGCCACTCCATCACCCTTCGTCTCGTCGGTCGTCCCCCCAACCGAGACGCTGTCGGAGCCATCGCCGAGCTTCAAGCCGGAGGCAAAACCTGGATCAACACCGTCCGCCGGGGTGGCAGTTTCATGGCCGCCTCCGACTCTTCGCTCCACTTCGGCATCGGCCCCACCGACTCGATCACCTCACTCCAGATTCACTGGCCCGACGGCACCTCCTCGCTTTTTCCGGGCGAGTCGATCCCCATCAACTCCTCGATCACCCTTTCCCAGGACGACCCCACCCCGATCGTCCTCCCGTATCATCACACGGGCCGATGATTCCCCTTCAGAGTGCTGGTTGATCCACACCTTGATCGGGTCGGATGAACCAGCCTCACTACAATACGGCTGGCTGTCACCACCTTGAACCATCAGATTCAATTGACGAGGGCGAACTCGCGCTGAAACCGACCAATCTTCTCAGTTCCGACTGGACTTCATCGTCCACCATGGCCCCATTTCACAAGTGACTCAGAGTGGAGCGGAAGGGGATCGAACCCTCAACCTCAGCATTGCGAACGCTGCGCTCTCCCAATTGAGCTACCGCCCCTGAGCAAAAGAACTTTACCGCATTTCGGGGGCGGGCTCAAGAGACGATCGCTTCGGGAGTCGCAGGAACTGCGCTCACTCAACGGATCTCCCGGTTGCGAGAGGGAGGGCAGGGGGGGTAGGGTGTCGGGCATGCGATCAGTCACCGCATGATCCCGCGGTTTCGAGCGTCACCCGGAGAGGAAAAGCATGAGTCGCGTCATCCGATGGGGATTGCTGGTCCTGGTGTTGCCTCTTGGCGGGGCATCGGCTCAGGAACCTCGGCAAGACCAGGGATTTCCGGCATGGCTCGTTCAGTGGGAGCCGGTCGACGCCAACCCGCTCTTTGAAGGTGAGGGGGGAACGGCCTGGGACGCCAAGATCCGGGAACGAGGTTGGATCTGCCGAGAGCCGGACGGTTCCTATCGGCTCTGGTACACCGGCTATAACGAGGATCGATCCCCCACCCGATTCCTCGGCCATGCCACGTCGCCCGATGGCATTGTCTGGACCCGAGATCCGAGGAATCCGCTGCATACGGATCACTGGGTCGAGGACATGTGCGTGCTTCGCCAGGGCGATCGCTATTACATGTTCGCCGAGGGAAAGAATGATGTCGCCCACCTCCTGACCTCCGCCGACGGGATCGACTGGAAGCGCCAGGGGCCGCTCGACGTCCGCCTGACCAATGGCCAACCGATCCCTCCAGGGCCGTACGGCACACCCACGGTCCTCATCAAGGAGGGGGTCTGGCACCTCTTCTACGAGCGAGGGGATCGAGGAGTCTGGCTTGCCACGTCAACCGACCTCCAGGTCTGGACCAATGTGCAAGACGACCCGGTCATCCCGCTCGGTCCAGAGTCCTACGATCAGACGGCCGTGGCCCTGAACCAGATCATCGAACTCGACGGCGTCTACTACGGCATCTACCACGCCAACGCCCACCGACCCTGGCGCGACTGGACAACCTGTCTGGCTCGATCGACCGACCTGATTCACTGGGAAAAGTATGCCGGCAACCCGATCATTGCCGACAACCGATCGAGCGGAATCTTCATCGAGGAACCGGACGGCTGGGTCCTTTACACCATGCATCCCGATGTCCGGCGCTTTGAGTCCACCGGATCGGGCGATGAATCGAATCGTCCCTGAACAGACCGGAGGGTCGTGAGCGCGGAAACTCGCCATCGTCATCCCCTGTTTGCCGAGTCGGTCCCCAGGGTCCGGGGGATTCGTCCTGAACACGTCAGTGGTCCGAGGCCTCCTTGCCTCGGACTGGACGGCGATCCTCCGCTCGGGCCGCGGAGATCGTTCCAAACCCTTTTGAGTCATGAGACGGGGGGGATGATTCGACTCCCTTCGATCACCATCCGTGCCCGCGGTGACGACCATGCCCGTGGAACCCGCCGTGGCCACCCCGACCAGGGAAGCCGACGTGGCCAGGCACGCCGTACCCCGATCGGAATTCCCGGTACACCGAACCGCCGTAACCGTAGCCGTATCCCGGCCCATAGCCGGGAACTCCGCAGACGGGCGGGACCGGCGGCGGGCAGTAGCGAGGCGGTCGCACGTGCCCGCAGGGCGACTTGCAGCCGAGGTGGCAGCCGGAGGTCCGGCCGATTCCCACATTCACGCTGATGCCGCCAAAGCTGCCACCCGGGCCGATTCCGAATCCTGGGCGGTGGCCAAAGCCTGGCCCAAACTGAGCCGCCGCAGGAGTCGGTGATCCCAGCATGACCAGCCCGCCGGCCACCAGCGCACCGAAAAGACTCAGGGTCTTCAGATTCAATCGCATCGGAGATACCTCAATTCATGGGGTGAACTGCGAGTTGATTCCCGTGGGATGCTCCGCCGCCTCGAACCGCTCCGTCTCGGTCGTGTCCGGGGCATCCGTTGCTCCACGTCTCGAATCAAATCCAACAACCACGTGCCGCCCCGATCGTTCAGACGCCTCACAGAACCGTTCCCAGACGTTCCTTCCGCGTCGTGATGATCGACCGCTGGGCAGCGACGGTCTGATCGCACCCGCTGTGCCATTCCCACGATCCCGGCAATTAACCAACCCTGAACCTTTTTCAGGAAAACGACTTAGGTCGCGTTTCTCCGAAATCGAATTCCCTCAATCACGTGAACGAATCCACCAAAGTCCTGGCGAGGCGTGGGAATTCTGTTGCCTGCAACCGCGAGGGATCGTCCTTCGAATTGCCGAGATCAGAACGATCCCTGTCGCGGAGGATTTCGTTCAAACTGGGGTTTCCTGACTGCTGGGCATCTGGTATCAACCGACCCGCGGAGCAACACGCGCCGTGACGGGGGGGACCCGATCGGACGGGTCCACCGAGCCGACGTCGGGGCCTTCATGGACCGCTCGGTCCCGGCCCGTCCGTCGATTCGACGGAGCCCTCGGATCGGGACGACTCCCAAGGAGTGGGAGGCGAAACCATGGCCCGGTGGTGGCCGACCCGCTCAGAGAACGGTGAACAGACCGTTCGAGCACGGTTCCCAAGGATGGGGAGCGCAGGCATGCCCCTGCGGATGTCAATTGCCGCGGTGATCTCGCTGGGGCTGGCCGTAGGCGTCCAATTCGTCTCCGGTCAGGCCGCTCAGCAGCCGCCTCAGGTCGCCCAGCCTCCGGCCCCGAAGCCGTCGGCCGCCGACGATGCGCGGCTCGAACCGCCTCGGGTGGCGAGTCCCGCCGCGATCGCCAACAGTGACGCTCCCGCCGCAAGCGAGGTCACTCCGCCCCGAGTCGTCGAGCCCGACTCGAACGCTGCCAGGGGCTCGCTTCCTCAACTCCCCGTCGATTCCGCCGACATCGGGCCCCCCGCCGTCGCGTCTCCCCGGTCGCTCGACCTTCCTCCGAGCGATGGCATGGGCGAACTGCTTCCGCCCTCCGTGGCCGATCAGCCTGCAATGGCGATCGATCAGGAGCAGGAAACGCCACCCGCCCCTCCCGACCTGGCCGATGCCATGCCTTTCGACCTGGGTGGTGTTGCTCCGGATCTGCCCTCCCACGAGCCTCCGGACGAGCCCAATCCGGGCCTCAACGCTCCGATCGTTCCGGCCACCGTTCAGTTTGAGGAACTCCCGTCATTCGAGTCCGAGCCGGCCTCGGCATCGACCGATTTCGTCGGTGGCCAGCAGTCGCTCGGGTCTGAACTCCCTTCGGACGCTCCGGGAATCGAGTTCAGCGAACTCGCGGCTCCTCCCGGCGTTCCGCAGGACTCCCCCGCTGCGCCTGGGTTTGCCGACGCAATGCCCACGCCGGAACCGATTGAATCCCCCGAACTCGACTCGGCTCCAGTCTTTGAGGTGCCCAACGACCCTCCGGCCGACCTCGGGCCTCCGACCGACGACCCGGTCTTCGCCGGAGCAACGCCTGAGCCTCAAGACGCTCCCCCGGCTCCGGCCGAAGCTCCGGTATTCGATTCCCCGGCTCCCATGCAGGTCGAAGCCCCCCCGGCCCCTGCCTCCAATGGATCCCTGATCGGACGATCCCCAACGGATCCCCCATCGTTCTCCTCAACCGAACCCCCGGCCGACCCCTCAATTCGGACATCCGCCGCGCCTCAAGACGGCGTCGGTGCCATGTCGCAAAGCCTGGGAGACCGCTTCTCCGAAGGCCCTCGTGAAATCGGCCTGAACCTCGACGTGGCCATGCCGCAAACGTCGAACATCAACCTGCCGATGAAGGCCGTCATCACACTTCGGAATGACGGCCGAGACGACGCCTTCGATGTCGTCGTTCGCCTCCCGCTGCCCGACGGCCTCGAATTTCTCGAATCCTCTCCCCAGCCCGACGAACAAGCCGACGACGGCCGGATGCTGGTCTGGAAGTGGTCCTCTCTCGGCCCCAGCGACACCAGGTCCATCGACCTCACCGTCAAGCCCTTGAAGGCCGTGCCGATGGACCTCGTCCCCCGAGTCATGTCGGTCATGGCCGCCAAGTCGCGCACGACCGTTCAGGAGCCAAGGTTGAAGATCGACCTCGTCGGCCCCAACGACGATCAGGTCAAGGGGTCGGAAATCGACTTCAGCATCACCGTACGCAACAACGGCACCGGCCCGGCTCGACAGGTCAACCTGATCGCCACCCTCACCGGCGGCCTGAAGGGCTACGACCACAACGGCCAGCTCTCCGACGCTCCTCGCTTCGAGCAGATGATCGGCGATCTTGCCCCCGGAGAGGTCTTCGGCCCCGTGGTCCTCACGGTCCTTGCCGACAGCAAAGGCATGCAGAACTGTACGATCGAGGCCCTTAGTCCCGACGTCGTCCCCGCCACTCCGGTCAGTGCCAAGCCGGTCAATATCGTGGTTCCCGAGCTGGTTCTCGATGTCATTGGCCCCGAGAGTCGTCCCGTCGGCTCCGTCGCCGAGTACACGGTGACCATCACCAATCAAGGCACCCGCTACGCCTCCGATGTGGCCGTCGCCCTCTTCGCCCCCGAAAGCGGTGTGCCCGACGTTCCCCAGGACGCCAAGTACCGACAGGATCCCGACAAGCGCCTGCACAGCATCTACTGGCGCATCCCCCGGCTCGATAAGGGTGAATCCCGAGAATTCCGCGTCCCCATCCGGCTCGACCGCATCGCCCTCTACACCGTCGAGGCCGCCGCTCACTGCGAAGGCTTCCGCGAAGGGCGCGATACCAAACGCTCCCAGAAAACGACCGAGGTCATGGGGATCCCCGACGTCAAAATCGTCGACGTCACGCGCAAGGATACCGTGATCGACGCCGGAGACACCACCGAGTTCGAGATCCGGATCAAGAACATCGGCTCGAAGGAGGCCACCAACGTCTTCATCGACTTCTACACCAACGAATGGATCTCCGTCGAGGGGACCGACCCGCCCAACGCCAGGACGAGCGACGAGAACCCCTACCATCACGGCTTCGACCCCATCGATCGCCTCGCTCCCGGAGCCGACCGCACCTTCATTGTGACTGTGAAGGCCCAGAAACCCGGACCAGCCATCGCCAACTTTGATGTCCATGTCTACTGGGAAGGGATTCCGGACACCGCCGCCGTCCGAAGCAATAATCACGTCCGGATCGCCGAGGGCCAGATCGCCCGATCCGACTCGAACGCCCCGAAGTGATCGATCCATCTCGATCTTCCTCCGAACGACGCGCCGGCCCCTCATGTCCGGCGCGTCGATTCGTGCGCGAATCCGCGGCTTCCCCCCTCAATCCTCCTGCCGATCCCATTACAATGGCCTCTCTCGATGACGACCGGCCCTCCGCCGGACCATCGCCCCGCGATCCCACCGAGCGAGGCCACCATGCGACCGTCCTTCCTCCTCCTGCCGATTCCCCTCTCTCCCCGGAGTCGTGATTCCCGCTCCGTCTTCTTCTGGCTAGCCTCCCTGCTCCTGCTGAACACTGCCGGCCCCCTCCTGGCAAGTGACGGCACCAATCGCCTGGCCGATGAGTCGAGCCCCTACCTGCTTCAGCACGCCGAAAATCCGGTGCACTGGTTCCCCTGGGGTCCCGACGCCTTCGAGGCCGCCCGGCAGCAAAACAAGCCCATCTTCCTCTCGATCGGCTACCGATCCTGCTACTGGTGCCACGTGATGGAACGCGAATGCTTCGAAGACGAGGCCATCGCCGCCCTCATGAATGAGCATTGTATTTGCATCAAGGTCGACCGCGAGGAACGCCCCGACGTCGATCAGATCTACATGACCGCCTTGCTCGGCATCACCGGAGGGAGCGGCGGCTGGCCCCTCTCGATGTTCCTCACGCCCGACGGACGCCCCTTCTACGGCGGCACCTATTTCCCTCCCCAACCTCGTGATGGTCTTCCCAGTTTTCCCCAGGTGCTTGAGGCCATTCACGACGCCTGGACCAACCGCCGTGACGAGATCGAGCAAGACGCCACCCAACTCACCGCCTATGTGCGCCGCCTCTCCGATGTCGGCCCGGCCATCGAGGAGGTTCCGCTCTCTCGGGACCTCGCCGACCAGGGGCTCAATGCCCTCTCCCGACGCTTCGATCCTGAGTACGGCGGATTCGGCTTCGATCCCCAGCAACCGAAACGCCCCAAGTTCCCCGAGCCGTCGAACCTTGTCTTCCTCCTCGACCAGGCCCGCCGCGGCCAATCCCCGACCGGTTCCCTTCCCGAGCCGAAAGAGATGGTCCTAAAAACGCTCGACCGTATCTGCCGAGGGGGCATCCGCGACCACCTCGCCGGCGGCTACCACCGCTACAGCACCGATCGCTCCTGGACCGTCCCTCACTTCGAGAAGATGCTCTACGACAACGCCCAGCTCGCCTCCGTCCTCCTCGATACCTTCGAGCTGACCGATGATCCTCGATGGGCCGACGAGGCCCGCGCCACCCTCGACTTTGTCGCCGACACCATGACCCTCCCCGATGGCGGCTTCGCCTCCTCCCTCGACGCGGAAACGGAGGGAGAAGAAGGCGCCTTTTACGTCTGGACACCTGATGAGGTGAAAACCGCCCTTGGCGATGATGAAGACGCCTACGATCTTTTCGCCCGCTCCTACGGCCTGACTCGTGAACCCAATTTCGAAGGGGACCGCTTCGTCCTCCTTCACCCCGACACTCCCGGCGATCTCGCCGTCGCCCTCGGACTTGCTCCCGAACAGGTTGAAGACGCCCTCGCCCCGCTCCGCGCCCGGCTCCTCGACGCCCGCAACCAGCGCGAGGCACCCTTCCTCGACGACACCGCGCTGACCGCCTGGAACGGCCTGATGCTCGCCGCCTTTGCCGACGGGGCCCGGGTGCTCGATGAACCTCGATACCTCGACATCGCCAACCGCGCCGCTGACTTCCTGCTCGATTCCCTCCGAGACGACGACGGCAACTTGCTCCGATCCTTTCGAAGCGGCTCCAGCCGCTTGCCGGCCTATCTCGAAGATTATGCGTTTCTCATCCACGGACTCCTGCGCCTGCATGCGGCTTCCGATGACCCCGAACGGCTCGCCCAGGCCCGCGAACTGGCCGACCGGATGATTGCCTCCTTCGCCGATCCCCAGCGCGGCGGTTTCTTCTTCACGGCCGACGATCACGAAAGCCTCGTCGCCCGGGTCAAGGACCCGTACGACGGCGCGCTTCCCGGTCCGAATGCCGTGGCGATCCTCAGCCTGCTCGCTCTCCACCGCCTCACCGGCGACCCGATCTACCGAGACACCGCCCGAGACGCCCTGGACGCCTTCGCCCCGTCGATGGGACGGTCCCCGGCATCGGCTCCGCTCTTGCTCGTCGCCGTCGAGGAACTGCTCGATCTGGACAACGCCGCTCCCGCCCCGGCCGCCAACGCTCCGTTTACACCCGGCCGCCTCCGGCTCCCGACCGAGGCCCCCTCACCGACGACCAACCGGCTCAGGGTCGTCTCTCCCACCGTGTCCAAGCCTGAGGAACCCATCCAGCCTGGCAAACCGTTTGAAATCCGAGTCACCCTGACGATCGACGAGAAGTACCACCTGAACGCCAACCCCGCCGGCGCCCCGAACCTTGTTCCCACCCTTATCACGCTCCCAGACGACTCCCCGGTTCGTCTGCTCGACGTCTCTTACCCCCCCGGCGAACCCCTCACCCTTGCGGGGCAGGACGCCCCCATCTCCGTCTACTCCGGCTCGATCACGGCCGTCGTCCGCCTCTCGATCCCCGACGCCACCGAGGCCGATTCCCTCGACCTCACCCTTTCGATCCGCTACCAGGCTTGCGACGACCGCTCGTGCCTGGCTCCTGCCTCGATCTCCCTCCCCGTGACACTTAAGGTCGCTCATCCCTAAACGCTCACCAGCACAAACACCCAAACCGTTACATGATGATCCATCGGCCTCCCCTTGGCCTGTCCGATGGGTTTCGACGCGTTTCTGATCCGCCCCTTGCTGGAGTCCTCCGTGCCCCCCTCCGCCGTGCCGTTGTCTGGATTCCTGAATGTCGATAAACCCATCGGCCTGACCTCGCGCGACGTGGTCAACCGGGTCGTCCGCGCCTTTCGGAAACCGAAACCGAAGGTCGGCCACGCCGGCACGCTCGACCCCCTGGCCTCGGGGGTTCTGGTCGTTGCGATCGGTTCGGCCACCCGGTTAATCGAACAGGTCCAACGTCAGCCCAAAACCTACCTCGCCACCATTCTCCTCGGGGCGACCAGCGACACCCTCGACGCCGACGGCACCATCACCCCCGTCCTCGATCCCCCCATTCCTTCTGAAGCTCAGGTCCGTGACGCACTCGCCTCCCAGGTCGGCACCATCGACCAGCTCCCTCCCGCCTACTCGGCGCTTCGGGTCGATGGGAAGCGTGCCTATGACCTCGCTCGGGAGGGGAAATCGGTCGAACTCGCCCCTCGCCCCGTGCGGATCGATCAGATTTCCTTGCTCCGCTACGAATGGCCCCACCTGGAGATTTCGGTCGATTGTGGCGCGGGGACCTACATCCGGTCGATTGCCCGCGATGTGGGAGACGCCCTTGGCTGCGGCGGCCTGATCGCCACCCTCCGCCGGACCCGGATCGGCCCGTTTCTCGAAGACGACGCGATCTCTGCTGATCCCGAATTCCTCACGTTCGAGGCAATCGTCGGGCGACTTCGTTCCCCCCTCGATGCCGTGACCGATCGTCCTCACCTGCTCCTGAATGCCGAGCAGGCCGCCGCCATTGGCCGGGGGCAGGCGATCGAGGCGACTGCCTTCGACCTCACCGCGCCGAGTGTCGGAGAAGAGGTCGCGTTACTCGCCCCCGACGGCAGCTTGCTCGCCCTTGCCAAGGCCGATCCGACGTCCGGTCTGATTCAACCGCGCCGGGTCTTTGCCTCATCCTCGACCCCTTCCTCTCGATCGTCGAACTCGACCTGATTCGCTTGCGGGTGAGCCATTAGCGTCCTCCTCATGCAGCGTGCTCCGGAGGTGAATTGACTGAACATTTCTTTGCCGGCGGACGAACTTGGAGAAGACCCATTGTGTCTATCCCGATGCGGGGCGATCATGCTTCGTTGACGGCACGACACCCGCCGACCTAGAATCGGCGCGGGGTTGCAGCGTCACGGGAGAGCTTTGAGGCTCCCCAGGAGTGAGGCGAGGGTTTCTCGTCGCACCAAATCCTTTCCACTCCCCATCGAGGGTTATAGCCGCCTTGACTGAACTGAAGAGCACCGATCGGAAGGATCTCCGCGAACGGGCCATCCTTGTCGGCGTCCTGCTGCCCGACGGGCAGTATAACCCCGAGGACCCTCTCGACGAGATTCGAGGTCTGGCTCAGACGGCGGGCCTGGTCGTCGTCGGTTCCCTCCTCCAGAAGCGGCAACAGATCGACATTGCCACCGTCATCGGTTCCGGCAAGGTCGATGCACTCAAGGAGCTTTGCGAATCCCAGGAGGCCGACCTCGTGGTCATCGACCACGACATCGGACCCGCCCAGGGTCGCAACCTGGAGAAGGCACTCGGGGTGAAGGTCATCGACCGCACCGAGGTCATTCTCGACATCTTCGCCACCCACGCCCGCACCAACGAGTCGCGCTTGCAGGTCGAGCTGGCCCAGCTCGAATACTCGTTGCCGCGGCTGAAGCGGATGTGGACCCACCTCTCCCGTTACAAGGGGGGGATCGGTGTCCGAGGTCCGGGTGAAAAGCAGCTCGAAACCGACCGCCGGCTCGTCGAAGGACGCATCCAGGATCTGAAAGCCAAGCTCTCGAAGATCCAGGCCCGCAAGGAACGTGAAGTCGCTGCCCGAGACGCCGTGCCCACGGTTTCGCTCGTCGGCTACACCAACGCCGGGAAGAGCACCCTGATGAACGCTCTGACCGGCGCCGGCGTGCTGGTCGAGGACAAGCTGTTCGCCACGCTCGACACCCGGACCCGCCGCTGGAACTTCTCCGGAGGGGGCCAGGTCTTGCTTTCCGATACCGTCGGGTTCATTCGAGACCTGCCGCACTCCCTCGTCGCCTCGTTCAAGGCCACGCTGGAGGAGGCCCGCCAGGCGGATCTCCTGCTGCACGTCGTCGATGCCTCCAGCCCCGAGGCCGAGACCCAGATCCATGCGGTCAACGCCGTGCTTGAGGAAATCGGCCTGCGAGACCATCCCACAATCCTTGTGCTGAACAAGGCCGATCGTGTCCCCGATCGCTCCTTCCTTGATGTGCTTCGAGCCCATCACGACGAGTCGATCATCGTCAGCGCCGCCTCGGGCGACGGACTCGACCGCCTGGAACAGGCCGTCCGCGAGGCCCTCAACGAAAACGCCCTCGACGCCCGGATCGAAACCACCGTCGGCGATGGCCGCGTGCTCGCGTATCTGGCACAACACGCCTTGATCCGCAACCGGACCTACTCCGACGGCGACCGTGTGACCCTCGATTGCCGCCTCCCCCGCCGATGCCTCGGCTACCTCGCCGAGCAAGGCGTCGAGGTCAGCATCAACGATCAGGGCGTCTACGTCTGATCGTCCCGCGCCCCAGCGTTGCTCCGAACCCATCAAGGACCCGGCCGACCTCCGATCTCAACCCTCGGAGGTCTGCCGGGTCCTGCCCGTTTACCCCTCCCTCCGCTCAGACCACCCGCGCATGCGCTTCGCCTCGATGTTCGAACAGCATCGGGGCTGGGGTCGATTTCGCCACGCGGATCGAACCACTCGCAACCGGAATTCCTCACGGCCTGCGCGCCTCAGCAGGTTATCTCCCGATTCAAGCCCTGGTCTCGTTCACAAACCGGGAGCAGTCGGGACAAGAATTCAATCGGTTCCCCTGAAAACATGAATTTTCAGCCCTCATTCCCTGATACTTTGGGAGAAGGCGTTCCGTTCTCCCGGACGGCGTGCCCGCCATGATGGCTCATCGTTCCTGGCCCTGATTCCCTCTCATGCTGCCCTGACTCCCAGGATGATTGGCCATCCCTGCCTCACTTCTCGATCCAGGGACAAACGTGCTGTTGACTCCCGTCGTGCGCAACCAGACAAACCCAAATCTCGCCTCAACGGACGATGCAGTCTGGGATGAACACGCTCGACGATTTCGGCCTCCTCGACACACAACCTCAATCGCATCCCACAACGAAACGAACCGATTGAACGTCCCTCCGATTGCTAAAGACCGCGTCCTAACCTGCTTTACTCCAATAATTTACACCCATCATCCTCTGTCATCCGATCCGCGCACTGACAGCGCACCGCCGGGCGCACCGTCGCGCACCCGAGGGCCCGTCTTCTCCGTGTCGGTCCTCGACCCTCGTTCGGTCTCCCCACCGTTTCGCTCCAGCGCACGTCACGGAGCGCCCGGAACGGAACGAACCCAATTCGAGGCGATCACATCGACCACCGAATGAGCGCAAGCTCCTTTGAAATTAAGTGTTAGGTCAGCCACCCTACTTCCACAAGGAGCGATCCAAGAAGCGCTCCCGATCCGATCTGGCACAGAACCAAACCGCTTACCAGGCGAGCGATCGCCCAGAAACGCTCTTTGAGAATTTGGTGGAAGCATCAGGAGGGGCGATCCGATCTCGGATCGTCGAGCCTCAAGGAGCAACCTGGAAGGGAACGGACACAGTCCGCACATCCACGCGGGGCTCGATCCGTTCGAATACGTCGACCTCGAACGGCCGACCAATGCCATTTCCGGCGAGGTCTTCCAGGTCGGTATCGGCAACCAGGAGATATCGGCCGGGTCGCCAGGGCGCATCGGGAGTGAACGACCATCGCGTCTCGTGGTCCGTCACCTCGGACTGGCCAGACAGAAGACGCCCTTGCTCATCGGAGACGAAAACTAATCGACCCATCAGGGCATGATCGAGCGGTTCGGGCAACTGAACCCGGAGTGGTTCTCGGCTTCCGGCCATTGGTGTAGCGAGTTGCCAATCCGAGGGGTCGGGTGGAACCTCATCGGCGGGCAGTGTCTCAAAGACTTTGCGAAAGGGCTCCGCCAGAGAACGACCGGCAGAATCCGGCCATTCCGCCCCGATCTGGAGCGTGTAGCGTTGCCCCGCCTCCAGGACCGGGCCAAGCTCCTCCCGAGGAACAAGCCCTTGCTTGATC
The DNA here is from genome assembly GCF_009177065.1 of Tautonia marina. Taxonomy (NCBI): domain Bacteria; kingdom Pseudomonadati; phylum Planctomycetota; class Planctomycetia; order Isosphaerales; family Isosphaeraceae; genus Tautonia; species Tautonia marina. The sequence continues at coordinate 20,264 of NZ_WEZF01000005.1, forward strand.
CGACCCGGATCAATCAGCAAGGTCAGACGAGTCCCCGACGGGTCCCACAGTTCCTCATCCAACTCAAGGAACGGGGACGGGACCGGATCACCGTCAGGCCCCAGCAACTGGAGGTGACGGTACACCTCTCCTCGACTCATGGGAGCGGAGAAGTGAACGTAGACGCGAAGCAGGTTTTCCGGAAGCTGATCCCCAGAGGGATAGACCGCAAGAATGCGGGTCGGTTCGGCGGAGTCGGCAGGGTCTGGGAGGGCCAGATCGGCTTCGATCGGCCTCACATCCGGGTCGGCGCCAGGGAGCAAGCCAGGCCGAAAGGTCGCTCGGTAGGTCGTTCCGGGTCGGATGGCGTATCGAGGTTCGAACCGGAGGCGATCCGAGTCCATCCGCAGGCGGCCGAGCATGGGCACATCTGCTCCGAGGACCGCGACCGTGAACAGCGTTTTGGGCCGAAGCCCTTCCTCCTTCAGGAGTTCCATCGTGGACGCATCGAGGCCGACGACCTCGAACGCTCCATCCTCCGCCAGCCGGATCGACGGCCCTTCGTTCCCGGCCGAGCCCAGAAGCCCGGCGACGCCCAAGAGCAAGGGGAGCCAGCAGGTCATGATGGTTCTCATCCCGGAATCGTGAAGGGCAGGGGAGTCCTGATCCATCTGGCTGCACACGACGGCCCGAGGCTCGGGAAATCCCGAGCCTCGGCGATCGCGAGCGAATGGCCCTTGAAATCAGGGGAGCTCGATCGACTGCAGGTCCTGGGCGCCGCTATCATCCTGGACAAGGATCAGGGCGTGCGTGTCGTTGAGCCGGTCGAGCTGGACCACACCGTTGAGGTGGCCGAGGGTCTCATAATCGAGCCCTGCGGTGTCCTCAATCCGGGTGGTGATCCCCTCGATCGACAGGGCCGGGCCGGCGTCGAGTTTCATGACGCCTCGGGCCGAGTTGGCGATCAGAAGCAGGTCGCGCCCGTCCTTCTGGTAGGCGACCATGTCGAGCGGGGTGTTGCGGTTGCCCAGCTCGGCGATGGTGGTCCCCTTCACATGGGCACCGGCCTGCAGCTCGTCCATCGGGATCTTCACCAGCGGGGTGCAGGTGTAGGCGGCCATCAGGTACGGCTCACCTTGAAGCTGCGTGGTGATGAAGGTCCGAATCGGCGACCGCGTTTCGAATCGCCCGTGTGCACCGTGGTAGATCTCCAGGCTGGCCGACTCGGCATCGGCCTGGAAGGGGACGGGAATCGCCATCAGGCGAGAGGAGAACTCCTCGTTCGACAGCCCGGCGACGAACAGGCGACCATCGACGAAGACCAGGTCGGTGATCGACTGGCTGCGAAGGCTCCGGCCGCGTTCCTCGGCGTTCGGATCGGGAGCGTTCGGCAGCATGGCCTTGGCGAAGGCCACGTCGGAGAGGTCAAGCACTTCGACTAGCCCCGATGGCTCGACGCGAACGATGGCCGGCTCGGCCTCCGGTCCCCGGCCTCGCGACACCGACAGGAAGGCGTTCCCCGTGGCCGGATTGACGGCCAGGTCGTTGATGAGGATCTCTCGGCTCTCCGTGCCAAGTTCGGCGGCAATCCGCTCGTTGATCTTGGCGGCCTGGATTGTTCCTCGGCAGGCGCATTCGGTGTCGCCCGTGGCAATGGCAAAAACGGCCGCGCCGGTGGAGTCGCCGACGAACAGGACCCCATCAGGCCCGAAGGCCAAGGCTCCAGCCGACTTCAGATCCGGTGTTCCCCGGTCCATCCCGGCGGTCAAGGTCTGGGCGTTTGCGGATGTGGCCACCAGGGCCCCGGCAGCCAGGGCCGCCAAGGCGGTGCGCATCGTCTGCGTCATGAGAAGACCCCTCTTAGGTTCAAACGTCTCGGGTGTCGATCGACGCGGGCGGAGTCGAGACTCCCCCTCAGGGAAAGTCGAGCGCCATCTTGGCCCCCACTGTCCCGAGAAATCAACCAACTACCCGATAATCGACCGGCTCCCGAGACGCCCTGGGTCTGAGACGTCCGGGAAGGCTCGGCCGATTCGGCGGGGCGATCAGTCGAAGTCGACCCGCTCGTTGCGAGCCCCTTTCGGTTCTTCCTCCACGTTGATCGGTTGCCAGTCGGCATCGGCAACGATGGTTTCCGAGTTGGGCAAGGCCGGATCCTGATCCACGCGGATCGTCTGCCGGAAGGGCTCACCATCGACCTCAAGGATGATCCCATAAGTACCGGGCGGCACGGGAGTTCCCCGGCTCCCCCGACCGGCGGTGAATCTCCTCCCTCCTTCCGGCCTTCGGGTCAGGTCCCAGACAACCCGGTGCAGGCCCGGCTGGCGCGTCGCGTTGAGGGGTTGCACGGTCTGGCCCGCGGCGTCGACGACCGTCAAGGCGATCTGCTTGGCCTCCTCGGTTAAGGAGTAATACAGCACGCCGCCGGTCGTCGGGTTCTCGCCATAGAACTTCCGATTGGTCCCCCCTCGGATTGGCTCCCGCTTCCATCGGACCGCAGGAAGGGGCTGATAGAGATGGGCCTTCGCGTTCCGGACTTCCTCGGTCAGCTCTCGGAGTGGGGTCACGTCGAGCACCCAGAGACTTCGGCCATGCGTGGCGGCCACGATCTCCCCGGCGGTGGGATGAACGGCGATCTCATGGATCGCCACCGTCGGCAGGTTGCTGTTGAGCGACTGCCACGACTCCCCTCGATCGACCGAGAACCAGAGGGCGAACTCGGTGCCGCAGTAGAGCAGGGCGGGGTTCTTGACATCTTCCCGAAGGCATCGGGTCGAACCGCGACGAAGGTTGCCGGTGATTGGTTCCCAGGTCTGGCCGTAATCCTCGGTGACGAAGAGATAGGGGTTATCATCGTCATTGCGGTGGCCATCGACGGCGACATAGCAACGGCCGGCCTCGAACCGGGAAGGTTCGATCGTGCTGATGCCCCTCGGACCAGGCAAACCAAGAGCCTCGGTGACATCGGTCCAATCCCCACCACCATTGCGGGTGACCCAGAGCTTTCCGTCGTCGGTCCCGACGTAAAGAACCTCTCCATCGACGGGAGACTCTCCCAAGGCCGTGGCGCTGCCTCGATCGGTTCGGGTGATCTCGGGAGAGATGATCCGAAGGTCATTCCCACGGTCGAGCGACTTGAACACATAATTGCCTGCGGCGTAGTAGATCCTGGGATTCTGGTTCGAGAGGATGAAGGGAGTGTTCCAGTTCCAGCGATATCGGCCCCCTTCGGAACGAGGAGGGCGAATGCTCCCACGCTCGCCGGTGCGGAGATTCACGCGCTGCAAGGCTCCGTACTGGCTGGTGTAGTAGATCAGGTCGGGGTCGTCGGGATCGACCCGGCAGCGGAATCCGTCGCCACCGCCCACGCGAATCCAATCCTCGTTGGTCGGGCCCTGACCGTTGCGGGTGGCGACCGGACCTCCCCAGGTGCCGTTGTCCTGGAGGCCGCCATAGGCGGAATAGAGGCGTCGAGGGTCGATCGCAACGTGGTAGAATTGCCCGAGCGCCAGGTGGTTCAGGTGGTCCCATTGCTCGCAGCGATCGTAGGTGACATAGGTGCCGCCGTCGTTGCCGAGGATGATGTGGCGACCATCGCGGGGGTCGATCCACATGGCGTGGTGGTCGGCATGGACGCCCTGGGCACCGTCGGCGGTGAAGGTCTTGCCGCCGTCCTCGGAACGGTGCAGAGCAACCCCCAGAACGTAGATGCGTTGCTCATCCGAGGGGTCGACGCGAATCTTGCTGAAGTACATCGGCCGGGGATTCAGGCTGTTGATCCGGGTCCAGGTGTCGCCGCCGTCGGTCGATTTGAAGACACCGCCGGTCTCGAAGCCTTCCGCTCCCTGTTCATCCTGCTTGTTTTCCAGTTGCCCGCCGAGGGACGCGGCGAATGGGAGTCTTGGTCCCTCCTGAGTTCGCCGAGCGTCAAACGTCACCATGAAGGTCTTGCCCTCGTCTCCACGACGAGCGTTGATCGTGACCGTCTCGCCTGCATGCTTCGATCGGAGAATGTCGATCAGATCCTGGTACGTCTCAACGTTGGATCCGTCGATCGCGGTGATGACGTCTCCGGGTTCAAGTCCAGCCCTTGCGGCAGGTCCGTCCGGACGAATTGCCGTTAGCCCCGCGCCGACCTCGGAATCCTCGCCCTGGATGCCCATCAGGGCGGGCTGTTTCCCTTCCGGGAGTTTGGGGCCTTCTCCAATGCGCTCCGATTCGACAATGGCGAAGACGATGTCCGGATTCGACCGGAAATAGGTCAGGCCGATGCGACCAAGCTTGCAGGTCGGCAACCCTTCCGTGATTCGGGAGAACGATTGACCGCCGTCGGTGGTCTTGTAGATTCCGGCCTTCTCACCAAACTTGACGGCGGGGTCGCCCACGTCGAATTCGTCGCGCCGACGCTCATAGGCGGCGACGAGCAACGTGTCGGGCTCTTTCGGATGCATGACCGCGTCGATGATCCCGGTGTTTTCGTCGAGTTCGAGAACCTTCTCCCAGGTTTCGCCGCCATTGGTGGTTTTGAACAGCCCTCGCTGCTCGTTCGGGCCGTAGAGTCGACCCAGCGCACCGACGTAAACGACCTCTGGATTCTCGGGATGGATCAGAATGCGGCCAATCTGAAACGACTCGGTCAGCCCCATGTTGGTCCAGGACTTGCCGCCATCGGTGGATTTGTAGACACCATCGCCGTATGAGACGGAGTTTCTCGGGTTCTGTTCTCCCGTGCCGACCCAGACGATGTTCGGGTCCGACGGGGCCACCGTGACGTCTCCAATCGAAACCGTGGTTTCTCGGTCGAACAGGTGAGTGAAGGAAATGCCGTTGTTCGTCGTCTTGAGTAACCCCCCGGAGGCTGTGCCAACATAGAATGTGCTGGGGTCCGTTGCGACGACTGCTAGGGCCACGATCCGCCCTCCCATGTTGGCAGGACCGATCGCTCGCCATTGTAGGTTGCCAATCCAGGTCGGATCGACCGGGAGAGCCGGCGGCCCAGCCAATGCCTGTTCCGCCTCCTCCTGCTTCAAGACTTCGAGTTGCCTGGTCAGGTCGTCAATCCGATCCTGAATTTCGGAAATGCGTTGATGAGGGTCGTCCTTCTCCTGAGCCCAAACCGGAGCCACCGCCAGGGTTGCGATGGCCAGTCCGACCACCATGCGCCTCGGTCCGCGAGGGATTTCGAACAGGGCGGTATTCCGATTCATTGAAGAAATCCTCAGGAGCCGATCTCAAAGGGGGCCGAACGAGCACAGCGAGGAGCGGCCTGATCTGCGTAATCGCCCAGGGTTTTCCATCTTACAAGAGCGATCGAGCGTGGGCATCCGGTCCTATCATTTTGAGAGTGCAGGGGGAACGAACCGATGAAACTGGAAGACTCCCGCCTCCACGAGATCGATTGTCCGCGAATCGCTGGGCTCAACTGGATGAATGATCGCAAGGAACCGGAGTGGAGACCCTGGACGAAGGCCGAGGAACTCGCCAATGCGGTGAGTCACGGGCTCGGGTTCGTGGCGGCAATCCTGGTGTTTCCGTTGCTGATCGACGGCGCTTTGAATGTCGGGGGGACAACCGCCGCCGTGGCCGCGGCCATCTTCGGGACCACGATGGTGGTGGTCTATCTCTCGTCGGCCCTTCATCATGCGCTTCCAGAAGGACAAACAAAGCGAACGATCGAGGTCGTGGACCGGGCGGCCATTTTCCTGCTGATTGCGGGAACGTATACTCCCTTCGCGCTCGGTGTGCTCCGAGGGACCTGGGGCTGGGTGTTGCTCGCAACGGTCTGGAGCCTTGCCATCTATGGAATCGTCCGGACCATCGCGGCCGGTACCATTCGGCCGTATCAGGGAACCAAGCTCTACCTGGTGATGGGCTGGTTGATTCTTCTGGTGGTGGGACCGGTCACGGAACGGATGGACCCGAGGGGGCTGGCCCTGCTGGTGGCCGGGGGAATGGCGTACACCATCGGCGTTGGATTTTATGCCTCGCATCGGATGAAGTTTCATCATCTGGTCTGGCATGTGTTCGTGATGGCGGGATCAGCCTGTCACGTGCTGGCTACACTCTGGTACGCGGTCGTCTGAGGGGGTCTGGAATCGCCGTCGATTCCCTGTCGATCGTGATCCGACGCCATCGATCCGTACCAATTCCGCCAGGCTCCCCCTTGCGTGGCCGGGCGACCGTGTCAGAATCGGGACGGGTCGAGGCGAAGAAGGCTCGGCGGTGTGCCGACTCGATCCGATCTGGCCTGATCGGTGAGTAACGCAACTGATGAACGACGATTCCGAGCAGCCGCGGATGCCCCCCGAGGCCACCGACCCGCCCCCGCAGGTCACGGGAACCAGTCCCGAGCACCGACCAACCGCGATCGACCGCGCCCTGAATCTGATCGAACGGCTCGGCAACATGCTGCCCGACCCGGCGGTCCTTTTCCTTATCCTGATGCTGATTGTCTGGGGAGCGTCGGCAGCCCTTTCCCCGATTGAGTTCACCGAGATTCACCCGGTCACCCAGGAACCGATTCGGATCCAGAACCAGTTGACCGGCGACAGCCTGGCCGACTTTCTGGCGAACATGGTGGCTACCTTCGTCGGCTTCCACCCGCTGGGAGTGGTGCTGGTGGCCTTGCTGGGCGTGGGAGTGGCCGAACACACCGGCTTCATCAATGCCGGGTTGAAGGCTCTGCTCGGGATCACGTCGCGGTCGCTGCTGACCCCCATGCTCATCCTGGTGGCGATCGTGAGCCACACGGCGGCCGATGCCGGGTACGTGCTGGTGATTCCGCTGGGCGGGGTGATTTTTCACGCGGCCGGACGGCATCCGCTGGCCGGAATCGCGGCGGCCTTTGCCGGAGTGTCGGGAGGGTTCAGCGCGAATTTCATCCCCTCCGGCATCGACCCGTTGCTCCAGGGGCTCACCCAGGCCGGAGCGCAGGTGATCGACGCTGATCGTCTGGTCAACCCGCTCTGCAACTGGTACTTCACGGCCGCTTCCTCCGCCCTGATCATCGTGCTCGGCTGGTTTCTCACGGATCGGGTGATCGAGCCTCGCCTGGCGATGACCAAGATCGATGGCGATCTTTCCGACCTTCAGCCGATGGAATCGCTCGGCCCGCGCGAGTGGCGAGGGCTGGTGGCCGCCCTAGTGGCGATGGTTGGGAGTCTCGTGGTGCTCGGTGTGCTCAGCTTCCCGGCTGACTCTCCCTTGCGGTCGCCCGAAGGGGGCCTGACCGACGCCAAGGCGCGGTTGATGCAATCGATCGTACCCTTGATCTTCCTCCTCTTCCTGGTTCCCGGCGTCGTTTACGGCTATGCGGCCGGCACGGTCGAGAACCACCGAGACATCATCAAGGGAATGAGCAAGTCGATGGCGGCGATGGGCTACTATATCGTCCTCGCCTTTTTCGCTTCGCTGTTCATCAAGGCATTCAACGATTCGAACATTGGTGCACTCATGGCCCTGAAGGGGGCCGATGGACTGCGGGCGCTCAAACTTCCGCCCCAGGTGACGATCGTCGGCATCATCCTGTTGACCGGAGCGGTGAACCTGCTGGTCGGTTCGGCATCCGCGAAGTGGGCGTTGCTGTCGCCGATCTTCGTGCCGATGCTCATGCAACTGGGAATCTCTCCCGAACTGACTCAGGCGGCCTACCGCGTGGGAGATTCGACCACGAACATCATCACCCCGTTGATGCCCTATTTCCCTCTTGTGGTGGTTTACTGCCAGCGCTATGTCAGAGGGACGGGGATCGGCACGCTCGTCTCATTGATGCTGCCGTACTCGGTGGTCTTCCTCGTGGTCTGGACGATTTTTCTCGTGCTGTACTGGATGCTCGGCATCCCGATGGGACTCGACGCGCCGTATCAGTATCCGTGATCCGGGCTCATGAGTGGTCGCGACGCTCAACGAGCCGCGAAGCCTCGGGGAGGGGAATTCACTACCTTCCCCGAGGTTGATTGGTCGTGATGGCAGATCAGGAGAGGTTCAGTCCCATGGCCGCGCGCCCCTGATCGGACAGTCGAGCGACCGTCCAGGGAGGGTTCCAGGTGAGGTCAACGACCACATCCTGGATTCCCTCGACTCTGCGAACATGTTCACGAATTCCTTCGCTCACGCGGCCACCACCTTGTGAGACCAGGAACTCGTGAACGGGACGCCCACGATGAGGCATGGTCACGATCACGTGGGCGACACCGGCGCGAACTCGGACATCGTAGATGTAGCCGAGATCGACAATACTCGCGTCGGCGGTATAGAGTTGCTCGTCTTTCACCCGATGAAGGGCTGCCCAGATGCTTCGTTTTTGATCGCCGAATTCCTCGGTTTCTCCAACCCGGGCGAGCGAACCCATCGCTTGAGGACGATCACTCTGGGGAAGCTCATCGGCGCGGCATGCGATCGGATTGAGGAGCCGTTGTCGCATCGCTTCCAGAGATCGCGCATCGTCTTCCCCTGAAAAGGGGAACAGGTGATAGGCGTTGCGTTGATGAAAGACGGTTCCGGCCTTCAGCACGGTCTTCTGCGCCGGGTATCGGCTCCAGAGTTGGCCGTGCCCTGCGTAATCGAGTGTTGGAGAGCCGGAATGGTCGATGCGATCATGCCCCTCGACTCGATGATCCAGCCAGAAGGCAAGGAAGGCATCGTGGCTCTGGTTGTGATAAAACCCAACGCCCCAGAGTTGGTTGGCGGCTTCGGGGGGAACGGGCCCGTCGTGCAGCTTGCCCGAGGCATCGAACCAGATCAGGTTCGTGTAGGAATAGCCGGAGAAGACCCATTCATCATCGCGCATCGCTTCGATTCGGAGATCCTTGATGGCTTCCATGGTCCCTTCCTTGAAAAAGTAGGGAAGCCCGGAATGGAAGGTGTAGGTTTGATCGATGTGCATGCGGCTCGGAGTGAACAGTGGATGGATGGGGCTATGGGGAAATCCCCAGCGGCGGACCCGAACGAAGATGGGACCACGCTCGACCTCGTAATCGGGACACTCTGCCCAGTTCCGCACCCGAAGTTTCTGGAATGAGCCATGATCGACGTAATCATGGGCCCAGTCGATTCCCGGAGGTTCACCATGCCCTTTTCCTCCGGCGTAGAGTTCCAGCCCATGCTCTCGACGTGAGATGAGGCGCTCGAGCTGTCCGACCTGGCTGGAGAGTTGAGCAACATAGTGGTGATTACTGATTTCCAGACCGTACCCCTCACCCTTGACCTTCAGGTCCGTGATGTAATCGGGGCGCTCGGCGTTCGGATTCCCGGTGAAGACGAGAACGATGGCCCGGTCGTGTTGCGGAACGTCTGCGAGGAAGGCCAACCGGCACCGCCAGTGCTTCTCGGTGCGCGTGACCCCGGACACCTGCGAGGGCACTTCATGGATGGTGCTGCGTTCGGCGTCGAACCGAGCGACCCGGAGTTCCCGGTCTGGGTCGGTGACCTGATCGGCTCGAAGACGGAGCCGAATCTCAATCGGCTCGTTGGTGCGGGCCTGGCCGATGGTCTCGAACAACGAAAGGGCCTGCACGAACCTCCAGCCGTTCCCCCAGTCGGCCCAGGGCTTCGGCAGTTCAGAAACAGCCACGAACTGCTCGGCATCCAGATCCGGTTCTTCCGGATCTGGCGTCACCTGGCGATCGAATCGAAGGGTATCCCGGATGGATTCTGCCAGCGATGAGGCCAGGTCGAGCCGCCCCTTCTGGTAAGCGTCTTGAAGGAGGCGGACCTTTTCCTGGACCGAGTCGGATCGATCGTTCGAGAGACTTCGACGCATGACGATTCTCAATTCCTCGGGAGATTTGAGGGGGACAGATGACCCGCGTTGTGCTTGACCAGGATGGTCAATGTCGATCCTGAAGCGCAACGCTGCCCAGGGTTCGGAGCCGATGATACGTCATGGAGCCGGCCATCGCTCGTTGGAAATGAGCGCCCCTCCTTGACATCGGACAATCGGAGTGCTGCCATAGCCCTCCAATCCGTCCGATCGAATTCCGATCGAGGCGGAATCAATTCGAGGAGCAGAAACGATGGCACTCCCAACCAACGGCCAAAGGTCCGAGGTATCGCGCCAGACTGTGTTGAACCCCATGTCTTCGATCTCGCGACGTGACTTGCTGGGGGGGGCAATGGCTGGTCTGGCCGGGCTGGCGATCTCGGGCGGATCGGAACGAGCAGACGGAGCTGTGCAGGAACGAAACACCGCTCAGACCACCGCCCGAGTGCGACCTCGAGGCCAGGTTGGTCCGCTGGATCTGAAGACGGAACCGCTCATTGATGCTCATTCGCATATCTGGACTCCTGATCTCGACCGGTATCCTCTTGCAGAGGGTTTCACTCGGGATGACATGCAGCCGGCCTCATTTACGGCAGAGGAGCTGCTGAAAACCTGTCGACCGCTGGGCGTGGGGCGGGTCAATTTGATCCAGATGAGCTATTACGGATTCGATAATTCGTACATGCTCGACATGATCGCGGCATATCCTGATCGCTTTGTCGGGACCGCGATCATCGACCCGGAAGGGGTTGATCCCGCGGCGGAGATGGCGAAGCTGGCGTCCAAGGGGGTTCGGGCGTTCCGTGTTCAGCCTCAGTTTCTCAATCTTCCGATCGATCGATGGCTCGATCATCCCGGCTATGAATCCATGTTTTCCTATGCTTCCGAGAGCAAACAGGCGATCAGCTTCCTGATTGATCCTGACGCGTTGCCGGAAGTCGATCGGGTGTGTCGAAAATACCCGGAGACGCCGTTTATCGTGGATCATCTCGCTCGAATCGGCGTTGATGGTGAGTTCCGAGAGCCTGAGATCGAGGCCTTGTGTGATCTGGCCCGGAATCCGAATGCTTACGTCAAGGTTGGGGCCTTTTACGCGTTGAGTCCGATGGGACCGCCGTATCGGGACCTCGCCCCCATGATTCGCCGCGTCGTTGCCGCGTATGGTTCTCATCGCTGCATGTGGGAAAGTGATTGTCCCTTCCAGGTCGTCGATCATTCGTATCAAGCAAGTATTGATCTGATTCAATCGCATCTTGACTTCCTTGATGATGACGACCGGCAGTGGCTTTTGGCCGGCACCGCGGAATCGTTGCTGTTCCCGGCCGCGAACTGATCTTCAGTAACCCAGCAGCGGCACCGAACGCGAGAGATCGGGACCAATCTCGGAGGCTGATTCATGAAGAAATTGATCAACGATCCGCGGAACGTGGTGCCGGAGATGCTGGAAGGCCTGGTTCGGGTTGATCCTGGGTTGACGCGCCTGGAGGGACACAACGTGCTCCTCCGGGCCGACTTTGCCGAGAACCGCGGGACTCACCGCCAGGTTGCATTGATTTCTGGAGGAGGGAGCGGCCACGAACCTGCTCATGCAGGGTATGTCGGCCAAGGCATGCTTTCGGCGGCCGTTTTGGGGGATGTGTTCACATCACCCCCTGCAGATGAAGTTCTCGCGGCGATCCGGGCGGTTGCCGGTCCAGCCGGAGTGCTGCTGATCGTCAAGAATTACACCGGCGATCGCATCAATTTCGGATTGGCCGCCGAACTGGCCCGCGCAGAGGGAATTCCGGTCGAAATGGTGATCGTGGCCGATGACGTCGCGCTGTCATCCTCGGTCGATCATGCAGGCCGTCGAGGACTTGCCGGAACGATCTTCGTTCACAAGGTTGCAGGAGCGGCCAGCGAAGCAGGGGCGTCGCTGGCCGCGGTCGCAGCCGAAGCCCGAGCCGCGGCCCAGGCGGTACGAACCATGGGGGTCGCGCTCTCCCCGGGTATTGTCCCCGTCTCAGGCAAGCCGGGCTTTGAGCTTGGGCCCGAGGAAATTGAGCTCGGGCTCGGGATCCACGGAGAACCAGGGATTCGACGTGTTCCGCTTCAACCCGTTGATGACCTCGTCGATCAATTACTCGATCCGATTCTTAAAGACCTGAATCCGTCGGAGGAAACTCCCGTTGCGCTCCTCGTGAATAACCTGGGTGCGACCCCTGTGATGGAGTTGATCCTTGTCGCCCGACGAGCCTTGTTGGTTCTGGACGATCGAAGACTCCTGGTGGAGCGGGTGTCTCTCGGCAGCTTCCTCACCTCGCTGGAGATGGCGGGAGTCTCCATCTCTGTGATGCTCCTTGACCGGCAACGTCTGGAACGGCTCGATGCCCCCACTCGAGCAACTGCCTGGCCCAATGCGGCCGATCGAATCCGTACCGGCCCGGTGTCAATTCCCGAGGCGTCGGGTCAGGGGATCGAAGCCGCTCGCTCCGACGCTCCGCCACAAACCGAACAGGGACGATTGCTAAAGCAAGCCCTTCACCGCATCGTCGACGCCGTCCTGGATTCGGAAGCATCGCTTACCGAATCGGATCGAGTGTCTGGGGATGGCGATCTGGGGATCAGCCTGGCTCGGGGGGCTCGGGCGATTGAGAAACTCCTTCCCTCACTTCCGACCGACGATCCGGCCGCCACGCTTCGAGCCCTGGCCATGACCATCCAGCACGCCGTGGGAGGGACGACCGGTCCCCTGTATGCGGCAGGCCTCTCTCGAGCCTCGACCTGCTTCGACCCTGCGTCCCCCCATGACGCTCGAACCTGGGCGAACGCTTTCCGGGTCGCAATTGACGCCATCGCCGAACTCGGCGGCGCCCAACCTGGTGATCGAACCATGCTCGACGCGCTCGCTCCCGCCTCGGCCTCCCTCGATCAGGCGATCCATGCCGGCGCTTCTCCTGATCACGCCTTACGCGAGGCCATCTCCGCTGCCGATGCCGGGGTGCAATCCACGCTTCAGATGCTCCCCCGCCGCGGACGAGCCAGCTACCTTGGCACACGTGTTCTTGGTCATCCCGACCCGGGCGCAGAGGCCGTCTCAATCTGGCTCCGCGCCCTCGCAAACTTCGGGTAACTCGTCCCCCACTTGCCCTCACGCGTGTCTCACATTTCCATTCCTCTCACAAATCTCCCAACTTCTGCACGATTTCGACTCCCCTCCATCAATCGGACTTGAAAGACGCGGCTCGTACTGATTTAATACAAACCCTGGCGTGTGAGACCCTGGCTCCTGTGATTTTTTCGTTGAATTTATAAGTTTATCCTCTCGGCTATCCAAATTGGGGAATGGTGTAACGGTAGCACGCTTGACTCTGGATCAAGTAGTCTAGGTTCGAATCCTAGTTCCCCAGCTTCCAAGAAACCCGCTGAAAAGGCGGGTTTTTTCATGCGCTGGAAGGACTTACGACGCCTTCGGCTTGCGTCGCTTGGTGTCAGAAGGTGCCCCGAAATGCCCCGGAATGTCGGCAGGTAGTGCTACCGAGAGTGCTACTGAAGGGGAACCGGAACCGGCGGCAGGGGGAACTGAAGACGACGCAGGCGGCGTATTCACTGCCCTTATCACTGCACCAGTGATTAAGACCGGAACCAGCGGCAGGGGGAACCGAAGGGGAACCGGCGGCAGGGTTCACCTGCTCTCTCATACCGAATTTCGCAGATGACTTACCATTGAGGGCGACGGCTCAGCGGAAGCCGGCCACCCTCGGACGACCTCGGGGTGGCCGATCAGCCACCGGCACCGCTCGACCAGCGTCCGCTCCAGCTGATCGAGGTCGTCGAAGCCCTGGTTGGCGACCGCCTCGCGCAGCAGCGGCCAGGTCGGCTCGACCCGCTGCAACTCCGGCGTGCAGGGGGGCAGCCGGTGCAGCACCCCGTTCGGCGGAACGACCAGCCGCCGGGCGACGGGCCAGCCGGTGTTGTCGACCAGCACGACCAGCAACCTGCGGCCCTCCGGGTCGGCCCACCGGGCGAACTCGGCCAGGGCCGCGCCCATCCAGTCGGTGTCGGCCCGCGGCAGCAGCAGCTGCAGGTTGCGGCCGCTGGCCGGCTGGACGAAGCCATGATACCGGGCACGCCCCAAGGCGACGAGCCGGCGTCCCCGGATCGCCAAGACGCGGCGGGCGACGGGCTTGAGCCCCAGCCGGGCCTCGTCCTCGGCCCACAGCTCGACCCGCCGGTCGGAGTGGCGGGCCCGCAGCTCAGCGAGCCGGCGGCGCAGGCGATCTTTTCCACGCCCGCCGGGCGGCAGGCGTGGCGGCCTCCGGGTGCCGCGGCCGCGAGAAGCCCAGGCCGCGCAGCCAGGGCCAGTTGCTGGGCTCGGAGGCGGCCACGCCCCAGCGGTCGCGGACGTAGGCGACGACCTTCGGGCCGGTCCACAGGCCGCCGTCGGGGGGCGAGCCCTACAAGGCCGCCCAGAGCTCAAGCGGCTTCTCGGTGGTCAGGGCGGACTGGCCGCCGTTCACGGCTTTGAGGCGGTCGGCCAGGCCGTCGGGGCCCTCGGCGTTCCAGCGGCGGATCAGGGCGCGGACCCAGCCGTCGCTCAGGCCGATCGCCACGGCGACCTCGGCGGGCGTGGGCGGCTCGTCGGGGCGGGTCAGCAGCCAGAGGGCCTGCCAGTGGGTCTTCTCGACGCCGTCGCGGCAGGCACGGTAGCGACGGGCGATCTCCTCGTGCGAGAGGTGGGGCGAGAGGGCAACCTGGGGCGAGCCATGGGACAGCCCTCCGTGATGGACCACCCCTATGATAAGGTCAGCGATCCGTGAAATCCGGTATCAGGTGGGCCCGGATTGCTTGACCACTGCCAGGCCCGGGACACTCGCTCGGCGAGATTCCAACCGAGGGTCAGCGCGTCCCGTCGGTGGAGGCCGCGCCAGAGTGTCGTCACGCCGGGCTCACCGTCGCGGGTGCGACCCAGGAAGCCTCCCAGCCGGGCCAATTCCGAACGGCTACTCTCAATCCGGGAGCCCTTTCCGGCGGCTCGGATCGCTCGACGGCTCGGTGCAAGATCTGCCACGACGCTTCGGGGAAGACCGCGTGTCAGACGGCCTCGGGATCGTGTCTAGCCCGGCATGTCAGCCAGAACAACCGCCAGGCGACCACGGCGGAGGTGGCCAGGACGCGTTGAAGGCGAGACGCATCCTCCAACGGGAGCCGTTCCACTTGGCAACCGCTCTTGAGGACGGAGAGAGAGCGCTATACCGCCCATCGTGTCCCGGCGACCCGGACCAGCTCCGTCCACGGCGTCTCGGCCGGGCTACGAGCCACGGCACAGGTGATAGGCCCGCTCGTCGCGTCTCTCCCGGTTCCGCCGGACCAGCAGCCAGAGCCGCCAGCCCCGTTCGTCGACCGAGCCGAAGGACACAGCCGCCCACTCGGAGCACCGCGGCCCCTTCGTGCTGGCCCCTGCTGGCAGTGATCAAGAGGGAGAGGGGTTCCGGAAAGGGGTGGCGAGATACGGACCGCTTACGTCGAAGTCACTCCTCGTGTTTCGAGGGCCGATCACGAGGAGTGCACGAAGCCGAGATTGATCGCCGCAAGTCCGACCTCGTCGGCATTGCCCGGATTCAGGAGATCGAAGCCCCGGGCGCCGAGCGAGAAAACCGCTCTTCCGCCGGCCATCACAATCAATGGTGATGTTGGAACGCCGCATCGTCAGGGTTGCCGCCGGCGAGCAGATAGGCCAGCAGGTCGAGGACTTCTTCCTTGTCCAGCGTGTTCAGCAGTCCGCTGGGCATGATGGACACAGGTGACGTGACGCGGTCATCGATGGATTGCTTGGCGATTTGCAGTTCTTGGGGTGGGCTTCCGTAGAGCATCGTCAGCGTGGACTCGTCCTCCGAGGCAATGACGCCGATCTGCGTCGTCCCGTCTTCGAGTGCGACGATCACCTGGCGGTACTCTTCGTCGATATTGCGTGAGGATTCCAGAATCTCCCGCAGCAACGCGCTCGCATCATGCTTGTACTTCTCCACCGTGGCATCGATATCGGGACCGACGGAGTGGTTCAAGCCGCCCGCGAGACTCGGCGAACCGGTCGCGTCATCCTTGCCCATTCTGTGGCACTGGATGCAGCCGAGCGTGGAGAACAGTTGCTTGCCGGTGTCGAAGCTCCGGTGTTGCGCGACGCGCTTCAGGTCTTCGACGAAGTCACTGTGTTTCCATTCGGTGACCTTGAGCTCCTGCTGGGGATTCTTGGCGAGAAACTCCTGGAGGTTGTCGGTGACGTAGAGCATGCCGCGCATCAGGCGATGGTGGCCGGGGAAGGAGCAGATATAGGGATAAGCCCCTTCCTCAGTCGGCGCTGTGAACTCGATGACCTCCTCCTGGCCGTAGTCGATCAGCTTACTATGCCAGAGGATTTCCGGACTGTCGGGCACGAAGCCGAGATCGAAGCCCCGAGCGCCGAGATTGATCGCTGCGAGTCCGACCTCGTCGGCCTTGCCCGGATTCAGGAGCATGATGTTGTGCGGCATGAAGTCGTAGTTGGCGAAGGTGAGCGACACCTTCGTGCCCGGCTTCAGGGTCAATTCCCGCACGTCGTACATCATCTTCTCGGGAACGGTGGCGATGCGGATCGTTGTCAGTTCGGGCGTCTCGCTGAGGATGCCGGACTCCTGCGACGAAGCGAGCGTCGCCTCAGCAATGATGCCGCCGCGCAGGGTCTTCTCGACGTTCAGCCAGAAATGCTGCACGGTCTTCGCGGCGATCCGGGCGTGCGGCTCGGGCGAATCCAAGACCATCTCCAGCAGTTCGAAATCCCGCACGTTGTGCTGCTGGTGCAGCCAGAGTGCCTCGAGCAAGTGGTGCGCGTCGTCTCTCTTCCTCGGATCGAACTGCTTGATCCATTCCTTCGTCGCGGCGATGACTTCCCGGGAATCGCGCTCGCTCAGCTCGATCCGTGTGCGGTGGCGGATGCCATCGACGGGTGACTTCAGATTGTCAAGCAGCGCGGCGATCGGCTGGCCGTCGATCGGGACGGGTTCCTGGAGCGGCCGGCCGACGGCGGTCATGCGGTAGATTCGGCCGTGTGCGTGATCGCGATTGGGATCGCGCACGTTATGCTGCATGTGGCCGATGATGACGTTGTGCCAGTCGCTGATGTACAGCGAACCATCAGGGGCGAAGATGGCGTCCGACGGCCGGAAGTTCTTGTCGCCGCTCATCAGCAGGCCACGCGACTTGTCCTCGGTCTTCGAGCCGTCGGCATTGATGACCGTGACCGTCAGTTCGTCTCCCGCGGGCTCGCCCCACACGGTCCCGGTTTCCGGGTTGCGCTCAAGGTCATAATGCTTGATGCCCAGGAAACCGATCACGTTGCAGATCAAGAAGTCTCCCTGCATCGACTCGGGGAAATGTGCGCTGCTGACGACTTCGTTGGCGGTGACGGGTCGGACTTCTTGCTTCAGCAGCTCGTGCATCTGGAAGCCGTTGCCCTCGGGCCGCACCTGGTACGCCCGGCCGCCGGTGCCGTCGGTGGCGTAGTGATAACCCCAGGAGTCGAACGAGATGCCGTGCGGGTTCGGCGAGTTCGTGGCGTGCATCGAAATCGTGTACCGCCGCGGGTCGAAGCGATACATGGCCGACGCCGAAGACTGCAGTGACGGCCCCCAGGGGTGCTCGTGGTTATGGACCATGAAGACGCCGCTCTGCCAGTAGATGCCGCCGTCGGGTCCGTAGATGAGATTGTTCGCGCCGTGATGCGTGTCGGAAGAGTCGAGCCCCTGCAGCACGTGGGTGCGCACGTCTGCCACGTCGTCCCCGTCGGTGTCTCGCAGGAACAGCAACTCCGACTGGCACGTGACGAGCACGCCGCCGTTCCAGAACTCGAAGCCGAGCGGATTTTGCACCTTCGCGAACTCCGTCACGCGATCCGCCACGTTGTCGCCGTCGTCGTCGTGAAGGATAATCAGCGCATCATTCATCTCTTTGAGCGGCTCCCACTTCGGATAGGTCGGCCACACGGCGGCCCAGAGCCGGCCTCGCGTATCGAACTGCAGCTGCACAGGATTGACGAGCTGCGGGAAGCGGGCTTCGTCGGCGAACAGGTTCACCTCGAATCCCTCGGCCACCGCCATGTGCTCGAGCCCCTCTTCGCCGCTGATGTACTTCAGCGAACCTTCCTTCACGGCGCTGGAACTCTCGCTGCCGCCGCCGACGTTCGAGACGACAGGAACCGGCCTGGGCACGTTGCTGTCGTCGACCTGCTTGTCGTCGCCGGCGGCCCGAGCCCACACGACCTCATCGCGGTTGGCCGTCATCACATCGAGCATCACGAGCTCGGGCTGGAGCACCTGGGCGTTCGTCTGGCCGTCGACGAATGCCAGCGTCGAGCGGCCGCCCCAGATGTCGTTCCCGTCGGAAGCATGGTAGCGGTTCCACCAGTGCATACTCTTGTCGAGCACGGCCTGACGCAACGCATCCGGCGAGTTCGAACTGCTGACCGGCCTGCCGAGCAACTCCCCGGCGATCACCTCGGCGAGCTGCCGGTTGCCCTCCTCGGAAAGATGCACGCCGTTGATCGTGAGCGGATCCGTCGAGTTCTCGTACAACTCCAGCGACGGATGGAACAGATCCACGAATGCAACCCCCGCCTCCGACGCCGCGGCTTCCGTAGCTCTCGTGTAAGCGGCGAGTCGCACGTTGTGGACTCGGCCGTCGGGCAAGTTGGGATTGCCCGTATCCTCGAACGCGATCGGGCTGAAGAGTACGATCCGCGGAACGTCCGCGCCGTTCGGCTTCGCGCCGCGTGTCCTCTTGACGAATTCGAGCAACTGCTCCCTGTAGTCTTCCGGTTTGGCGTCGAACGACTCGTTGTAGCCGAAGAACGCGAACACGACGGTCGGCTTCACATGCTGAAGATACGCGGTCATCGACATCTGCCCGGCGCTGCGCGGGTAGTTGTTCGGGCGATCGCCGCTGGTGCTCATGTTGCGGAAGCGGACGTGCCGGCCGACGAGTTGCGATTGCAACAGGGTCTCCAGCCAGCCGTCGTGCTGCATCCGATCCGCCAGACCGTTGCCGAGAATCGCGACGACATCCCCTTGCTGGAACGCAAACGGCAGCGTATCGCGATAATCGGCGGGCACTTCGGCCAGCGCGGTGTCGGGCGGCGATTGGGCCGGCTGCCTCCCGTCCGTGGCGCCACGCTGTGCCAAGCTCGGTCCGCCGGCGACGGGCATCCCCGGTTTCCCATCGTAAGTGAGATAAGTCAGCTTGCCGCTATCACGGATGTCAATCTCCATCGCTTGCGGGGCCGCGATGCCCGCCGCGCGGAAGACCTCGTCGCGCTCCGCGTCCAGCAGCGTGATCGTGAAGCCGTCCAGCCGGTTCTCGAACCCGCTGCGGTTCCAGACGCCGATCCGATCAATCTCGACCGATCGACCGAGATCAAGCTCCCACCACGGGTCCTTCTCGCCGTCATTCGAGGTGTGGGTCTGTCCTTGCTTGCGGTAGTCGGGATCCTTGTTGCCGTCGATCGCCCTCGACGCCAAGCCGCCGGCTCCCGTACTCGACTGCGTCGCCTTGCCTCCCGTACCGACATTCTTGCCGGCGTTGATCACTTCCACTTCAGCGAGCGTGAGGATGCGATTGTCGCCCGGCAGTTCGATGCGTACAAAGCGTGCGGGCTTGCCTGTGGCCAGTGTCGCAGCGGCCGATCCGTTCAGCTTTGTCGTTCCATCCTCCTTGCGATTGCCTATCTTTGGTGCGGCCGCGTTGGGCATCTGTGTCTTGTGGTTCGCCGGAATCGGGCTCTCGAATCCTTCGTAGGCTTCCGGCTTGATCCCGCGCGCGTGGCTGCCGTTGCCGAAGCTGTTCGGCTCGAACGGCCCGACAAGGGCGACGTTCGCATCGGGCTTGATCTCATGTTCCAGCCCCAGCGCCCAGAAACATCCGTTGATCAGCATCCGACGATAGCCGTCATTCAGCAGATCTTCCGACGCGCCGTAGAGCGACGTGAAGACTCTTCCCGCTTTCCCTGACTTGCTCTTGTACGATCGCGTCCACTCGGAAGGCATCGGCGGCTTGGTTGTATCGGCCGGAGAGTCGGGCGTCATGCCGTGAAGCGGCTGCGCCATGGTGAGGATCTCACCATCCGTCGGCTTGCCGACGTAACCCCCGGCCTGCACCCACACGTCTTCCACGCCGCGCAAAATCGGATGAGTCTGCTTGCCGTCGATGATCGTGATGCGAGTGCTCTGCCGATGATTGCCGCCGTAATGTCCGACCCAGGTCTGGCCCAGTACCTGATGCCCAAAGCCGAGTTCGTAGTCTTCGCCTTTATAGTCGAAGGAGTACTTGCCGAACGGGTCGGTCGCCTCCATCCTGAACGCATGAGTCGCCGTGCGCAGCCCGACCACCGGCCCGCCTCGATTGAGATAATCATCGAAGTGCCGCATCTGCTCGCGGGGAAAGTCCTGGAACCGGAGGAACACGACAGCCAGATCCGCCGTGTCCAGCGCCTCCAGCCCCGGCATGTTCGAGTTGCCGGGGACGATCTCGCCCGATTCCTCGTCGACATCGAACAGCACGGTACATTTGAAGCCATGATGCTTCGCGAGAATTCGCGCCAGCGCCGGCAGCGTCTCCTCGGACCGATACTCGTGATCGCCCGCAAGCAGCACGATGTGCTTGCCCGCGCCCGCGCCGCTCGCCCCCTCGTAAACAACTCCCTGAGCCTTCGCCGGCGCCGCAGTCATTGCCACGAGCAAGAGCGCTGCGATCATGAAATTTCTGCCAGGCATCAGCTTTCCTCTGTTTCGTTCCAGGGCCTCGTGAACGCGGAGCGGACTGGCGTAATTGTGGGTCATCTGAGCCCTCGGTCAGGTTTGTGAATCGGATCGTGACCCGCAGCATCGGTGAGGGACGGTTCCACCCGGTTCCTGGACACCGCGTCCGTTCACGGATCCCCGTCTCCCGGGCGATGCCCTTGTTGTAACACGGACACTCCTGTTGGCCAACGATGCGGCCGAGATGCAACCTTCAGAAGGGAAGGAGTCACCGCATGCCCGAAGTCGACTTTGCCGACTCCCAGCTTCCGCCTGATGAGCTGGCGACCTCTTGACCTTCAGGTTGTCAGGTTCTTGCGATGTGGGTCGCCCCGATTGGAGCTCCCGGTGATGGGAAACACATCGGCGTTCGGGCTCACGCCTCGGAACGGGAAATATGCACGCGAAGCGCTCCGGATCAGGCTTCGGTCGATGGCGTATTGGCCGTAGAGGAGCACGTGGTCCCACTCGATGGGGCTGACGTGATCGACGGGGAGAGGTCGATCCCCTCGACCCCCGGCCCGCATCCGCCCGCGACCCGCTCGCGTTTGTGGAGTTCGAGGGCGCGAAGGCAATGCCGCTCAGCCTTGTCCTTCTCGGCGAGGCCGAGGTACGTGTTGCTGAGGGTGTGATGCAGAGCAGCTTCCACGAGGGGTTGACCCTCAAAGCGTGTCCACACCTGTTCCGCTGCGCGATCGAGCACTGTGCGTAACTTGATGTCCCGATCGGGTTCGAGATTGGGATCAGCCAGAGCGAGAAGATCCTCATTGATGAAGTCGTTGACGGCCTGGGCAATCGCCGCCTCGTTCCGGGCGCGTTCGGCTTCCCGCTCGGCGGTGGCCTCGGCCCGCTGGGCGCGGAGGCGGGCACGCTGCTCATCCTCAAACCGGGATTGGGCGAGTTGCTCGGCCGCCCGGGCATCGTGCTCGGCCCGGGTGGCGCGAACGGCCTGCCAGGCGGTGCCGACGAGGCCGACGATCAGCGAGAAGAGGACCGTAGCGGTCGCGGCGAGGGCGGGGCGGTTGCGGCGGGCGAAGATGCGGAAGCGGTAGCCGGGTGTGTGAGGACGGGCGGCGATGGGCTCGTCGTTCAGGTAGCGCTCGATGTCGGCGGCGAGGCCGTTGGCCGTCTCGTAGCGGCGGGAGCGGTCCTTCTCAAGCGCCTTCATCGCAATCCAGTCCAGCTCACCGAGCAGCAGCGGGCCGAGGCGGCTCGGCTCGATCGAACGGTCGGCGGCCGCGGCGGGGAGCGACGCGATGGCGCGGAGCCGGGTGCTGGGGCGGGGAGGCTCGTCCTCCCGGATGATGCGGAGCCGCTCGTGGAAGGAAGCCGAGCGGAACCGCTGACGGTCAAACGGCATCTCGCCGACGAGCAGCTCGTAGAGGACCACGCCCAGGGAGTAGATGTCGCTGCGCGTGTCGATGTCGAGCTCGTCGAGCCGGGCCTGTTCGGGGCTCATGAACTCGAGCGTGCCGACGACCTGCCCGACCTGCGTGGCCAGCGTCGACTCCGTCAGCGCCGGGCCGACCGCCTTGGCGATACCGAAGTCGATCACCTTGGGCTCTGCCCGGCCGTCATAGTCGGTGACGAGGATGTTGCTCGGCTTGAGGTCCCGGTGGATGATCCCCTTCTGGTGGGCATGCTGCACGGCCTTGCAGACGGCGACGAACAGCTCGAGCCGATCCTTGATCGGCAGGTGACGTGAGTCGCAGTAGGCGTCGATCGGCTCGCCCTGGACCAATTCCATGGCGAAGTAGGGCCGGCCACCCTCGGTGGTCCCCGCGTCGAGCACGCGGGCGATGCCGGGGTGGTCCATCAGGGCCAGAGCCTGCCGCTCGGCCTCGAAGCGGGCGATAACCTGCTTCGAGTCCATCCCTGGCTTGATGAGCTTCAGGGCGACCTGCCGACGGACCGGCTCGGACTGCTCGGCCCGGTAGACCGTGCCCATGCCCCCCTCGCCGGCCGGCTCGAGGAGGGTGTAGGCGCCGATCCGGCCGTCGAACCCGTCGGCGATGCCCGGGGAGGGATCGCCGGTCGTCGCGGCTCGGCGCGGGCGAAGTGCCGCCCCAGTCGCTGGCCCACGCGCTCGAGTTCATCGGCCCATTCGAGGACATCCGCGGCAGTCGGTGGTGCAGACATGGCTCGGCCTCCGTGTGCGTAACACACTACGGGACCGAGACTTCAACTACAACTGTAGTATTAAGGAATTCATTGCCTCAGGCACCGGAGGGGATCCGCTGGAGCAATGTCACAACGAAGAGTGGTTCGTCTCGAGGATGCAAAGCAACGATGGCCATGACAACTCCCCCAAAGACATTCGGCCTCCAATTTAATTATAAATTGATGATTTTATCATTATTTTCGAAATTCTTTCATTTGTCTTTGCGGGAACGTGCCTCCTCAACGTTGTGATCCCTTTGAGGATGCTCTCGAACAGAGGCACGTTTACGGAAGCTCACCAGACCGAGGGGCGACGATCCCCTCAGACGCCTCGTCTGAGATATTCAAGGGAAATCTTGAAAACTCTCAAGCCATCAACAAATTCAGAGAGCCTGTCAGGTCACGGTTGAACCCAGACACAATCAGGCTGTATTATGATTGCATTACTCAAGCCGGGTCACCAGGCGAGGTCAAGATTGCAAGCGGCATCAGCGAGGCGGGGCCAGGCACCAGCTCCCTCCAAGGTTTCGCGAACTCCGGTGTGGTTGCGACATTGATGTCCTCCCTTTCCATCGAAGCCCGCCCCCTCGTACCGGAAGCCCTCGAAACGGACCAGAAGGCCCATCATCGTGAACCGATCCTGCTCGCCGAGGGCACGGTATCGGGGGAGTTGCAACGCAGAGTTGCTCCCAGTGAACGGGATCCGGAGCCCCTTCTCGACGCCAGACCTCCTCTCGGCGATCTGAGAGACTGCGGCGCAGACGACCGAGAATCCACACCGCTCCATGTCGCAGAAGGGCAAATTGTCGTGACGGACGATCACTCCGAGGACCAGCCGACTGAGGGCGATCAACACCACGACGCACCGCTTCCAGATTGGCTGGCCGAAGCCGATTTGCATGAGATTTTCCTCCACGGCGAGACCCTCCCCGACGACTGGCCAGCGACGGGCGATCTCGAACTGGAGCAGCTTGCTGATCTGCTCCACCTGCTGGATCAAGCCCAGCAGCCCCCGGTGTCGTTTCCAGAGACCGCGGTTGAAGGTTCCTGGATAGGAGGGCGTTCCACGGGCGACTCGGGCGGATTCCCTCCCCTGGGCCGATTTGTCATCGAGCGAGAACTGGGCCGCGGCGGGTTCGGCGTTGTCTATCGCGCCTACGACCCGGAAATGGACCGAACCGTCGCCCTGAAGCTCCCCCGTGCCGACGCCCTGGTCACCTCCGACACCCGCCGCCGTTTCCTGCGCGAGGCCCGCATCGCTGCCCGGCTGGACCATCCCCATCTGGTGCCCGTCTTCGAAGCCGGTCAGATCGGCCCCATCTGCTACATTGCCAGCGCCTACTGCGAGGGACCGAATCTGGGGCGATGGCTCCGCGAGCAGCCCAGGCCCCTCGAACCGCTTCTGGCGGCCCGGCTGGCCCGAGTGCTGGCCGAGGCCGTTGCTCACATTCACGCTCGGGGCCTTGTGCATTGCGACCTCAAGCCCGGAAATGTCCTGGTCGAGCCTCCCCGCGCTCCCAGCGGCGACCCGGTGCTTCGGCTCACCGATTTCGGTCTGGCCCGCCTGCTCGATTCCGCTCCCAGCGCCTCGACCGCCGCGAGGCCCATGGGGACGCCCCCTTACATAGCCCCCGAGTTGATCGAGGCCCGGCCCGACGCCGCCGGTCCCCCGGCCGATCTTTATGGTCTGGGAGCCATCCTGTTCGAACTGCTCATCGGTCGGCCTCCCCATCAGGCCGAGACCCCATTGAAGCTGATGCAAGCGGTTCTCGCCACGCCCCCGGACTCCCTCCGGAAGCAACGCCCGGAGATCCCCCGCGACTTGGAGGCCGTCTGTCTTTGTTGTCTGGAGAAGCGCCCCGAGGCTCGATACGCTTCGGCGCTCGACCTGGCCGACGACCTCGGGCGCGTGCTGCTGGTCAAGCCGACCCAGGCTCGGCCGTTGGGTCGCGTGCATCGAGCCGCTCGATGGACAACCCGACACCCGGCCGGGGCGGCGCTGATCGGCCTGGGATTGGTTCTACTTGTGCTCAGCCTTGGTTCGGCAATCGCGTTATCTCGGTCGAACATGCGGCTGGAACACGCACAGGCCGAGACGAAACGGGTCCTGGAAGGGGAGCGGCGGTTGCGATATGTGGCTACGCTCGCCCTGGCTCAGGAAGACGCTCGCCAAGGTCGGATTGAACAGGCTCAGCAACGGCTCCTGCAACTTGTCCCCGCCTCCGGAGAGGCCGATCTCCGTGACTTTGCCTGGCATTTCCTCGATCGCCAACTTCGTGTCGATCGCACGGTGATGGGCGTCCTGCCCGGTCTGGTCGAGCACGTCGCCGTTGGGCCCCGAGGCGATCTGCTGGCCAACACCAGGGGGCTCGTCCAATGGTGGCGGGTCGAGCTTCGTTCCGGAGACCGTCCCCGCATCCGGGAACTGCCGCCGCCGAAGATCGGCGGCCTCTACACCTGGGCCGTCGGGCCGATCTCCCCGAACGGTTCCCTCGCGGTCCTCAACGTGGATGACCGTCTGCTGGACGACCTGGATCAATGGCGAGCGATTGCCTCGCCGCCGCTGGACGTCGAGCCGAAACCCGTACCGGAACGTCGCGAGGCCATCGCGTTGCTCTCCCTCACCGACGGCCGGGTCGAGCTGGTGGAGGTCGAGGATCTGGAGCTTTCCATCCCCGGCGCCTTCTCGCCCGACGGTTCGACCCTGGTAGTCAGTCGGCGAGCCGAGGGGCAGGGGGTGCCGCTCATCGAGTCCCGGCAGGTCACGCTCGCCCCAGGACAACGGCTTTCGCTCGTCCTGGTCCGTGAGGCACGGGCGTTGTTCGTGCGCCCCGACGGCCGATGCATCGCCACTCTGCAGCCTGCTGTGGGTCAGTCGGCCGGAGAACAACCACGCGACCTGGTGATCTTCGACCTCTCAAGGGCAGAGGCCCTTCACCGCGTGCCACTGGCCGAGGGGGCATACCTGGCTGTCTCTCCCAGCAGTCATGGTCCGATCGTCACCACGGCGTCCGGCAATCTGGAATTCCGCGACGTGAACTCGGGAACAGTGAACCGCGTCGTCTCATTGTCTGAAGAGCCCGTCAACGGAGTCGTCGTCTCAGGTGACGGTACACGTCTGCTCGCCACCGACGAGACACGGCAGGCCGCCCTGATCGATTCGGACACGGGTACGGTCTCTCAGGCGATCACATGGCTGCCTAGCCCGGTCACCGCCGCCGGATTCCTCCCTGGAAGACCGGATCTCGTCCTGGGGCTGGGGAACGGGCAGGTTCTTCTCTGGCACCCCCGACCACTCTCTGAGCCCCCTCAACCGAAAGGCCACGACGATGAGGTCTGGGACGTCGCCTTTTCCGACGACGGACGTCTCCTGGCCTCGTTCGGCGGCGACGGACTCGTCAAGCTCTGGGATCGCCAAACAGGGGCGATTTTGAAGGAGCTGGAGGGGCACGACGGCTGGTCTTCTTGCCTGGCCATGGCCCCCGGCTCCCGACGACTGGCCTCGGCCGACTTCCTCGGGCGGGTGCTCACCTGGGATCTCAACACCGGTCGAATCGCTCAGGAGTTCCAGGGGCATGATGCCCGGGTCCGCGACCTGGCCTTCAGCCCCGACGGAAAGCCCCTTGCTGCCGGCGGCGACTTGGGCGAAGTGGTTCTGTGGGACGCCAGGACCGGGGCGGAGAAGGCTCGGCTCTCGGGAGCGGGGGCAAAGGTCCGGAGCCTGGCGTTCCGGCCCGACGGTCGCGTACTGGCCGTGGCCGACGACGTGGCTCGAGTGCAGCTCTGGGAGGTTCGAGGACACCGTCGAATCGGTTCGTTCGCGGCCGGTTCGATCACCTCGGCATCCTCGGCGGTCACCTGCGTCGCCTTCAGTCCCGACGGGCAGACCCTCGCCGGCGGCGACAACCTCGGATCGGTGATCCTCTGGGACGCGACGAGTGGCCGGGAAGTGGTGCGACGGTCGCTGCTGCACGCGGAAGAGGTCAGCGACATCACGTTCAGCCCCGACGGGCGCTTGCTGGCCACGGCGGGGCAGGACGGCGTGGTGGCGCTCCTGGACGTCGCCACCGGAGAGGCCCACCTCGCGTTCACCGACCACCAGGGAGGGGTGAATGCGGTTGCGTTCAGCCCCGATGGCCGCACGCTGGCCTCGGCCAGCCACGACGGCTCGGTTCGTCTCTGGTGGGCCGGCCCCGGCGAGCCACTCGATTGACCCCGAACCAATCGGGGCTCGGACGGTGCTTCCACCGAATCAAGAGAGAATCTTCCCTGGTGTTCACCCCGAGGTGTTCATCGGTGATCGTTGCGACCACAACCCGATCTGTCCGAAGTGGGATCGGGCCACCCGATAACGGGTCATTGCGTGCGATGACCGGCGCAATCGTCGTCGCTCGACCTCGGCACGACATTCTCCCGAGATGCCGCAATTCGATCCCAGGTCAGGGACGCTCGGGAGGCGCCTCAAGGCCGTCGAGGATCGGGAAGGGAAAGAGGGACGACGGTGTTCTCGCCTCGAACATCAAGCGTTCGATCCGGGAGACGAGCTCGGGGTGTTCCGCAGAGCGATCGTGCAGTTCACCGGGGTCGGATGCGAGATGATACAGTTCAATGCCCAGATCCTTGCCGCGCATCAGGTCGGTACGAACACCCTTCCAGTCACCGAGCCGGAGGGCCTGCTGACCTCCGTAGGCGGGGAATTCCCAGTAGAGCACCTCATGCTGTTTCTGGTCTTCCGGTTTGCCGAGCAAGGTTGGTGCAAGGCTTAGACCGTCAATGGAGTCAGGGATCAGGTCGGGTGCTCCGACCAGGTCGAGCAGCGTGGGCATGACATCGGGGAAGTAACCGGCGACCTCGCTGGTGGTTCCTGCTGGAATACGGCCAGGCCATCGGGCGATGGTCGGGACGCGAAGGCCACCTTCGTAGACTTGCCCTTTCAATCCTCGGAACGGTCCGGTGGAGTCGAAGAAGGGGCTATCGGCCCCGCCGACTCGATCGTGAGTGGGGCCATTGTCTGACGAGAAGAAGACGATCGTGTCGTCGGTGAGGCCGAGTTCGTCGATGCGGTCGAGAATCCGTCCGATCTCATGGTCGAGGTAGCTCACCATCGCCGCATATCCCGCGTGGGGAGTTGGGTGAGAGGTGTAGCCTCGTGGGTTCTCGTTGATCCATTCGGGATCGTCGCCAAGTGTCCCCCGGTACTGAGCAATCCACTCCTCGGGGGCCTGGATCGAGACGTGAGGAATCGTGACCGGCAGATAGAGAAAGAACGGGCGATCCTGATGCTCATCGACGAATCGAAGCGCCTCCTCGGTGAATCGCTCCTGCGAGTGAATGGCGCCCGTCTGGCCGCGATCGTTGCCCGGAAGGGGAACCTGCTCGCCATTCCGCCAGAGAAACCGAGGGTAGTGGTTGTGCGCATGAGCCTGGCAGAGGTAGCCGAAGAACAGGTCGAAGCCCTGCCGGTTCGGATCGCCGGACGAACCTTCGAAACCAAGCCCCCACTTGCCGATCGCTCCGGTCGCGTATCCTCGACCTTTGAACAACTCGGCGAGCGTTACCTCACTGTCGGGAATCGGGTTCTGACCAGGAAAAAGCCCGCGGTCGTCATCCCGGACCCGTCCGGGCGGGTTCCCATTGTTGCGGATGTAAGAATGCCCCGTATGCTTTCCGGTCAACAGGGTGCAGCGAGACGGCGCACAGACGGGACTGCCGCTGTAAAACGAGGTCAGACGCATTCCCTCAAATGCCAGCCGGTCGAGCACCGGCGTCTGAATTCGCTTCTGACCAAAACACCCGAGTTCGGCATAGCCAAGGTCGTCGGCCACAATCAACAGGACATTCGGGGCCCGGTCTTCGGCGACGGTGGAACCGGAAAATCCCCCCGAGGCCAGCATCAGGGCCAACCCTGCCCAAAGGATCCTGCTCGTCTGTGGTCGACTCATGGCGTTTCCTCGATTGCAACGTCAGGGTTCACAAGGTCCGGCTCCGGATTCGCCCCCCCGAGGCGACCATCCTCTCGGACGATCCACCGGGGATCAAGCGGGAAGACCTGATGACGCGATCTCCTCTCGTTGTGACGTCGGCTCGCAGACAAGGCAACCCATCCGAAAGGAACCAGACCCTCTCGGTTTTTGCGCGATTCTCCCTACAATCATTGAGCGACGGCGGACACGAATCATCACGCATGACGATTTGAACGAGCAAACCCATGGATCTGGAGCAACTGCACGACATTGCCCGCCAGCAACTGAACCGGCACGGTCTTCTCGGCTGGAGCTTCGGGCTGTCGAAAACGAAGCGCCGTCTGGGTGCGTGCAAGTACCAGAAAAAACGCATTGAGATTGCCGAATACTACGCCCGGCACAGCCCGGCCGAGACGGTACTTGACACACTCTTGCACGAGATTGCCCATGCGATTGCCGGTCCTGGTGCCGGCCACGGCCCGGCCTGGAAAGCCGTGGCGAGGCAGCTCGGAGCAACTCCCCGATCCTGTGAGACCTCAAACGCGGTCGTGGTGGAACCGGGCGACTGGCAGGCCACCTGTCCCTCGTGCCAAAACACCGCCCATCTCTATCGACGACCGAAGAGCCTCAGCGGATACCGTTGCAAATGCGCAGCCCGATCGCCCCTCACCTTCGAGTACAAAGGTGATCCCGCTCGAAGGCCCGTCGTTCCGCTGACCACTCAGGACGCGGCGCGGTGGGAATCGACATGCGGCGGCTGCGGAGCCCGGTACGTCCGCATTCGACGACCGAGGCAAGGGGTCTATCGGTGTCGATGCTCCCACGGCCACGTGCTCGTCTGGCGAGCCCGGTCTCCAGAGTGAACACCGATCGCTTCGGGAATCCGCAAGTTCAGCGAAAATTGAGACGACAACGCATCGAGTGCTGTTTGAGGTTCGTTTCGCCCAGAGTGAAACGTCTCCTCACGTCTGTCTCTCCGGAAACGAATCAAGGAGAGCGTGGGCCGTGGCCCATCATGAACTGCCGACCCGACCTGAGACATCACGCACGAGCCAGCACCAGCTGCGAGCCGGGGATGGTATGAACCCACACCATCCCCGAACCACGGACTTCGGCGAAACGCCCAACCCTCAAAGGTCGCCGTCAGACGCCTTCAGAGCCCCCGGAACCGGGTGTTGACGGTTCGGAAGCAGCCTTCGCCACCTTGGCCTTGGGTCGAGGTGGTTCCGCCTGACGCACGGCGCACTGCGGATGGATACCGGCCCGAGAGTAAACGGGCTGCTGGCAGACCGGACAGCGAGCCCGCGTCGAAACCGGCATATGCAGATGCTTCGAGTTCATCAAGGCCTCCCGGTGGAAGGGGAACAGGTCACCGAGGAAGCCATTCCAGGGGCGACCGCCGGAGCGACCGAGGAGTCCGCACGCGCGGACTCCTCAAAAGGACTTGTCGTGGCGGGCGATTAATAACGTCGGCCGCCACCGCCGCCGTAACCCCCTCCGCCATAACCGCCACCGCCGCCACTTCGACCCCGGCCGTAGCCACCGCCACCACCCCGGTCTTCTCGGGGCTTGGCCTCGTTCACGGTCAAACGCCGACCGTCATGTTCGCGGTCATTCAAGCCGTCGATGGCGGCCTGAGCCTCGGCCTCGGTATCCATCTCGACGAAGCCGAAGCCCTTGCTACGGCCCGTCTCCCGGTCCTCGATGACCTGCGCACTCTGGACGGTGCCAAACTGCGAGAACAACTGCTCCAGGTCTGAACTGTTGACCGAGTAGGTCAGGTTGCCGACGTAGAGTTTCTTGCCCACCACTGCTCTCCTGGACGCAGACATACCGGCCCTACGTTACTTTCCGGGCCGGAGAGAAAGGGGCTCAGCGTAAGCCCGATTTGGCGGGAACGGCGAAGGAGGAAGACGGATGGAGGCGCTAGAAACGGTCCCACCTCGCTCACTCTGTCGTCAGACCAACCGGTTTTCATCATAGCAGAGACCAGGGAGCGAAGATAGCATGTGATACAAGATGCGAGAAAACTCTCTCGACACGCGTCTCTGCATCGCGTCACTGCAATCAAGAATCCTTGCCAATCTCCACCCCAAACCGTGAACCACCTCCGGTTCCGCATGCTTTGCGCATCGATCCATCTCCGAGCCGAAGACGGGGGAAGGCGAATGCCCCGAAGTCTCATCCGGCTCAACAGGCCAGCGAAGGCTCACTCCGCATGAATCAAAGAGTGAAAGATCAAGGATCAGTTACTCCTTGAAATTCGATTCAGGAGCGGTGTTTGCGTGAATCGGCGAAACGAAGCCTTCAGGTTTCACGGCCAGAATCGAGCAATCTGCCTGGCTCAGGAGCGACTCGGCCGTGTTGCCGATCAGCATTCCCGCGACTCCCGATCGAGCCATCGTGCCCATGACGATCAGGTCGATCTTTTGCTCGTCCACAAACTCGGGAATGACCGTGTTCGGCATGCCCCGAAGCAATTGAACCGCGTCCGGATCAATGCGCCCCTGGTACGGCTCAAGAAGTCGTTCGAGTGTCCGGGAGACTCCAGATCGGACGTTGTTCACATAGGTGTCGATTTGATCTTCGGTGTATCCGCAATTGCGCAAGATCCCCTGTGCCGTCGCATCCCAGACATGCGCAACGATCAGCTCCGCCTGCTCGGCCTCGACCAGTTGCACCGCGAGGTCGAGAATTGTTGTGCTGACCGATTCACGATCCGCGGACGACGCGGGAGAACTCCCCAAGGGAGCGGGATCCACGAGCGCCAACATGCGTTCCTTCCCTACGGGGGCGTGCGGGCGATCGGACCGGGAGAGCCAGACCGCACAAGGACAGTTGCGCAGGATCTGTCGGTCTGCCGAATGAAACGCCCCCTCCTTGGACGTAGCCGCATCCTTCAGAAGAAGGTCGTGACCACCTCGGATTGCCTCTCGGACACTCTCAAGGGCGGGCCGACCATGAACCACCCGTGTCTCCACCCGAATCCCTTCGACCGAGACTGTCCCGGCAAGACGTTCAACTCGCCGTCTCGAATCCTCAACAACCGCGTGGTCCACTTGCTCCGCATCATGCAGGGCAATCCGAGCGTACCAGGGCAACTCCTGGACGACGCCGAGCAACGTGATCGAGGCCTGAAAATGCTTCGCCAGCCGGATCGCGCGATCGACGGCGTTGGGAGACTCGACCTCATGCTCCAAGGGCACAAGAATTTTTTGAATCGGTTTCATCAGGATTCGCCCCCCGAACACGAACAAGGAATCTCGGTTTGGAACACAGGTTCCGTCATTCCATCGCGTCAAGCGTCGCTCGAACGAGTGGGACCCCGCGTCGAGGGATGGACCGGTTGGATTCCCGAGCCTACGGCATGCGTGAGTGACCACGTCGACTCCTGCTCGATCGAACACAGTCGCATGCGATCATCGGTGAGGCCTCAGAGACGGCGAAGGGCCTCCTTCAGCAAGGCGACCATGCTCATCGAATCGGTGATTTCCCCTCGATCAAGCATCGCACGCGCATCTTCCCAGGAAATCCGACGCACTTGAAGTTGTTCGGTCGGTTCGGGCTGGTTCCTGCCAAGTGTCAACTGAGTGGCCCGATACAGATATCCCACCTCATCACTAACAGAGTTGGACAGGTGCATCGTCCCGAGGAATTCCCAGTGTCCGGCGGTCAGTCCCGTTTCCTCGACCAATTCTCGACGAGCGGTTTCCTCGGGAGACTCACCGGGCGGGCATCCGCCTTCGGGAATCTCCCAGGAATACGCATCGAGCGGATAACGGTACTGCCCCACGAGCCAGAGGGATCCATCCTCCTCCACCGGTAGCACACCAATGGCGCGATTCTTGAAGTGAACAACTCCATAAATGCCGGGAGCCCCGTCGGGCCGAAGGACTTGATCTTCCCGAACCGCAATCCAGGGATTCTCGTAGTGAACCGTTCCGGAAAGGGTTGTCCAGGGGTTCTCGAACGCTTTGTCTGATGGTTCGGCCCGGGTGTCTCGGGAATCGGCAGCTCGATCAGGCGCCAACGGTCGCTCAGCTCCCAGAGGGTTGAGGTCGGGTCAGGGACCAGGCCCGATTGTGTCAGGCGTTGGCCATGGCCGATTGGAGCGTGACCCCCATGTCGGCCGGACTCTTCGCCACCAGGATCCCCGCGTTTTCGAGCGCGGCGATCTTGTCCGATGCCTTCCCCGATCCTCCGGAGATGATCGCCCCGGCGTGCCCCATGCGCTTGCCGGGAGGAGCCGTTTGACCGGCGATGAAGGCCGCGATCGGCTTGGTAAACGCCCCCGACTTCACGTAGGCCGCTGCCTGTTCCTCGGCGTTCCCACCGATTTCTCCCATCATCATCACGGCATCGGTGTCGGGATCATCCTGGAACATCTTCAGGACCGCGACGAAGTCCGTGCCATTGACCGGATCGCCGCCGATGCCGACGCAGGTGCTCTGGCCGATTCCCAGGTTCGTGAGCTGCCAGACCGCCTCATACGTCAAGGTGCCGGATCGGCTCACCACGCCAACTCGGCCGGGCTTGTGAATATATCCCGGCATGATGCCGATCTTGCAGGCGCCCGGCGTGATCACTCCCGGGCAATTCGGACCCACGAGTCGCGCCGAGGGATGATGCGCCTTCAGGTAGGCCACGGCGCGGGCCATGTCCATAACCGGGATCCCCTCGGTAATCGCGATGATCACCCGAATTCCGGCATCGGCCGCTTCCATGATCGAATCGGCGGCGAAGGGGGGCGGAACGAAGATCATGGAAGCATCGGCTCCCGTCTCATTCACCGCCTCATCGACCGTGTCGAACACCGGAACGCCCAGCGTGGTCGTGCCCCCTTTGCCGGGAGTCACGCCACCCACGAGTTGAGTGCCGTAGGCCTTGCACTGCTCGGAATGAAAGGCACCGGCCTTTCCCGTGATGCCCTGGCAGATTAATCGCGTATTCTTATCGACAAGGATGCTCATGGTCGTTTGGGATTCAGGGCGTGTCAAGGTGGGCAACCCCACCGATCAAGGAACGATGGGCGGCGCCCACCCCACATGATTGCGTCGTGATTCCAACACCGGAACCAATCACCAAGCCAGGGCAGATCAGCCCGACTTCGCCGCGGCCACCACCTTCTGGGCCGCATCGGTCAGGCCCTTTGCGGTGATGATCTTGCGACCCGAGTCTTCAAGCAGTTTCATCCCTTGCTCAACGTTGGTCCCTTCCAGTCGAACGACGAGCGGGAGCTTGAAATCAATCTCGTCGTACGCGGCCAGCAGCGCGGCGGCGATCGTATCGCACTTCATAATCCCGCCGAAGATATTGACCAGCACCGCCTTGACCTTGTCCGAAGCGAGCAGAATCCGGAACGCTTCCAGCACCTGATCCTTGTTCGCCCCACCCCCCACATCGAGGAAATTCGCGGGCTCTCCGCCGTGATATTTGATGACATCCATCGTCGACATGGCCAGACCCGCTCCGTTGACCAGGCAGGCGATGTCGCCGTCGAGTTGCACGTACGAGAGGCCGTGTTCGGCGGCTCTCATCTCGTTCGCGTCTTCCTCGGCTGGGTCGATCAACGCGGCGATGTCGGGGTGCCGGTACAGGGCGTTGTCATCAAAATTCAGCTTGCAGTCGAGCGCCAGCACCTCGCCGGCATCGGTCACGATCAGCGGGTTGATCTCGGCGAGCGAGCAATCGGAATCCAGAAAGAACTGCACGAAATTCTTGAAGAACTTCTGGCCGTTCTTGGCCGCCGGACCCTCCAGTTGCAGGGCCTTGACTAGCTTTCGAGCCTGGAAATCCGCCAGGCCCAGCCCCACGTCAATCGTTTCCCGGTGAATCTTCTCGGGAGTCTTCTGCGCGACCTCCTCGATCTCGACCCCGCCCTCGGTCGAGGCCATCAGGACCGGAGCTTGCACCGCGCGATCGACGGCCAGTCCCAGATAAAGCTCTCGCGAGATGTCGTGACCGACGGCGACGAGAACCTTGTTGATCTTCGCCCCATCAATGCCGGTTTGATAGGTAATCAGGGTCTTGTTCAAGAGGCTTTCGGCGGCCTTGCGAGCCTCGTCGGCGCTTCGCACCAACTGCACCCCTCGCGCCACACCCTCAGGGCGCGGCTTCTGGCCCGAGGCAATAGCCAGGGCCTCGGCCCGGTCGGCGTCGGGACCAATGGCGATCCCTTTCCCACGGCCGCCGGCATGAACCTGGGCCTTGACCACCGCAAGATCGCAGCCAAGCTGCTCAAACGCGCTCGCGGCTTCTTCGGGAGTCGTAACGACCTTCCCCTCCTGGACGGCGACTCCGGCGGCCTTTAAAAGGTCCTTCCCCTGGTATTCATGAATCTTCATCGTCGGTCGCTATCCTTCGGAATTCGAGTCGGCCTCGGACTGCGGGAGTCGGTCGAACCCAGTGTGTCGCATGCCAGTGTGTTCGAGAGGAAGAACCGGCCGGTTCTGGAAGGAGGAATTCCCGTTGCGTTGCGATTCGGGAATCGTCTCGAACCGAGTGCCGGGGGACCGGGTCAGGGCGGTTCGATCGGCTTCGGGTCGAGACGGCAGCCGGAGAGGATCCTCTCGGATCGTGATCCCGTTGATCTCAACCGATCGCGCCACTGAACGCAGGTCACACCGAAACGTCTCGCCGTTCCTCGCATCGTGACTGCGATTGGTTTTACCAAAGGAGCGAGGCCCGCTGCCAGTCCCCACCGCACGACCTCAACGTCGAGGATCTCGGGGAATCAGCTTGAGATGCTGGTGAAATTCACGCTCGACCTCCTGAGCCACCTGCTCCAGGTCGAGATCGCTCCACCAATCCGAGGACGTGGTCGAATCCTGAGGTGTCTGATCCAGCGACGTGATGGGCTCACCAAATTCGAGAACCCACGCATCGACCTCCTCAGGAGCAAGTCGATCCAGGCGAAGCCGTTCGACGTCCTTCCCACCTGCCTCGGTCTTCACGCGAGGCGCTCGGCGCGAGCGGAGGTTCTCTAGAAAATCCAGGAAGTCGTCCGAGGATTGCGAAATTGCCCGACGCCGTTGCGCGGCCCGTCGAATCCGACGATCGCTCGATACGACCGTGAGCGAACGAGGGGCCGAATCCTGGGCAATCAGCCGTTCGATCCTCGTATCGGCGTCCTCATCGTCGATCGCATAAATGACCTTCATCCCCTTACAGACCGACTCGGGAGCCTGATTGAGCGGCAAACTCGATGCATCGAAGACAATTGTCGTTGCGCTGGCCTGGTGGACACCCAGGTTGATCGCCAGTTCGTTCAGGAATCGGAGTCGAGCCCGGCGCAAGCCATCCGGGCCGAATCGACGGTTCATCCGTCCGGCAGCATGCATCAGGTTGTAGCCGTCGATCAGCAATCTCATCAGGCTCATCCGTTCGACGGTTCTGCGGGTCGGTGGTTGCGCTCCTTATCCAAAAGCATAGTCAACAAACGGTCTTGCGGCAAACGACACGATCAGGCTGGCCACTGGCTCAGAACCGCGTCGTCCAGGCTCGAAAAGGTCTCAACCAGCGTCGAAATCCCGACGACCTCCAGCGCAACCCGAACCGAGGGAGCCGGTTGAGCAAGTCGGAGACTGCCACCCTGCCGCCTCAGTTTCAGGTGTTGGGCCAGAATCAGCCCAATGGCCCGTCCAGAGAGAGAGGCAACGGGAGCGAGGTTCATTACAACGTTGACGATCCTGTTCGGCCGGCGAATCAAGCGATCAAGACACGCGCGCAATTCCTCAATCGCATCTTCCTGGTCCAGTTGACTGTACGTCGGGGCCAGCACCATGACATCATTGATGAACTCAACGCGAACGCATGGTGAACCCTGATCGTCTGAGGTGGTGAACGCCTCATCATTCTCCTGTGAATGCTCCTGCCATGCATCAGACGTTGTGCCTTGCCTCGCAGGCTCTGGCACATCCCCACCGCGTGAGTGTTCACCAACGACAGGAACGGCTGTCGCGAGACGGTACGGGCCAATCGAGAACGATTCTCCCTCCCTCAGCACAACCGAGGAGGATCGGAATAGTTCCTCCCCTCGCATCGTTCCGTTGCTCGACCCGAGATCCTCAAGATGCAACTGGCCATCGCGGAAACCGATCCAGGCATGCACACGGCTTACCGAGGGGTGACGAAGCCGAAGTTCGCAAGGAGCATCGCGTCCGATTCGTAAGCCGTGCGGCGGAATTCGGAGCGTCCCCAGGATGACTCCCTCCCGTCGGATCGTCAGATGGACCGGGGGATCGAGAACCCCGTTCAGATCACCTGAAGACGAGCAAGATTCCCTCATACGGGGAGACTCCGATCCAATTTCCCATGGCTTATCGAGGAAACCGAGCAGCTCGATCGGGACTCGACAGCCACCCGTTGGCCACGGTCCATCCAGGGCGGAAGGAAGATTCGGAGCGACCTCGAAAAACCGTTCGAGTCCGCAGAGTTCGAGGATCCGTTGGACCTCGGCGCCAACGCCGGACAGTTTCAGGCGACCACCGGGTCGGCTGGAACAAAGGCGATCGAGCGTCGTCAGGATCTCAAGAAACTGGCTGGAAACCTGCTCGACCCGACCCAGGTTCAGGATGATGCGCGAACAACCGGCCGTCGTCACGGCTCGAAGTTCACTTCGCAACTCCGCGAGCGGCCCCTCGTGGATCAAGCAGGGATCAACCAGGTGGACCACCGTCACCTCGCCTCGATGGTCAAGGCGAAGCCGTTTCCATCCCTGCGCTTGAGCGAAGCGATCCGAGTCGGGTGACCGGTGCGATTGGACCCGGCGAAGCGAGGGTTCAATCGGCACCGACCGAGGACCGAACCCCATCTTCGAGCGATGAGAAACCCCTTCAATTCGAGACGTGATCCAATCCTCAATCAAGCGATCGGAGTCTCGCTCTCGGTCATTCTGGGCGCGGACCTCATCCGGTCCGCGATCGGCCCGATCGGCCGCCGAGGTGCGCGCGCAGTTCATCATCAAGGCTCCCCACCACGAGGAGAACGGTGCAGGCGAGGGACCCGGCATCGTTTAAGGACATGCCGGGCCGCCGGTTTTCGGTTCGAACCGCGTCGAACCTCACGATGATCTTCAGCGTGATCGGCGCGAGGTCCGGCCCGACTTTTTTCTCAGGAACTCGTCGGCGAGGGGAGACAACTCACGGAGAAGTCAGCTCACCGGCTCGGAACCGGACCTCACCATTGACGATGACCGTGTGGGCCCGTCCTGTGACTTCCCAGCCGCCGAACGGGGTGTTGCGGCTCTTGGAGCGTGATTGACTGGGATCGACAACCCATCGGGCGGACGGGTCGAGAATCGTCACATCTGCGTCGAAGCCGGGTCGAAGGCTTCCCTTGCGATGATCCAGCCCCAGGAGCTGAGCCGGAGCGATGGTGAGCATCCGGATTGCAGTGGACCAGTCGAGGTGTCCCGGCTCGATCAGGTAGGAGATGGTCAACGGGACCAGCGTTTCGAGCCCAATGATTCCGAAGGGGGCCAGGTTCAATTCGCGAGCCTTTTTCTCGGGAGCATGAGGCGCATGGTCGGTCGAGAGAATCTCGATCGTCCCATCGGTCAACCCTTCAATGACCGCCTCAACATCGGACTGCGTGCGCAAGGGGGGATTCATCTTGAAATGAGAATCGAACGATGCAAGCCGATCATCGGTCAGCGTGAAGTGATGCGGGCAGGCTTCGGCCGTCACGCGAACACCGCGCCGCTTCCCTTCCCGAACACAATCGACCGCCCTGGCGGTCGAGATGTGCTGGATATGTAAGCGGCCTCCCGTAACCTCGGCCAGGCGGATATCTCGGGCGACCATGATATCCTCGGCCTCCGGCGGCATGCCGGGAATCCCGAGGCGCATCGACTGAAACCCGCCGTTCATCACCCCGCCTTCGGTCAGTTCCATGACCTGGCAGTGCTGCATGATGACCTTGTCAAACATGCTTGCATATTGTAATGCCCGCTTCATCAGGGCGGGGTTGGCGACCGGGGCGCCATCGTCGGTAAACGCAACGGCACCGGCCTCGACCAGGCGGCCCAGTTCGGCCAGTTCGTTCCCGGTTCGTCCTTTACTGACGGCGCCCACAGGGTAGACGTTGCACTTCTTCGCGCGTTTGGCTTGCAGAACAATGTACTCGACTCCCGCCGGTGTATCGAGCGGTGGGATCGTGTTCGGCATGCAGGCCACGGTGGTCACGCCACCGGCCAGGGCCGCATCGGCTCCGGTGGCGATGGTCTCGTCTTCCTCGTTGCCCGGTTCGCGGAGGTGAACGTGACAATCGATCAGACCGGGGCAAACGATCAACCCGGTCGCGTCGATGACCTCGTCCACCTGCTCCGGGCCGTCGCGCCCCACGGCAAGCACTTGCTTTTCGCGGAGCCAGAGGTCGAGTGTGGCATCAATCCCCTGGCTCGGGTCAATGAGGCGTCCGCCCTTGATGTGGATGGTGCTCACGGCAAGAGATCCTTCACGGCAAAACGGGCGACCTCGCGTCCGTCGAGCACGAGCGGGGCCTCCTCGACTTCACTTCAACGAGCGTTTCGGCTGCCGAGGTCGACCACGGCCAGCCGCCGATCACTCCATCCGGTTGTCACGCACAGTACTCGGCATGACTCCAGACACACGCGCCCCCACGAAACGAACCGCTGTCGATCAATCGGCCCGATCCCCCTGCGAAGCCCGCCCACTGACGAGGTAAAGGACCGCCATGCGAACCGCAAGGCCGTTGGTCACCTGATCGAGGATCGCCGAGTGGGGGCCATCGGCCACTTCGGGAGTCAACTCAACCCCCCGGTTGATCGGGCCGGGAGCGATGAGCAAGACATCGGGACGCGACCGAAGAATCCGCTGCTGGGTCACACCGTAAAAGTAGAAATATTCTGATACGGAAGGAAACAGCCCTCGCTGCTGACGTTCGGCCTGAATTCGGAGCACGTTGATCACGTCGAGCCTCGGCAGAACGTCGTCGAGGTGGTAAGCGACCTCGCAGCCGAGTTGTTCAAAGCTGCGGGGAACCAGGGTGGGAGGGCCGCACAGGATCACCTTGGCCCCGAGCTTCGTCAGGCCCCAGATATTCGAGCGGGCCACCCGAGAGTGGGCGATGTCGCCGACCAGCCCGACGGTCAAGCCCTCGATCCGGCCTTTCTTGCGACGGATCGTCAGGAGGTCGAGCAGGCCCTGGGTGGGATGCTCATGGGCGCCGTCTCCGGCGTTGATGACCGACGATCCCACGTGCTTGGCGAGCAGGTGAGGGGCCCCCGAGATCGAGTGGCGGACGATCATCACGTCGCAGCCCATTGCCTCAATATTGCGGGCCGTATCGATGAACGACTCCCCCTTGGAGAGGCTCGACGTGCTGGCCGAGAAGTCCTGGACATCGGCCGAAAGCCGCTTGGCGGCCAGGCTGAAGCTGGTCCGGGTCCGGGTCGAATTCTCAAAGAACAGGTTGAAGACAACCTTTCCCTGCAGGGCGGGGACCTTCTTACGGGGGCGGTCGGAGACCTCGGCAAAGGACTCCGCGGTGTCGAGAATCGCGGTGATCTCCTCGGCGGACAGTTCTTCGAGTCCGAGCAGGTGGCGGCGGGTCCAGGTCGCGGCCGAGGCCGGCGCAGTGCTCACGGCGGTTTCTCCTTCGCCGGAAAGCCGATCAATCAGGAAGGGAACGTCATGCGGAATCAAGGCCGACGCGGACGACCTCGTCGACCGGGTCGATCGGGTTCAGGCGGACCTCGATCCGATCGCCGGAGTCGACCTCGAACACCTTGCCCGAGTAATCCGCCTGGATCGGTAACTCCCGACCGCCTCGATCAATGAGAACCGCCAGGCGAACGCGGGCCGGTCGTCCCAGGTCGCAGACGGCGTTCATCGCCGCCCGAACGGTTCGGCCGGTGTGGAGGACATCGTCCACCAGCACGACTTCGGCGTCGTCGACCTCGAACGGGATGTCGGTCCCCTTGAGCACCGGCCAGTGTCCCTGTCGACCCAGGTCGTCGCGATAGAGGGTGATGTCCACCGCTCCCACGGGGGGAAGGTCGCCACCGATCAGCGCGGCCAATCGCTCGGCGATCGGAACCCCTCGGGTCCGAATGCCGATCAGGCAGAGACGGGTGTGGGGCATCCTTCCGTCGGCAATCTGGCGGGCGAGGAGACGGAGCAACTCCTCCATGACGTCAGGCCCGCAGACGCGCGATTCGGCTCGTGACATCATCCGATTGACCTCGGTCCTCAATCCGCTCACGCCCAGATTCGATGAGGGGATCGTACCAGCCGAAGGCGGTTCCGACAAGCAAGCGAAGCCGAGCCTCGGCGACCGCACCGGCACCAGGAAGGAAGTGAAAGGCCAACGCCGGGGGGGTCGGTAGGGGTCGTGCAACCCGGCGTTGGCCCAGGGGGGATGTGACTGAGAGAAGGATACGGAATTTCTCAGCATCCTTCCCTCAGGAATCGCCAAAGGTTCGATGAAGCTTTCGTGAGGCCTCGGGATGCCTGGTGATCGCCTCTCGATCGCTCGGTCCTTTGGAAGTCTACTCCCTGGACTTCAAGGTGGAGAACAGGTCGAGGACCTCCTGGGTGATTTTCGAGGCGGCATCGACCTCCAGATAGCTCGATCGGGCTCGCCAGGTCTCGTAGCCGCCGAGTTCGTGGTGGGAGGCGGTGGGCAGGTAGCCATTGTAGCCGTTGGCAAGGGAGACGGTGAAGGTCGAGGGGAAGGGGCTCTCCTGCTTGAGCTGCAGACCGATCTCGACGAAGACCTCGCAGGGGATCGCCGCGATCGACAGGTCGCCGATCCGGAGCGCCTGAATCGTGGCCGGGACGGTTTCGGGATACTCGCTCAGGAGGATCGATTCGCGGGCGTAAATCTGTTCGAGCGTGGTCATGATTGGCCCTTCGGCGGCCTCGACGATCGCTCGGGCTCGCTCCAGGTCCTCGGAACTCGGCAAGCGGACACCAAGCTGAAGCTGGGTGGTCTGGGCGTCGAGGGTCAGGTCGGATCGGTAGTCG
Source organism: Tautonia marina (assembly GCF_009177065.1). Classification (NCBI taxonomy): domain Bacteria; kingdom Pseudomonadati; phylum Planctomycetota; class Planctomycetia; order Isosphaerales; family Isosphaeraceae; genus Tautonia; species Tautonia marina. The sequence goes on from NZ_WEZF01000005.1 coordinate 61,917, forward strand.
AGCGATTGGGTCACCCTCACCGCCTCGGTCGCAAGCTCGTCGGCCACGAGCCGCATCTGTTCGTAAGGCGGGCGAGCGGCCCGGGGCTCTCGGAAGTTGATGTTGTTGATGTCGCCACTGGTGCCGTTGGACATGATCCCCACGAAGGGAGGGTCGAGCCGGTCGGCGTCGAGCAACTCGGCAACCCGGTTCGCGAACATGCCGAAGTAGTCGGCCGACACCTCGCCACCGCGGGTCCCGCCGACGTAGTGGAGGGAGTAGTTCGCCAGGAGGGCGATCGGGCGGCCGTCTCGGGATCGCGCGGAGAGGACCCAGACCTCCGGATCAATCGGCCCGGCCGGCTTGACGAGATCGGGACTGGCGGCCCCCGGATTCATCCGGACCTTGTCGGTTCCGCCAAACGGGTTGGTGAGGGTGACTTCGGGCTTCAGGTGCCAGCGACGGTTGTGGACCTGGCGATCGTTCGATCCGGCTCCCCAGGCAACCTCGGCCGGTTCGAGGTTGTTGACCGCGCGTCGGACACCGTCGCTGATGCGGCGGGCGAGGAACTCGGGATAGCCCGGAACGGTGTCGCTCTGGAAGACCGGGGCACAGGTCGGGGCCGAGTGCGTATGGGTCGCCGAGATCAGGACGTGATCGGCCGGGATGCCGGTGGCGGCTTCGATCTGCTGCTTGGCGTCGAGGACCACTTCTCTCGGAATCATACAGAGATCGACCACGACGATGGCCAGGCGGTTGGTTCCGTCGTCAAGGACGAGGCAACGGGCATGCGTCTCGTCGTGAACGTTCGAGGCGAGCTGGTCCCTCATGTTGCCGTTGAGAGACGACCCCAGGGCGGGGGTGGTGTTGCTCGTCGCCGCCCCGGCGCGAAGGCCGACAGGCTCGGCATCCTGGGCATTGATCGTCGAGGAGCCGACCAGCATCGAGGCCAGCGTAAGGCACGCAGCAAGGAGCCTTCGGGAAACCAACCGATCGGGGGGAATTCTCGTCATGGCATCGAATCCTGTCGACGTGGACAATCGAGGGGCGCGGGCGGTCCCGGACCACGAGGGCCAGTCTCCCGATGCCGGTCAAACGATGCAAGGCCCCGGACGCGGGATGCTGCGTTGAATCACGGGGGCCTGACGGGACCGCCGCATGGGGGACGGCGGCCGTCATCACCAAAGTCTCAGGGAGAAGGGCCGAATCGCCTGACCCTGGAGCGGCGGGAGGTTCGGCGGGAAGGATTTGGGAGCATCCCGCCGATCGGACGGAAGGCCGGACAGACGTGGAACTCGTCCGGCGCTTCGTGAGCGAGATTACCAGCTGGCCTTCTTCATGCCGGGGATCTTGCCTTCGTGGGCGAGCTGGCGGAGCATGATGCGGGAGATGCCAAACTTGCGGTAATTGCCGCGGGATCGGCCGGTCAGGGCGCACATCTTGCGGTGGCGGACCTTGCTCGAATTGCGGGGCAGGCGGGCCAGGGCGGCGTAGTCACCGGCTTCCTTGAGCTGCTTGCGCCGTTCGGCGTACTTGGCGATCAGCTCCTCGATCTTCTTCATCTTCTCGACGCTTGACTTCGAGGCCATCTCGGCCCTCCAACTCAGGACTCAGCGATACCCGGACCGGACCCGGAATTCCTCCCTCACGTTGGTCCGTGCAGGGGACCATCGACCGCGAGGCTTCGAATCAGACGATCATACCCGCCCGCAACGCCTTCCGGGAAGATGGTTCTTCTGCTTCCGTTCGATTTCGAATTGCCAAGGAGCGAGGGACGTGGGGCTCGTGGTGGATCGGAGCGACGTCAAGGGCGGTTCACGTTGGGGCGGCCGTCGTCTCAAGGATGCTCGCAAGGTCCAATCCGAAGGGAGCAGGGGGAATCCTCGGAGGGGACGTTGGACGCGGCTCTTCAGATCCGAGGGGCTTCGGGGGTGGCTGGGATGAGGGAATGGGTCGGTCAGGGTGAATTCGGGGTGTCTCGGGGGGTTCGGGGGGTGGTCTGCGGGGGGACGATCGCAGCGGACGGGGGGTTCGGATCGGTCCGCTCGGTGTCGGTGCGCCCCTCGGTGCGCGGTTCGGTGCGCTGAGAGACGGGGGAGGAAGGGTCGGAAGTGGTATTGCGGATCACCTGATCTGATTGGGGGTTATGACGATCGGCCGCCTCGGAATCGGGCCGCTGCGGGGGTTCGTTTCGAGATTCGAGGGGAGCCGGTTCGGGACGGGCTGGGGGCGGGGGAGGAACGAAGGCGGGGGCCTCGGAGCGTCGGGAAGTGGAGGCGTTCATAAGCTTCGCCTCGCGGGCGTCGTTCTTCGAACGTTCGGAGCGGAGGCGGGTCAAGGCATTGAGGGATTTGTGGAAGTCGCGGAAGGCGTCGCGTCGGTAGCGGTGGCGGAGCTGGCCGTCTTTCGACGTATCGACCAGGGCGGCGGTTTCGATGGCCTCGGCCTGGGGGGCGTCGACCTCGGCCCAGACGATCGGGCGGAGGGTTTCGAGCCGGGCGATCTGATCGTCGAGAAAGGGAATCAGACGGTCGGCGGCGGCGCGATCGCCGGGAACTTCGGAAAGGGGTTGGAAGGCCTTGGGGAAGGCGGCGGCCGCCTGATTCCAGACGAAGGCCGGCTCGCCCTCTGGGTCGTCCGGTGGGGTCGTACCGTGGCCGAGCAGGTTCATGGCGGCGATCAGGTCTCGGCCGCTCCAGCCTCGCCCCGAGATGATCGTCGCCCGCAACTGTCGCCACTGGCGGAGCATCCAGTCGATGCCGAAGGCGGATTCATAATACTCGTCGATCACGGTGTCGGGGTTGTTTTTGAGATCCTGTGCCTTGCGGCGCACGGCATGACGACGCTGCTCCTGCCAGTCCTTGAGTGCCTGCCGCGTGCCCGACTTCAGGCGAGCTTCCTCCGCATCGACGCAGCGCAGATAACGCACATATTCGATGGCCGCCGACGCGATCAACGCCTCTTCCGGCGGCGTTTCCGGGAACGCCTTGGTCGTCCATTGCGCGACGATGACTTCCATCCGCTCCCGCTCTTGCTCACTCAGCGGCCGTTTCGCGGTGAGGCCGTGCGTGATCGCGTTGGCGCTGGGTGGTTGCTGAGTTTCTTCAAAGTTCGGACCGCTCGTTTGCGAAAGGTGCGCGTTCATGGTGCTGCCGCCTCGATTCGAAGGGTGCGAGGGTGACTCTCGGTGCGTCTGAATTCGTGCTCGACCCGCGTTTCGTTCCGCTGTGCATGACGAGGGACGGACAGTCGGAGCGGACCAGGATCGAGCGGACACTTGATATCATCGTGAAAATCGAGGGGCGTAGTCACTTTTTCCTGGTTGTGAGGCGGGTGTCGAGCAGTTCGGACATGGTTGCCTCAAGTGCCCGCGTTTCTCCCGGATTTCGCTTGCCCGATCCCAAGAAACCCGAGAAAATCAAACGAGTGGATGGGGTTATACGGACGAACAGAAGTGTTTCAACACGGAATTTCGTCCGCCTCCTTTTGGTGAGGCCGGGGCTCGACATGTGGTTCGGACGTTCGCGAGTTTCGTATGGGATGTCCCTATCCCGGCCGACGACCACGCGCCGTTTGCACGGCCTGCGGTCGAAGAGTTCGTCGCGGCGCTCTGTGCGGCAGGGCTGGACGTGACACCGCCGGAGGATGAGCAGTACGCCTGGGGCTTCGCCTGCCGGCTGCCCCACCTGCGGATCGACTGCCAGATCGGCTTGGTCGGGGGTGAGCAGGAGCGTTGGCTGCTGGCCTGCTACCCCTGGCGCGGATGGGCGGACTGGTGGCGGGGCCGGTGGCGGGAAGACGAACAGGGACAGTTCGTGGAGGTGGCCGACGCCGTCTTACGAACGGACGGGCGGGTAGCCGACCTGCAATGGTATACCCCGCAGGAGTGGGACCGAGTCGACCCATGAGTGAATGCAGTTCATGGCCTCCCCATGAACTGAATGGGGAAAGATACGGCTGGGTGGTACTCTTGACTTCACCAGGGCTCGGAAGGCTCTGCCGAGACGACCCGCGACCGAATCGTTCGTCGATGGAACCACGCGGGTGGCCCGGACAACTTCCGAGTTGTCCGGGTCGCGCAGCGACGAGAGGCGTTCAGAAGAAGCCGAGCATCATTGACAGGCGACGCGGTGTCTTCGGCCTCCTGCGGCTGCGCCGCCCGGACAACGTGCCGTTGTCCGGGCCACCCGGCGAAATGACACAAGGTTTTCAGGGGACGCAGAGATTGACTGATCGGCGAGTCATGATCGTCGGCCTCCTATGGCTGCGCAGCCTCGACAACGACGGGTGACCGGGGCAAAGCGCACGTCACCCGACCACACCGCAGTCTGGAGGACGGTTCATGCGTCTTCGAAGAGGGGTTCTTGGGGCCTTACTCGGGGTAATACTGATCGCCCTCGGCCTTGCGGCTGAGCGAGAACGCCGCATGCATACCCAGCGTGATCGGAGCGTTCTCCGTGAAGTCGCGCACTGGCGAATGGCCGCCAAGTTGCTCCGAGAACGCGAGCACTGCCTGGAGCAGGTTCGCCTCCGGACTCCTTACGATCGGGTCGAAAGGGGGCGGGTTTGCAGTTCACTAGGCTACACCTTCACACGTTGGGATCTTGACAACGATGACGTGTACTTGTTCGAGGATTGGCAGGAGGAAGCGGCGGGGCACGTGAGTACCGCTGACTTCCTCATTCGCAAAGCCGAGGCACTTGCTGGAGGGCGGCTTGCCATCGAACGTCGCATGATCTGGCCGTGAATGGCGGCGGCCGGGTGGCACTCTACCGGCGGGTTGGCACTGGCGGATGAAAGGTGCTAATATCTGGGTGTTACTGGCTCTGCCAGTGCTCCGGTCCGGCCCGGCACTGGCAGAGCCAGTGGCACCCAGCATTCGATTGAGACATGAGCACGCGCACACAATAACATAAAGGCGGCTCCGATGCTTGATAGCCTTACATGCGATCGACAACGTCGATGCCAAGGACGTTGAGGCCGAAGGCGAGGGTGCGGCCGGTGAGGTCGCAGAGGGCGAGGCGGCTGGAGCGGCGCTCGGGGGATTCGGCCTTGAGGACGGGGCATTGCTCGAAGAAGGAGCTGAAGTCGTTGGCGAGGCCGAAGAGGTAGTCGGTCAGGATGTTCGGCTTCAGTTCCGAGGCGGCGGTGTCGAGGGTCTCGGGAAGGCGGACGAGGGTCAGGGCGAGGGATCGCTCGGCGGGATGGGTGAGGAGGATGGGGGGAACGGCGGAGCGGATTGCCTCGGGGGTGGTTTCGCCTTTGCGGAAGATGGAGCGGGTGCGGGCGTAGGCGTATTGAAGATAGGTGGCGGTGTTGCCGGTCATGGCGACCATCTTGTCGAGGTCGAAGACGTAGTCGCTGAGCCGGTTCTGCGACAGGTCGGCATATTTGACGGCGCCGATGCCGACGACCTCTGCGACGCGGGAGCGTTCGTCGTCGGAGAGGTCGGGGCTGTTGGCGTTGACGACCTCGCGGGCCTTGGCGACGGCCTCGTCGAGCAGGGATTCAAGGCCGACAACGTCGCCGGATCGGGTCTTGAAGGGGCGGCGATCGGCGCCGAGGATGGTGCCGAAGGCGACGTGGTCGAAGCGGACGTCGGCGAATCCCCAGCGTTTGGCCACGTCGAAGACCTGCTTGAAGTGGTCTCCCTGGCGGCTGTCGACGACGTAGAGCAGGCGATCGGCGTGGAACTCGTCCTCGCAGTATTTGACCTTGGCCAGGTCGCTGGTGGCATAGGTGAAAGCGCCGTCACGTTTCTGGACGATCATCGGGGCCTTGGTGGCCTTGGTGAAGACGACGGTCGCCCCTTCGCTGGGTTCGGCGAGCCCCTTGGCCTTCAGGTCGTCGACCACGGCGGGGAGCATGGTGTCGTAGAAGCTCTCGCCGAGCTGAACATCAAAACGAACGCCGAGGCGCTCGTAAATGCCTTCGAGAGCGCCGAGGCAATGGGGCATGAACTGCTCCCAGAGCTGGCGGTTCTCGGGGTCGCCGGCATGGAGCTTCGCGGTTTCATCGCGGGATTGCTCGACGACGGATTTCCCTTCAGCAACGGTTGACTCGATCTCGGAGCGGGAGAGGCCGGAATCGCCGAGGAGCTTGGCGAACAGGGCGTCGGCCTCGTCGGCCTTGCCTTCGGCTTCGAGGGCGCGGACCTTGTCGAGCTTCGGGCCGAGATCCTCAGCGAGCTTCATCTTCGAGGCGGCCAGGCGATAGAGGCGGGCGAGTTCGCCAACGGGGTCGCGGTCGTAGGCATCGGGGTCGCGGTGGTGCTTCCATCCCCAGAGGATCTGGCCGAACTGGAGGCCCCAATCGCCCAGGTGGTTGTCGCGGATGACCTTGTGACCGAGGCAGCTAAGGAGCCGGGCCAGGCTTTCGCCGATGACGGTGGAGCGGATGTGGCCGACGTGCATCGGCTTGGCAACGTTCGGCGAGGAGTAGTCGATGATGATCGACTCAGGAGCTTCGACGGGTTCGACGCCGAGCCGGTCATCGTTCAGAAGGGTTACGAGAACCTCCGACAGCCATTCCGAGCGCAGGCGGACGTTGAGGAAGCCGGGGCCGGCGATCTCGGGGGGATCGGCGATGGGATCAAGCTGGACCCGATCGGCGACCTGGGCGGCGAGTTCGCGGGGGTTTTGCTTTGCGCGCTTGGCCGCGGCCATGCAGCCGTTGGCCTGGTAGTCGCCGAATTTGGGGTCGGTGCTCGGGCGAACGGCCTGGGCGAATTCGTCGGGGGAGACTCCCTCGGGAGCGGCGTCGGCAAACGCTCGGCGGAGGCGCATCAAGACGTTCATGGGTGGCAATCGCGTCCGGGAGAGGCGGGAGGGTCGCAGCGGGTCAGGCCGAGGGCTGGTCGGGAGCGGTCGAAGCCGAGGAGGAGTCGTCCGGTTGCTCATTCCACTCGATCCGGGGGGCATCGCCCCAGATGTCCTCGATGGAATAGAACTCTCGGGCGTCTTCGGAGAAGACATGGACGACGAAATCGCCGTAGTCGATCAGGGTCCAGCGGCCTTCCTCGGACCCTTCGATGCCGAGTTTGAACTCCTTGCGCTGCTTCATCTCGTGATCGATTTCCGAGATGATCGCGTTGAGTTGTCGGCGAGACGGCGCGGTGATCACCACGAAGTAATCGAACAACGGGGTGGACTGGCGCAGGTCGAGCAAGACGACATCGCGGGCGCGATTTTCGTGGGCAATCCGGGCGCAGACCTTGGCCAGCGCGAGGGCCGCTTCCTGGCGTTCGGGACTTGATCGAGAGACCGTGGCGGGGTCGATCTCGTCCTGAACGTCGTGGTATCGAGCCCGGCGCGGGAGGACCGGAAATTCCTCTCGGAGCGATTCCTCGTCGGGCGAGCCTTCAGGATGGGGAGAGTTGGTGTCGGGCATGGGTGCTCGGGAATGGGCTCGGATCAGCCGAGCGATGGAGGAGACCGATCGGGTCGCCGGGATCCGCTCTCTATCGACCCGGAACTCCCTGTTCCGGTTCGTGCAATACATTGATTCTACCAGGCGAGGCGGCTCTCGACCACGGCCGGACCCCCTGAGCATGGGTCTCGGTTCGGAAAAAGTTTGGGTGTTTTGTGACTAAGGGTCGGTTGAATCTCGATAGTGAAGTTAAGGGCCGAGGAACGATGACCACGATTCGTCGGTTCCAGACGCCTTTGATCCTTGGTCTAGCACCGTTGCAACGCGAGCACGTGCGCTCTCGGAACGATTTCGAATCGTCGCCGGGAGACTTGTCCCGCGAACTTGAACCACCTGTTGTGTCACACACCCTGGAGAGAAGTCGAATGGCGCTCAATCCCCTTCGAATAACGCTTGGGCCGCTCGGTGTTCGAAGCGCCGAGACCGGCTCGGCCTTCACGAGCGAAGCCGAGGCGGAACTGGCCCGCTTCCGAGCCCGTCGTGACGAGCTGCAACGCAACGTCCGGCGAGGCGAACTGACCCCAAAGGTCGCCCGTCGCCTGGCGGCGGAAACCGCGAGCGAGATTCGCCAGTCGCTTTCGCAACAGGCGGTTGGCTTCAGCGCGGTTCCGCGATCGTTCCTCGATCGCCTGGCGGAAGTGGCCTCGACCCGAGAACGGTCGCGCAATGCCGCCTCGCTCGAAGCCCTGCAACGGGAGACAAACCGGCTGCTCCGCGAATCGTTGATCGAGCAACAACTGCGCAATCGGGAGGAGGAATTCCGAGGCCAGGCGTATCTTCGCCCGGTGGCGGGGGGCGTTCCGGCCCCTTCGCTGGACAGCCTGCTCCGATTCCACGAAACCGCCACCCTCTCCCGAGACGATGCCGCTCGGGAATGGGCCCGGAGACAACTGGAAGCCTATCGGCCGATGGCTCCCGACCCTGACGATCAGCGGCAGATCGATCTGGCCTGCGATCGGCCGGATCGGGTCAATCCTCGACTCGTCGGCCGCTACCTTGAACAGCTCGACGGCGAATCGACCGACGATCTGGAATCGTTCGCCGAGCACGCGCTCGACGCCCAGGACGCAAACGCCTGTGTCGCAGCCTTCATGCTGGCGAGGAATGCTCCCGAAGGCCCCTCGCTCGGCTGGGTCCGGCGGGTGCTCAACGGGCTCGATCACTTTCCCGACGCCGCGCTGGTGACCCTTCGGGCCTGGGAAGCTGAAGCCCGAGCCGAGGAATCAGAGGTCGCGCGGGCCGAGGCCGATCGCATCGCCATGATCATTGAGGCCGAAGCCGCGATGCCTGCGCTTCAGGTGCCGTCCGACGCCGACCTGGAACGAGCCTCCCGCGTGGAAGGGATGCCCCTGGCGTCGCCCGACGAACCGATCGGCCTGGCCTTTGGCCGCCGAGGGTTCACCCCCGAGGAGTTTTCCGCCCTCAAAGCGATGCCTTCGGAGGATGCCGAGGCATCGATGGATCTCGACTCGAACTCCTGAGCGTTGGCTCGTCTCGCCCCGCGTCCCAAGTGCGGGGCCATCGCCTGAATTGAGAACCAACCACTGAACCCGATGAATTCTCGACCCCCTCGCCAACGCGCCCCGACCTCGGGGCGCGAGCGATCTTCGACCGGAGTGTGAGCGGTGAGTACAATCCCCTCCTTCTCAACCACCGACATCCCCGACCATTGGAGTCGGATTGTCAACGCCATCGTCGACGCTCAAGTCGCCTGGAGCACGCCTGACGACCTGGTTTCGGCGACGGGAATCGACGAGGAATCCGTGATTGACGCCCTCGCGGACATGGATGTGGACGGCTTGATTGATGTCTGGGAGCGTCCCGACGAGCTGGTCGTGACGCTTTCGGTGCTCGCGGCCGAGCGATTCGGCTACCACCTGATCGAAACCGGACCTCCGCTCATGCTCCGATGGGCCAGGGCAGGGGAGCCGGAGCCGGAACCTCCGAAGTCGACCCAGGTGTTGCGGTCGGCCTCGATGGCTCCGTTCCTGGCGTTGATCGACCCTCATCCCGGACCTGAGGTGGAGGTCGAGACCAACGAGCAAGCGGAGCGATATCAGGCCAACGGACATTTCGGCACCTTTCGGCGAGGGGCAGGGCGGGGGGAACCTCCCCATCCGACACTGCTGCTCGGCACCAACGTCAACGGCTGGTCCGGAGACTCGGTCGAAGGCCCAGAAACGTGCCCGGCCTGCCACTCGCGACCGCTCCCCGCGTACGCCTACTGCCTCTGCTGCGATCGGTGGGGGCTCGACGCCCCGAATCCGGTCCCCTCATCGGCCCGGGGAAGAACCTGGGAGGCCGCCTCTCGAAATCCCGGAGGCGCTCGGATCAACCCGACCGATCGTCGGGATCGTGCCAGGAAGGCGCATCAACCGCCGTTGGTCCGACTCCGGAAGGAACACGAGCGTCGGGAACGGTTGATCCATCGCGAGCAGAGACGGAATCAACGCCCGGCCTGATGCCGAGCGAAGCTCACCGAGTTCGCCCGGCCTGCTCGATCTGCAAAGGAGGTCGCGTGCGAGTCGACACGGAGGTCGCGCCGGAACAGGCAATCGAGTTGCGCAGCGATGGTCGTGTAACAATCGTCCCACGAACAGCCCTGCGCAACCCGAAGACGTCCGGCATCACCGAGACGGCGAGCCGTTTCCGGCTGATCGATGAGCCATTCCAGCGCTGAGGAGAGTTTCTCGACGTGTCCGAACGGCACGAGGACGCCGGTTCGGTCGTGTTCGACCACCTCGGCCACGCCGCCGGCGGCAGCGGCCACGACCGGCTTGCCGTTGGCCCAGGCTTCCAGAAAGACAATGCCGAACGAGTCGGTCCGAGACGGCATGGCAAAGATGTCGATCGCGTCGAAGAAGTCGGCCTTATCGGTGATTGAGAGGGGGCCGGTTCGGATCAGCCAGCGACGGGTCTCCGAGGGCAATTCGTCCGCGAATCGCTCGAAATGGGGAGAGCTGACCCCGGCCAGAACCAGGGCGACCGGATCATCGGCCGGCCTCGTGGCGTTCAGGGCCATGACCGCCCGGACCAGGTCGTTCGTCCCTTTGTTCGGGTCCAAGGTGGCGAGATGACCAATTATCGGCTGCCCCGGCCGAATCCGTCGCGAGGCCCGAAACCGATCCCCCTGACCGCCGCAAACCTCGGACGGTTCAAATCCCATCGAGACCTTCACGATCCGGGATCGGGGGATTCCCCAACTTGCCACGGCGTCGGCTTCCAGATCGGTGACGACCACGACGGCATCGGCTTCGCGGAGCAATCGCACCTGATGCGGTTTCGTGTAATGGCGGTGGACCGGATCGCCGGGCGTTGCCAGGTGGAGGAAGGGGGTGAGGATTAAGGGCGCTCCGCTCGACCGGGCCTTCTTCCAGGCGGCGAAGGAAAAATTCGTGAACGGAAAACCGACCGCAAAGACAGCGTCGTAGGTCTCGCTCGCCCGTTGCAGGTCGGGGATGAGGGGCATGTACGAGGCATATCGGCATTGGGTGGGCCAGTGGGGGACATAGCTCAGGAGCTTGCCGACATAGCGCTGCATCGGAATGTGTCGAACCGGGAAGCGCCGCACCCGAGCGCCGTCGATGGTCGAGACGGCCGGCTCATCGAGGCGGGCACGTCGGGGATCGTTGAAATACCAGAGATCGCGAGCATCGCTTGTCAGCACATCGACGTCATTACCCTCAGCCACCAGGCGGCGGACCATCGCCCGACCGTAGGTTTCCGCACCGCCGAGACACGGGGCATAGCGGTGGGTGTACCAGGCAATCCGCATCGGTCGATGTCTCCTCGCGCCTCGGGCCCTTTCGACGGTGCAGGCCCTTCGTTTCCGCAGTCGGCGTTGACGATCGTTTGAAGGTGACGCCTTCAGATCACGAATCAACTTGCATGAGCATGGTGACGCGCGCCGAACCTGTTACCGATTCCGATGGGGCGTTTCTGCCTTCGGTCCGAATGCCAGGACATGCTGGGAACCTCGCTCCGCGTCATTCGCCCATCGAAGGCAGACGCCCCGCACGATCATTGAGACCGGCTCGCGTTCTCCTTCAAAGCGTTTCCGGACGCGAGAGAGGGCGAGCGCTCCGTCACTTTCAAGGTGGAACTGCCCCTGCGATTCGGGCAGCAGGAAGGGAGGGCTGACGTGCAGGCCAAACTCGCCGGGAGCGACCGTCCAGGTCCAGACGGCCCGATCACCGTCCTTCAGGGTCACTGTGCGCGGGCCACCGAGCGCCCGGGCCTCGAAGGCGAAGACCAGCGGTTCCTCAGGGTCTGGATTGACGAACTCGATCGCTGGAGACGCGGTCGCCAGGCGAACGAATCCATCCTTCGGCAAGAGATAATAGCCTCCCCAGTCTTCCGATCCGAGGGCGATCGGAGCGCGGGGCTTCGGCATCAACTCGCGGTCAAAGATGGCCAATGCGCCATCGTCGTAGCAGCGGGCGTGATCGAGCGCCGCGTCCATCCGACTGATCTGTTCCGCGGGCATCTCACTGGCACGATGCAGGACGACGAACCGCAGGTCGTGATGCGTGAGATAAAGCCAGGCATAATCATGAAAGTCGGCATTACGGATCAGGTCGAAATGTTCCGTGCCGGAGGGGCCGGGGAAGCTGGCTTCCATCATCCGGGTGTCGGCAAACGGGGAATTCCAGCTCATCAGGTCATCGTGCGGCCGGTTCTGATGGCCGGAGTAACCGGCCGTGGTGCGTCCGCCGTGCAAGGCTTGCCAGTAGGTGAGCCGAGCGTTGAAGGAGTGAGCATTCCCAGAATTCATGTGCGGAATGTCAATCCAGGCAGCGTCGGGATGATGTTCGCGAAGCCAGGTGTACCCTTGTGGAAGCGCAGGAAGTGCCTCGGCACCGTAAGGAACCTGGGCCAGATCCACCACCGCGACCACCAGAACGATCGCCAGCGCGAGTCCCCGCGTCATCGGCCGCGACCATCGCGCACGAAGCTGCATCCAGGCCGCTCCGGCAAGGATTCCCGTACAGACCGGCACAAAGAGCTTGAACCGCGCCGGGACCCGGATCAGCCGGAAGGGGACGAACCACTCCCAGTCGCGGAGCCAACCGGCCGGCATGGCAATCCGGTGAGGTCCGTACTGAAGATGCGAGCCCAGGGAGAGGACGACCAGAATGGCCGCCGACCACCACCAGAACCCTGCATCCCGGAACCGGACGTTCCCCCACCACGCCCGAGCGACGAGGGCCAGGGAAACGATGCCGAGATACGCCATCCCCTCGCCCGATGTTCGCGTCGCGCCGTGGAGATCGATCGGGAAGAACCCCTGAAGCACCTGGCCCGGCATCGGGACGACGTAGGCCCACCAGGGGGCGCCGTAACGCTCAAATTCCGCCTTGGGACGGATTCCCGCCTGACCGTTCACGACGTTCCAAAGTTGACCGGCGAAGAGGACCATCAAGACCGGAAGGCAGATCGCGATGAACGCGGTCATCCAGGCTCCTCGAACCCGGAGCCACCCGAGCCTCGTTCGCTTCGGCTGTCTCGTCACCTTCCAGACCAGATACAGGGCGGCCGGAAAGATCGCAAAGACCATGAAATACGCCGCGCACATCGCGAGGAGGATGAACCCGGCCACGGCGGCGATCAATCGCCCCCAGCCCGGCCGCTCGATCAATCGCATCCAACCGAGGAAGAAGATCGGAAATCCACCGACATAGATCAGTTCCAGGTGAGCATGCGAGTGGATCAGCACCGGACCGCTCAGCATGGCCAGCAGCCCGGCCAGCGTTGCCGCGGCATCATCCCGAAGGACAAATCGCGCCAGGAAGAACGTACCCAGGCCCGTCAGCAAGAAGCCGAACAGCCAGATCAGGTTGAAGCAAAGCACATCATTGTCACTGATCGTTGAAATCACGAGATAGATCAGCGATTGCACGTGAAGCGGCGAGAAGTTCCCGATCGGGGCACCGACGGGATATTGCAAGTCGGGGCAGACCAGGGGGGATCGTCCTTCGATCAAACACTGCTTGTACCAGCGCATGACCCAAAGGTGTTGAAGCGGATCACCCGTCGAGGGAAGTCTCGTGGTGAACGTCTTCACAAAGGGCCAGGTTGCCCCTGCGATGGCCACCAGATAGAGAGGGACCACCGCGATCGGTGTCCACCAGCGTCGAACGGGATCGAGGTGCTCGGGGTCGTGATCGGTCGCTTCGGTGTCCACGTGCCGGTTCCCATTGGCAGAAGGGATGACGGGGGTTCGCGTCGTCGTTTCTGGTCCGAACGTGATACTCAATCAGCGCCGGACCACATCCGAGGGGGTTCCCATCAGCACCAGGTCGCCCGGCACCTTGCGGTCGAAGATGTAGACACGAGCCTGATCAGGGTCAGCCCCTTTCGGCACGATGGTTTCGGGTTGCAAGGGGCCGATCAGGGATCGGAGAATTTCGCAGTAGTCCCACTTGCCGTAGACGTGGGCCTCGCGTGCCACAACCCAGCGGGCGTCCTGATCGGCTCCGGCATAGATCACGTCGGCGAAGGTGTAGCCGGGATAATCGCCGTAAAACTGGCTCCACCCGGTCAGGTCAACCACCTTTTCGCCAGGCTGCACATGGTCGGTGAGCCACTCGGCCGCGTCTCGGTAGGCGGCAAAGGGCCCATTCAACGGGGCCTGATGTCGGGGAACCGACGGCAGGATGAGTGCGGCAATGGCCAGCAACCAGAAAATCGGACCGGGTCGAATGGCCTCTCCCGGGGCTCCGATCAGGCGTCCCGGAATTGTGACCCACCGCAGGAGATGATCAACCGCGAGCGCGGCGAAGGGAATGAGCATCATCGCCGGAATCATGGCATGCCGAGGGCTGCAGTAGCCTCCGGTGGCGTGCAACCTCATCAAGCCGAGGAACGAGATCACCAGCAGCAGCGTTAGAAACAACGCCTGACGCGCGGACCTCGCATTGCGTTTGGCCCGATACAGGCCAATGGGGACCAGCACGAGAATGGGAATCGTCACCGCGTCGCGGATCGACTCGAACACGACCTTGGCGGCGACCAGATAGGTTTTGACGACCGACTGATTCGGGTCGAAGGGTCGGTTTCGCTCGACGGCCTCGGCTCCGGAAGGGGCAGCGGTGCCAATCAACCGAGCGATGGCGGGCTTCGTTCCCACGCCTCCCTTGCTGATCATGAAGGGGGCGATAACGAGGGCCGGAACGATTACGAGCAAGCCCACTGCCGCCCACCAGCGCGACCATTCCAGTCGCGTGCTTTTCAGGGCCGGCATCAGGGCGAGGGTCGCGGTCATCGTCAGCGGAAGGAGCAAGCCTTCCGGCCGAGTGAAATAGGCCAGAATGGTGGCGGCGATCATGGGAGCGAGCCAGGCGAATCGACCGTCTTTCAGGAACCGCAGGCCGGCCCAGACTCCCCATGTCCAGAACAGGAGGAACGTTCCTTCGCTCAGGACATCGGCCAGGACGTTAGACATGACCGGCGCCCCGAAGCAAAGGACGCAAGCCATCCAGGCCACGCGGCCCCCCACCAGTTCCAGGGCCACCAGATAGAGCGGGAGGACCAGGAGAATGCCAGCCATGACCGACGCCATTTGCGCCGCGCGTTGCCAGTCGAGCGGAGCCTCTCCCCCCTCCAGCCCGTGAGCCAGGGCGATGGCAACCGGATAGGCCGGATGGTCGATCGACTTGAGCAAGCCGCCGACGATCTCACCGGCTTCAATCACCTTGGCCTGGCGAATGTAGCGGAGCCCATCGGCGTAGATGATCGACGTCCGGGAGGTTTTCCAGATGAGGAGGTTTCCCGCCGCGACCATCAACAAGACGACGACGAATCCATGTTGCAATCGGCTCATGCGACCCCTCCCTGGGACGCGAGATTCCGCGGCCTCCCGTCACGATTCGTGGCAGGATGGTTCTTTGGAAGTCGGGTTTTACCGCGATCGGTTGCGATCGTCGAGACGAATCGGCCGTCTCCTGTAGGAATCGCGGGGCCTTCGGCGCGGAACTGTTCGGACGGCGGGGGACGCGCCCAGGATGCTCCGTTCGGCAAACCGTCGCACCTCGACTCCCCGGAGCCCTCGATCGGAGTCGAGCGTTCGGGCAACCCATTCGACGGCGTTCCAGGCGTTTGCGTCATCGGTGCGGCCGGCCATCCGGCACACGAGCCGTCGAAACCTTGCCTCGCAGGCGATCACCCAGCCCAGGATTCTCGCCTCCCAGCGGGGACGGAACTTCAAGAAGTAGAGCAGTTTGCTGTGGCGGGTCACGATGCGAAGGACCGGGCTAATCGCCCTCGACTGCAACGGGCGAAGGTGTCCGAGGGTAATCGAGTCGTCGAACTCGACCGACCAGCCCCGATCGCGAGCCGATCGACAGAGCGCAACTTCCTCATGATAGAGGAAAAAGTCCTCGTCCATCCCTCCGAACTGGTCCAGGACCACCGTTTGAACAAGCAAGCAGGCACCCGTGACCCAGGGAACCGGGCCGGGCCGTGTGCGGGACAGGGACCAGTACTTGCGACGCGACCGAGGGGTGCAGACTTCCAGGAGACAGCCCGCCAGGGTCGGGAACGACCCGACCGAGTGCTGCCGCGATCCGTCCTCGTTGCTCAGGGCGAAGCCGACGATCCCCGGAGGCCCTTCGGCCCTGGCCTCGTAGGAGGCGATTCGGTCGAGGATTTTCGAAGGAAGATCCGAGTCGGCGAAGGTGTCCGGGTTCAGCAGAAGGAGCCAGCGAGCGGCAGTCTGTCGCCAAGCCGTATTGACTCCTGCCGCAAAACCGGCATTGTCAGGGCTCAGAAGCACGCGAATCCCGGATCGGCCCGTCACACCGGACGGCGGTGGGGCATCCGAGGCATTGTCGACGAGAATCAGCTCGCACCCTCCGTCGATCCGCGTCAGCGCCGCCGCCATCGCCTCCACCAGCCGCTCGCAATCGGGCCAGGAGTTGAAGTTGACGATCACAATCGCCAAAGTCGGGGGCGTTGGGCATTGCGGCCCTTCGAGCGGTGCGATGGTCATCCGAGCTCGGCCCTCGTTCGAGAAATGGCTCCGGGGGAGAGATCGTGAGAATCACTGGAATCCCCTGGAAGACCAGACCGATGGTAACGCTTGAGCCGATTCGCTAAAGGCCGATTTCGCGGCGATCGCGTGGCCGGCTCGAATCCGGCCGCTTCCCACGACACCGAGGGAACGGTGCAGACCCGATGAAGGAATCATCCTCCCCTGATCAGCCCTCCGTTTCGGCTCGGTCGAGCGGTTCTTCGGAATCGGGCCGGGTTTTGATTGTCGGGGCTCGTCGCCGGCTTCGGCGCCTCGGAACCATGCTCGACCAGCGGCCCTGGTCTGGATTGCGGATTGTCGGATTCGTGGATCGTTCGGGCAGAGGTCGGCAACTGGCCCTCCATCCCGGTTCCGAACCGATTCCGGTCCTCGGTCGCCTGGAGCGGCTCTCCGACGTAATTCGAAGCTCGCGAGCGACGCATATCATTGTGGCCCTCTCCGATCATCCGAGCCGGAATTCCGATCCGGAACTCCATGCGCTCCAGAACCCCAAGCTTCGAGTGCACTGGATGGCAGACGAGACGGGATCGACCGCCCAGGAGCGAGGTTCCCGGGCCGATCTTCCCCACCACCGCTACCAGCCCGCTCACACGATCGGCGAGTCGATCCATTCTGGTCGGATCGCCAAGCGATTGCTCGATCTGATATGCGCGGCGTTAGGGCTGCTGGTGATGTCGCCGATTTTCGCGGCCATCGCACTCTTGATCTACACGACCTCGGGTCGGCCGATCTTTTACACACAGGATCGAATTGGGCAGGGGGGCCGGCTGTTCAAGATCATCAAGTTCCGCAGCATGAAACCGAACGCCGAGAGTGATACCGGCCCCATCTGGGCGGCCAACCACGACGACCGCTGCACCCCGATCGGCGACTGGCTCCGGCATTCCTGTCTCGACGAACTGCCCCAACTGATCAATATTCTTCGGGGCGACATGAGCCTGGTCGGCCCTCGTCCCGAGCGTCCCATTTTCGTCGAGCGCTTTCAGGAGGAGGTGCCCGATTACCCCCTGCGACACGTTGTGCCGGTGGGTCTGACCGGTTGGGCACAGGTCCACGGCTGGCGGGGCCGAACGTCGATCCGCAAGCGGCTGCAGTACGACCTCGACTACGTGCGCCGCTGGTCCTTCTGGCTCGACGTGAAAATTCTGTGGATGACCGCCCTGCACGTGGCCTTCGGCAAGGTCGATTGGGGCATGCCTCGCAACCGGAGGGTAGACCGTGAACCGACCGACGCTCTCGGTCGTGATACCCACGCATAACGGCCGGCACCTGCTGCCCGCTTGCCTGGAGAGCCTCCGCAGGCACCGTCCCGAAGGGCTTCACCTAGAAGTGATCGTCGTGGACGATGCCTCGCTCGACGGTTCGGCCGAATGGCTCCATGCGCACGCTCCAGACGTTCGGCTGATCCGCCTGGAACGCAACGCCGGGTTCTGTGTGGCCGCCAACGCCGGAATTGCCGCGGCCCGGGGCTCGATCATCCAGCTCTTGAACAATGATGCCGAGGTCTGCGAAGGGTGGACCGAGGCCGGTCTGGCTCCCTTTCAGGACTCGAGCGTCGGCTCGGTCGCTCCCCTGGTGCTGATCCGATCGCGGCCCGAACTCGTCGATTCGGCCGGCGATTGCTACGCGTTCTTCGGCTGGCCGTCGAAACGAGGGCATCGTCAGTCGGCCGATCGCTGGAGGCTCGAACCCGCCGGGGAAGTCTTCGGCGCGAGTGCCTCAAGCGCCTTCTATCGGGCCGAGGCCCTGCGGAAGGTGGGGCCGTTTGACCCTTCGTACGGGTCGTACTACGAGGATGTTGACCTGGCGTTTCGGCTCCGATGGGCCGGGTATCGTTGCGTCTTCGAGCCGGAGTGCCGGATCTTGCACGACGTCTCGGCCACCTACGACCACGGCAGCCCAAGCCTGCACCGCCGCATGGCGAAGAACGCTGAGGCCCTGTTCTGGTCGAACCTGCCCGCGGGATGGCTCGTCGCGGCCCTGATTCCCCACCTGGGATTTCTGGTGGTTCAGTTCGCCTGGAAAGTGGTGAAGGGCAGGGGACGGCCGTTTCTGCTGGGGAAGCGAGACGCGATTATCGAGCTTCCTCGGTTGCTCAAACTTCGAGCGCATCGCAAGCAACTGGCCCGATCGGCCGTGGCTCCCCTGAGCTTTCGGCTCGGACTGGTGCCGGTCGGGGCGGCGGTCGATCACATCGCGCAACCGATCCAGGCCGGGGCTTACGTCAATCCGTAAGGCTCCGGCCTGGCTCGCTTGCACGGTTCGTTCGGTCCGCTTCGCTCAGGCGTTCTTGGCGGAGACAGCTGCCTCGGCGGCCTCGACGACCTTGGAGGCGGTCAGGCCGTACTTCTCGAGCAGGGCCTCGGGCGATCCGCTTTCGCCGAACGAGTCACCGAGATTGACGTAGCGGATCGGCACCGGTTGAGCTTCCGCGAGGGTCATGGCCACGACGCTGCCGAGTCCGCCGTGGGCCAGGTGCTCCTCGGCCACGACAATCGCCCCCGTTTCCCGAGCGGCGGCCAGCACGGCCTCTCGGTCGAGCGGCTTGATCGTGTGCATGTCGAGCACGCGAGCGTTGATCCCCTTGCCGGCCAGTTCGTCGGCGGCATCGAGGGCCGAGGCAACCATCAGGCCATAGGCAATGATGGTGACGTCCTTCCCATCGCGGAGCTGGTTCGCCTTGCCGATCGTAAACGGGGCCGAGTCCTCGGTGTAGACCTTCGGCACGTCGGGACGGCCGGTCCGGAGATAGACCGGTCCCTTGTAGTCAAGAATGGCCTTGGTGGCCGCGTTGGTGGAAGCTTCGTCAGCCGTGACGATGACGACGAAGCCCGGCAGGGAGCAGGCCAGGCTGACATCCTCGATCCCCATTTGCGAGGCACCATCCTCGCCGATCGAGATGCCGGCATGGCTGCCGACCACCTTGACGTTCAGCTTCGGATAGGCAACCGCCATCCGCAACTGGTCGTAGGCATTGCACAAGATGAAGGCCGCGAAGCTGGCAATCACCGGAGTCTTGCCACACGAGGCCAGGCCGCCGGCGATGCCGACGAGGTTGCTCTCGGCAATGCCGATGTTGAAGAAGCGGTCCGGGAACTTCTTGCCGAACCATTCGGTCCGGGTCGAGTTGGAAACGTCGGCATCAACCACGACCACATCCGGATAGTCGCCGCCGAGCGCCTCCAGGGCGCGGCCAAACGCGTCCCGGGTGGCCTTGCCGATCGCTCGCTTGGACTGCAACGCAGAGGAAGCGCCCGCCATGAGTGTCGTCACCTATGTCTTGTGTTGAATGATCTTGCTTGAATGTTCGATCGTTGAGCTGCGGAGGGAAGACTCAGGGCAGGTCAAGCGGTTGCCTCGACCTCGGCAATGGCCTCGTCCAGGTCCTGGGGCTTCACCGGCTTGCCATGGAAATTCTCGTCCGAGAGCTTCGCCAGGAGCTTGAGCATTCCTTGACCCTTGCGCGTCAGGGCGACAATGCAGGTCGGCTGTCCCTTGACGGCTCGGGCACGCTCCAGTGCGGTGACCACCTCTTCCATGTCGTTGCCGTTGATGACCTGGGTCTGCCAGCCGAAGGCGGCGAACTTACCGTCAATCGGGTCCATGTTCAGGACGTCTTCGGCGGCTCCGGTCTGCTGGTAGTGGTTGCGATCGACAATGCAGGTCAGGTTATCCAGCTTGTACTTCGCGGCCGAAGCGGCGGCTTCCCAGATCTGCCCCTGGCCCAGCTCGCCATCGCCCGTCATGACATAGGTGTGGTACGACTTGCCATCGACACGGGCGGCCAGTGCGTGGCCGACACCAATCGAGAGCCCTTGACCGAGTGATCCGGTGGACGCCTCGATCCCTGGCAAGCGGTTCATGTTCGGATGCCCTTCGAGCGGGCTGCCGAGCTTGCGGAGGGTCATCAACTGATCTTTCGGGAAGTAACCCGCCTCGGCCATGGCCGCGTAAAGCACCGGCGCGGCGTGACCTTTCGAAAGGATGAAGCGGTCACGATCAGGCCAGCGGGGCTGCTTCGGGTCGTAGTTCATGAACCCGCCGAAGTAGAGCGCCGTCACCACCTCGGCGGCCGACATGGAACTGCTCGGGTGGCCCGAGCCGGCCTCGGTCGTGCTCTTGAGAATCTCGATGCGGATGGCCTTGGCGCGCTGTTTGAGCTCGTCGAGGTTGGCGGGCACGGTCAATTCCTCCAGGATGCGGCGTCGAAACGGCCCTTGAACATAAGGATCCCGCATGGGTTTGGGCAAGAGCGCTTCCCGTGAAGCCCGAGGCGAATGGTTGAGAGCCGACGCTCGTGTTAGGATCGTGAGACGAACCTCCGCTCTCGCGACCGATGGTCCTGTCGCCGCGCAACCCATGTCTTTCCGATCGAGCGACGGAAACTGATTGTGCCCCGATTCGTTCCCGAAAGCCCTGAATTTCTCCAGCTTCTCAACGGGAATCCCAACGCGGATCTCGTGCGGATTGCCCTGGAAATTGCCCGAGACGCCTGTCCAGGGCTAGAGTTCGGTCCCTACCTTCAGCAACTCGACCAGCTGGCCGAGCGGGTTCGGTTTCGGATTCCTGAGGACGCCCCGACCCGGCTGTTGCTCCAGCAGATTAACTGGGTGTTGTACGTGGAAGAGGGATTCACGGGGAACGACTCGAACTACTTCGATCCGAACAACAGCTATCTCAACGAAGTCCTCGACCGCCGTACCGGGATTCCGATTTCGCTGGGCGTGCTTTACCGGGGGGTGGCCGAGCGACTCGGCCTGCCCCTGCATGGCGTCAATCTGCCCGCTCATTTCGTTCTCAGGGCCGATCAGGAGTCGGTGGAGCCGGTGTTCATCGATCCCTTCCACGGGGGCAGGCTCCTCGATCGAGACGCCTGCCAGAATCTGGTCGCCTCCCGAAGCGGAGCCGCCGTCGAGCTGACCGAGGAGCAGTTCCGTCCCATGTCCACGGCCGAGGTCGTGGCCCGGATGCTCCGGAACCTCCGCGCCCTTCACCTGCAAAGCGGCGATGCCGTGCTAGCCTTCGCGGTGTTGAAGCGGCTGGTAGCGCTCGAACCGATGGAAGGGGCGTATCGTCGAGACCTCGGGATCGTCGCGCTGGGGCTTGACCGGCTGGACGAGGGGATCGAACAGCTTTCGGCCTACCTGGAACAGGAACAACAGGCGACCGATGCCGGACGCATCCGGTCCCTGATCCTCGACGCCCGGCAACGGCGGGCCGAAGGGGATGGGCCGGCGGCGGGATGATCGAAACGATGGGCACAATCGGCTCAAGTTGCTCCCGGCTCTTGCCGATCCTCAGATGAAGGAGCAAGAGGCGAACGGCCCGGCCTCGGGTCGGATGCGTTACGCCTCGATCGCAGGAGTGCCTTCTGGGTCGCCAACTCGTGGGGCGAATCGAGGGGGACGGAGGAGTGTCCTTGCAGACGCGAAAGGTCGGATGGATCATCACGACCGCGCTGCTGGTGGTCGGATTGGCCGGTTGCCGAAACCTTCCCAGGGGCGGCCTTGGTCGCGGCCCGGATGTCAGGACCATAGCGGGCGTCGGGATCGGTCCCGAACGCCTGGCGATCCGGGAAGGGGCACCCTCGACGATTTCGAGTCGGGTGGATCCCCCGGCCAGCGACGAGGAGCCGGATGAGATCGTCGGCCAGGTGGTCGATGATCGCGGGGTTCCGGTCGCCAATGCTCGGGTTCGCCTGGCCGTCGACGGCACTCCTGGAGGTCGGGAGGTTGTCGGGACAACGAACCGATCGGGCCAGTTCCTGCTTCGAGGGCTTCGTCCCGGCGAAGAATACACGCTGATTGCCGAGTGGGATGACGGCCAGGAGTTCCTACTCGGTCGCTCGCAGGTTGCGGCCCCCTCGGAAAAGGTCCGGATCGAAGTGGCCTCGGTCGAGGGTTCGGATCGGCCGACGATGGCGTCGAACGCCGGCCTGGAATCGTCTCGAGTGGCCTCGTTCAACCGGGAGGATCGAGCCCCGGAACGCATCTCCCTGCTCGGGAATCAGCGAGAGGATGCGCCCGCCTCGCCTCGGCCCGACGATCGAGCCCCGTCCCGGAACCGAGCAGGGTGGATCCCCTTCGACTCGGTCAATCGAACGTCGCTCGATCCCTCGCAAGCGGGCGAGGACCGGGACGAGGGGCTTCGGTTTCCCGAGGCTGATCCCGTCGTCGAACAACCCAGGCCCGAGGGGAACGGTAATCCGAATTCCCCGCCTCCCCGAGCCGAACCCGACCCGCTTCGGGAACGCCTCGAATCGATTCAAGAGTCCTCGGACCTCGATCCAAACGACTTCCCCCTGCCGATGGCGGCGGTGGGTGAGCCGAGGCCGATTGAACAGGGTCAACCCGCGAGACGAATTCAGCCCGTGCCGCCGGCTTCGACTCCGGCACCGAGACCGATGACGGCCGGTTCTCCGCGGACCACGGCAGAAACCGTCCCTCTGGTCAGGCGGTTCGAACCGGCATCGGAGCACGATCGGGAGGAACCCGATCCGCCGCTTCTCATGACCGATGTTCCCCCCGAGATCGACCCGGCCGCACTCGAATCGGCGACCGACGCTCGGGGCTCAGGCTCGGCGGCCTCGGAACCGGGCTCCATGCGGCTGCCGGACCCCGAGCCCGAGATCTCGACCCCCTCGATGCCGGACGCTCGATCAGCGGTCGCCCCCTTCTCGGCAAGTGCGGAGGACGCCTTGGCCGCCCCGTCGCCAGAGCCGGAGAGCGAGCTTGCCTTTCCCGAGTCTCTGGAACCCGCCGAGCTGCCCTCGAGTGGGGATGCGACCGTCGAGGCTCGAACAGGGGCTTCGGCCCCGTTCTCCGAGCCGCCCGCTCCAGCCGAGATGGTCGAGACCGATCAAGGGGGATCGCCGTCGTCGATCGACTCGGGGCCAGCCCCGGAGCGTTCAGAGCCGATGACCGCCGAGAACGCTCGGACGTTCCGATGGTCCGACCTCCCGCCACCGGCCCCGTTGACCGCGGGATCGGCGGAGGAGAAGGAGAGCGACGGGGATGCCTCCGCCTCCGATGAGAACGGACCGGCAGGGTGGACGCGAGGACTCCTGAAATGGGTGTCGAGAGAGCGGGACGACACGGATCAGGAGGTTGCCTCGGTCGAACCTGCGGCTCAGTTTGACCCGCAGCGGAATCGTCTGGATGACTTCGTGCTGCCCGACCTCAACGGTCAGACCTTCCGGCTCAAGGAGACGGATGCGGACTACGTCTTGCTCTGTTTCTGGGGCACCTGGTGCGACCCTTGCGTGGCCGCGATGCCGCATCTGGCGGACCTGCAGCGCCAGTTCGGTCCCAGTCGGTTGCGTGTGGTCTCGATCGCCTACCAGCGGAACGGAGAGGGCGGGCCGAGGTCGTTGGCTCGTGTGTCGCGTCGCCTGGGCTTGAACTATCCGATCTTGCTGGCCCCGACCGATCAGCCGTGCCCGGTCGCCGGAGCGATGGCGGTGCAATACTACCCGACGCTCGTCCTGCTCGATCGCCAGGGGAACGTCGTCCACCGCGAGACGGGAGCAACCGGCGACAAGCTGATGAGGCTCGACCGGGCGATCGCCGCCGCGATGGACGAGTCGGTCATGACCGTCACGAAACGCTGAGAATCTCCCTGATTTTTGTTAGGAAAGACCAGTGATATTCCCATTCGAATCGACATCGATCCGAAGCGCGGCCGGTTGACGAGGAAGTCCGGGCATCCGGACGATTTCGCCGGTCAAGGCCACAAGGAATCCGGCCCCGGCGGCGATCTCGATGTCGCGGACGGTGATGGTGAAGCCCCGGGGGCGACCGCGGAGCTTCGGGTTGTCGGAAAGGGAGTCCTGGGTCTTGGCCATGCAGATCGGCAAGGACCCGAAGCCCAGCCGCTCGGCCTTGCGGAGCTTGGCCTGCGCTTCGGCGGTGATGGAAATGCCGTCGGCTCCGTAGACCGATCGGGCGATGGTTTCGATCTTCGCCTCGGGGGATTGATCGAGGTCGTAGAGCGGTCGGTAGGGGGTTTGCGGGCGGTCGGCTGCGGCCACGACCAGCTCGGCCAGGTGGGTGGCACCCGCTCCCCCTTGACCGAAGACGTCGGCGGTCGCGCAGGGGATGCCAAGCCCCTCACAGAAGGCGTGAATGACGCCCAGCTCGCCGTCGGTGTCTTCTCGACGGCGGTTGATGGCCACGACCACCGGCTTGCCGAAGTGCCGGGCGGCGTCGAGGTGAGCGGCCAGATTTTCCAGGCCGCGCTCGACGGCCGAGGGGTCGGGGTGGGTCAGGTCGTCGAGGCTCACGCCACCGTGCATCTTCAAGGCCCGAACGGTGGCGACGATGACCACGGCTGAGGGGTTCAGGCCGGCGGATCGGCACTTGATATCGAAGAACTTCTCGGCCCCGAGGTCGAAGGCGAACCCGGCCTCGGTGACGGCGTAATCGGCATGAGCCAGGGCCATCCGGGTGGCCAGCACCGAGTTGCAGCCGTGGGCGATGTTGGCGAACGGCCCGCCGTGGACGAAGGCAGGGGCCCCCTCAGCCGACTGCACAAGGTTCGGCATCAGGGCTTCGTTGAGGATCGCCACCATCGAGCCGGTGACGCCGGTCGAGGAGGCAAGCACCGGCTCTCCCTGGCGATTGTAGCCGAGGAGAATGCGGTCGAGCCGGGAGCGCAGGTCCTCATACGATTCGGCCAGGCAGAGGATGGCCATGACCTCGCTGGCCGCCGTAATGTCGAAGCCCGACTCACGAGGGACGCCTTGACCGGGTCCGCCGAGGCCCAGAACGATCCGCCTTAAGGAGCGGTCGTTCATGTCCATCGCGCGCTTCCAGAGGACGCGGCGCGGGTCGAGGTCGGTCTGGCCGAAGTGGAGCTGGTTATCCATCGCCGCCGCGAGCAGGTTGTGCGCGGCGGTGATGGCGTGGAAGTCGCCGGTGAACTGGAGGTTGATGACGTTCGAGGGCTCGACCGTGCTGGCCCCTCCGCCGGTCGCTCCCCCTTTGCGGCCGAAGACCGGCCCCATCGAGGGCTGCCGGAGTGCCAGGCAGGCATCCTTGCCGATGCGGCGGAGCCCCTGCGCCATGCCGATCGAGGTGGTTGTTTTCCCCTCGCCGGCCGGAGTGGGGGTGATGGCCGAGACGAGGATCAACTTCCCTTCGGCTCGGCGTTCTCTGGCCGCCGCCAGGGCCTCAAGGCGGACCTTGGCCTTGTCTCGACCGTACGGTTCGAGCGATGAGTCCTCCAGCCCGAGCGCGTGGGCCACTTCGGTGATCGGTCGGCGAAGGTTGGTGGCATCTGCCATGCGAATTCCAGGCTCCCCAGAATGGCGTCGGGCGACCCTCGCGGGGAGGCCCATCAGTCAGCGAGTTTCGGTGTTGATGATTCAGGCGGCCCGGAACGCGTGGGCCGGGCCATCACACGGCGTCTTGATTGATGTCGAGCGGAGACGGAAACGCCGGTCACCCAGGCCATCCGTCTCGGATTCAAACGGAGTTCACGACGAGGAATCGTCGAGGTACTTGGCCAACCACTGATGGATCTCATTCCACCAGGTCACCCGGTTGGCGGGCTTGGCGATCCAGTGCCCTTCGTCGGGGAAGAAAAGGTAGCGACTGGGGACCCCTCGGCGCTGCAGGGCGGTGAACATGCCGAGCCCCTGGGCATCGGGAACACGGAAGTCGAGCGCGCCGTGGATGACGAGTGTCGGGGTCTTGAAGTTCTGAACGAAGTTGCTGGGGGAGTGGGTCTGGTACGCCTCGGGGTTTTCCCAGGGGGGGCCGCCGAACTCCCACTCGGGGAACCAGAGTTCCTCGGTGGTGAAGTACATGCTGTGCAGGTCGAAGACGCCGGCGTGGGAGATGAGCGCCTTGAAGCGGTCGGAATGGCCGGCGATCCAGTTGACCATGTAGCCGCCGTAGGAACCGCCGGCGGCGGCGATGCGGTCGGCATCGAGGAAGTCGTAGGTGTCGAGGGCGTGGTCGAGCCCCTTCATCAGGTCCTCGTAAACCCGGCCGCTCCAGTCGGTGCTGATTTGGTCGGTGAACTGCTGGCCGAAGCCGGTCGAGCCTCGGGGGTTGACCGCGACGACGGCGTAGCCGGGGGCGGCAAAGAGGGCGAGGTTCCATCGGGAGTGCCAGCTATCGTGCCACGAGCCCTGCGGGCCGCCGTGAATCAGGAACAGGACGGGGACCTTCTTCCCTTCCTCCAGGCCGGGAGGCCGGACGAGCCAGCCCTGGACCTCGTCGCCGTCGGCTCCGGCGAAGGTGAAGGACTCGGCGGAGGGGAGGTCGAGGGGTTCGATCAGGGCGTTGTTGTGCGCGGTCAGAGTTCGGTAATTGTCTGGGCCGGGTGGATCGGCCCAAAGTTCCGTGGGTCGAGCCGCGGAGGACCGGGTGAAGACGATGACCCCATCCGCGGCGCGCTGAGCATCGCCATAGGAGCCGTCGCCGGTGAGGATCGGACGGGGAGCCATCCGGGCGAGGGCGGGAACCTCGTAGACGACACTGTCGCCGCCATCATCGACGATCGCGAGCAAGGCGGGGCGGTCGCGGTCCCAGGAGAAGGAGGAGACGGGACGGTCGATCACGGCGGTCAAGGGGATCGGCTTTCCGGTGCCGAGGTCCGAAGTCGGGATGACGTTCAGGACCCACTGGTCGGCCTCGAACCCGGCGCGCTTCTGGCTGAGGTAGGCGAACCACTTCCCATCGGGGGAGAACGAGGGGTGCGCGTCGGCCGCGGGGTTACCGGCGGTCAGGTTCGTTAGCTCGCCACCGTCGACGGGGACGGTCCAGAGGTCGGAGTTGGTCGACCAGGGACGGTTTTCGAGGGGCTCGGCGGTGAAGGCAAGGGTCTTGCCGTCGCTCGAAAAGGCGTAGTCGGTCGAGCCGCCGAAGGGGGCGGGGGGGACGTTGACGGGGAGGTCGGGGGTCAGGTCGCGGGCTGCGCCGGTCTTCGCATCAACGACGAACAGGTGGCTGCGCTTGCCATCGTTCCAGGACATCCAGTGGCGGACCATCAACTGGTCGTAACTCTGGGCGGAGGTCTTAACTTCACCCTTCTCCTTGTCCTTCTTGGCGGTGTCCTCGGGGGACAGGCCGGGATAGACGTGGGCGACAACGGCCAGGTGATCGCCGGTCGGGGACCAGATGGGGCCATCGACGTCGATGGGCAGGTCGGTCAGTTGCCGGGCCTCGCCGCCGTCGAGGGGAAGGAGCCAGACCTGGTTCGACCCGCTCCGGGAGGAAACGAAGGCGATCGACGCACCGTCGGGGCTCCACCGGGGGTGCGTGTTGGCCCCCTTGGCGGTGGTCAGTTGCTTCGGCTCGCCACCGGCGACCGGGACAACCCAGAGGGAGCTGTTCGACCGTCCGGCCTCGCGGTCCACCTCGGAGACGACGTAGACGACCTGGGTTCCGTCGGGGGAGACCTGGGGATCGGCGACGCTCTTGACGGACAGCAGGTCATCGACCGTCATCGGCCGACCGCCGGCCGCGGCAAGCAAGCGGCCGGTAAACGCCAGGGAGACGAGGAGCAGGAGCGGGACGAGTCGGGTCATGGGGGCAATCCTCATCAAGGTGCGCGGGTCGGTGCGCCGTCGGGTGCGCCAGGCGGTCATGACGGAAGCGGAAGAGCTATTGGAGGTTGTATCACGTGGAGACGTTCGTTTCGGGAATCCGCCGCTCGGGGGGCTCGTCAGGTCTAGTGCGCCCTGGGTGCGCTCGTCGGTGCGCCAGGGAGTGATGACGGAACCGCTTGTTCCGAGGGACGTTCCGGCATTTCAGGTCGTTCGTTTCGGGACTCGGCGGTGCGTGACAGTCTGGTGCGGGCCCATGGGAGTCATCGATTCCGGCCGGTGCGCCGGGTGGTGCGCTTCAGGTGCGCCAAAACGTTCAGGCGGAACTTTTGGAATCAATGGGGGTTATGTCGAACAGGGTTGCTCGTTTCGGGTTTTTCGATCTTTACGAGCAACGGTTTAGGAGAACGGACCGCCGAGAGACGAGCTGAGGCGGAGGATCGGGGAGTGAGCGTGGATGCGGTTTGTCAGCGACCGAACCGGATCGCATCCTTTGAGCATCCCCAAGCATTGAGTATCGGGAATTCAGGCTCGGGCAGTCACTCGACGCACGAGAATCGCGGAGCGGCTCGGGAGCATGGGCGCGTGGTCAGGGCGAATTGACAGGTAGGTTACACGATTTGAGGCTTCGGCGCAAGCCCTCGGACGGGGCGTGGCCTGGCAATCGGAGGGACGATCTGGCAGGATGTCCGCGTCGATCGACCTTGAGCCCACCGCTGGCGGCTGGCTCGTTCCTCTCCCCGAGACCCGTTGTCAATCCTCGATCGCGTGCAAGCCAGGTGAGGCGGGCACGCGGCTCGATCCGTCGGCGCGGTCGGGTCTGAACCGATCTCACGGAGCAAGAACGCGATGAGCAGTGCGGCAGACGCGGGCGGAGCCACGCGCCGGGGACTCCTCGGCTACCTGGCTCACCATCCGAAGGGGTTCTGGTTCATCTTCTGGGGAGAGCTGGCCGAGCGGAGCAGCTACTACGGCATGAGGGCAATCTTGTTGCTCTACATGTCGACGCAGCTCGGTCTGGGAGACCAGATGGCCAGTTTCGCGATGAGCCAGTTCATCGCCGCGGCCTACTTCCTGCCTTTGGTCGGGGGGTACATCGCCGACAACTACTTCGGCAAGTACTGGACGATCGTCGGATTCTCGATTCCGTATATTCTAGGACACGTGATCCTTGGGGTTGAGAGTGTGCCGTTTCTCATCATCGCCCTGGCGTTGCTGGCGATGGGAAGCGGCGTGATCAAACCCAACATCTCGACCTTGATGGGCTTGACGTACGACCAGAAACGGCCGGGAGAGGAACAATTGCGAAGCGATGCCTTCGCAATGTACTACGCGGCGATCAACATCGGGTCGGCGATCTCGACCTTCATGCTGCCGTTCCTGCGCGATCGGTACGGCTATGCGATCGCCTTTCTGTTCCCGGCGGCGTTGATGGCCGTGGCGTTCGTCTTCTTCGCGGCGGGGAAGAAGCATTACGCGGTGGAGGTGATCGACCGCACGCCGCCCAGTCCGGAAGAGAAGCAGCAGCGTCGGCTGGTGATCCGACGGATCTTCGGCCTGTTTTTCGTCATCTGCTTCTTCTGGAGCATCTTCGATCAACAGGCGAGCACCTGGACCTTCTTCGCCCGCGACCTGCTCGACCTGAGCCTTTTCGGCGTGACGCTTGCTCCCGACGCCGTGCAGGCGTTCAACCCGGTCTTCGTGCTGACCCTTTTGCCGATCGTCACGCTGGCCTGGCGCGGGTTCGCGGCGTGGGGCTACCCGTTGCGGGCCACCGACAAGATGATCGTCGGCTTTGTCTTCACGGCTCTGAGCATGGCGATGATGGCCGTTCCGGCCTGGATGGCGCATCAGACGGTCGATCGGCTGTCGAAGGAAGGGGCGCACTTCGTTCTGTTTGACGACGAGGCAACTCCCGAGGTGGCCGAGATCGCCGAACGAGGGGCGGGCTACTCGATTGTGCATACGGTCGCCGATGTCCAGGCACTGGAGTTGGATGACCCCGAACAGGTCGTCTATGTGCCTCAGCTTCCGCTGTCTCCCGAAGGGATTTACGCCAATTACATTGCCGACAGGTACGACTTCATCACGCTGAGCGAGAAGGCGGATCTGGCCCTGAAGCTCCAGCTCAATCGAACCGAATCGCCGACGAACCGGGTCGCCCGGGTGCGGTCGGTCGAGGAGGTGGGGAGCGTCGAGATCGAGCCCGAGGCCGAGCGGGTGGCGTTGATCGGCGCCGAAGATCTGGCAACGGGAGAATCCGCAGCGCTCGTGGAGGCGCTTCAGGAACGTTACCCGGGGATCGTGAGTCCTCGGGTCGGCGGCTCGGAGCTGGTCAAGGCGGTGACGCAGCGGTATCAAGGGGCGATCGAGTTGCCCAAGCCGTCGGTGATCTGGCAGATTCTGGCGTATGTGATTGTGACGGTTGCCGAGCTGTGCATCTCGGTCGTCGGCCTGGAGCTGGCCTTCACGGCGGCGCCGAAGTCTATGAAGGGGTTCATCACGGGATGCTTTTTGCTGACCGTCTTCTTCGCCAATCAGCTTAATGCGGTGATCACCCCGCAGTATCCGAAGATGCCGGCGTACGTCTTCTTCATCCTGATGGCGGCGATGATGATTCCCGTGTCGTTGGCCTTCCTGTTCATCGCCCGGCGGTTCAACCGATCGGTCGAGCGGTTGAAGGAAGAGGAGGCGCATCACGACTCGGAAGGCAATCCCCCTAAAGGACCGATCGAGGGACACGTTCAACCGGGGGATTGATCGGTCGGCGGGGATGAAACTCCCCCCTCGGCATTTCCGAGGGCATTTCGAGGAGCCTCGGCCGGATCGACCGGCCGAGGCTCTCGATCGGAACGGTCAGACGAGGAGCCTTCGATTACGAGCCATTGCCGCCGACTTCGACAACGGCTTCAACCTCGGCTTCGGTCTCGGCCTTGACCTCGGTGAGCGTCGTGATCGGCAGGGACTCGGCCAGCCATCGAGACACAAAGGGGTGGCAGGCGACCGGGCCGGGATTGGGATAAAAGATAGGACCTCGGATCAGTTCGACGTGATTGACCGGGATGACGACATGCTCGGTCGCCCCCTCAAGCCGGGTCGAGGCGACCGCAACGGCGCCGTCTCCAGTCCCTTCGGTGAGCACGTCGAGGACCTCGGGCAAATTGCGGAGGGCGAGGCCCGCCAGCTCGCCCAGGAATCCGGCTCGGCGCTGGACCTGGCGGTATTGGGCCTCAATTGTCTTGCGAACCTCCTTCGTAAGGAAGCCCACGTCCCCGGCGAGAATGTAGTAGGGGACTCCATCTCGCGGACGATTCCGAGCGAGCCTTGAGAGAAAGGTGCTGCCCGGCGCGAGGTCCTTGGCGGCCGCGCCGATTCGCTCGCCGAGGACCATGAGCGTGCGGCCTTCGGGATCGATCGAGGCGCGGAAGGCCTCCAGAACCTGGATCATGTCCTGCGCGGGAGCCAGGGCGGACCCGGCGTTGGGCGGACCGATCAGGATGAGGGCGGCCACGTCGTCGGCGTATTCCGGGCCTTCGACGTAACTTCGGGCGAGTAAGGCCCCCATCGAGTGGCAAAGCATTCCCCACGGTCGCTCGTCACGATGCTGATTGCGAAACGAGCGGAGGGACTCGACGAAGGCGGGGATCGTCCGAGAAAGTTCCTGATTGTACGGGTAGTCGTAGAGGACGACGCCGTAGCCTTCCCGTTCGAGCAAGGGAGCGAGGTGGACGAACGAGCCGGAGGTGGAGTTGATGCCGTGGATCAGGCAGACCGTCGGGCGGTTCGGGTCGTTGGGTCGGTAGGAGGGGCGAGGATGGAGCCCGATCCGTCTGAAGCCGACGCGAGGGGGAGGCGCTTCGCCCCGGGAAGCCTCGGCGCGAGCGGGTTCGTCGGAAGGGAAGGGAGCGGGGGGAAGAGGCTCGGTCGCGGTCAGGGCAGGCCATCCAGCGAGCAGCAGGAGAAGCGTCGGCAGCATGGGATCTCCTCGATGCGGGAGTCCGTGGTGATTGGGAGAGGAGCCAATCCATCAGCCCCTGAAAATAAAATACACCGCACCGAGCAGGCAGCACCCCGCCCAGAGGTAATTCCACCGAAGCGGTTCCCCGAGATAGAGGAACGCGAACGGAACGAAGACACTGAGCGTGATGACCTCCTGGAGAATTTTGAGCTGTCCGACGTTGAGAACCTGATGCCCGATCCGGTTCGCAGGGACGTGGATCAGGTATTCGAAGAACGCAATCAACCAGCTGACCAGGGCGACCAGCAGCCACGGCCTTTCCTTAAAGCCCTTCAGGTGAGCATACCAGGCGATCGTCATGAAGACGTTGCTTGCCATCAATCCCACGACCAGCAATACGACCCGAGACATCTCCCGGAATCCTGTTGAAGACGGTGCGAGCGAGTTGCCCCGGCGGAGTCGGCCCCGGTGGCCAGGACCCGCGGGTCGGTCGTCAGGCACGTTCCTTTATCATAGGAGCGAAGGGAACGGGAAGGGGAGGAGAAGCGGTGCAAAAGAAAATCCCGGAAGGGACACGCCGGGCCAACCAAGGTCGGCCCGGCGAGTTCGCAGTCACTGGATGATGGAGGACTTGCCGGCCGCGGCCTGTTCCATCAGGTCCTGAACGCGGGCGACCATGTCTTCGGGATCGACGAGGGTTCCCTCGATCGCCAGGGCGTTGGACCAGAGTTGCAAGGCGCAGAGGGTGAGAAACGGCTCGTTGGCCGGGTTGCCGGAAAGCTCGGCCAGTCTCCTGACGAGGGGAGCATTCGGGTTCACTTCCAGCACGCGGCCGATGGCGGGGACGTCTCGGTTGGCCTGCTGAAGAATGCGTTGCATCTGGGTGCTGAGGCCGCCCGAGGCGTTGACAAGGCAGCAAGGGCTGTCGGTCAATCGCTTCGACTCGCGGACATCAACCACGCGGTCGCCGAGGGCCGATCGGAACACTTCCAGGACCTTTGAGAACCCGGTGCCGGAGGTTTCCGTCGGGGGCGTCTCGATCTCGGGACCGGGCAGGTTGAGATCCGCCGCGTCGATCGACGTCAACTCCTTCCCCTCGAACCGGCCGAGGGTGGCCATGACGAACTCGTCGATGGGGTCGGTCAGGAAGAGGACCTCGATCCCTCGGCGGCGGAAGATTTCGAGATTTGGGCTCTTACGGATCGAGGAAAGGTCGGGACCGCCAAGGTAGTAGATGGCCGTCTGGTCGTTCGGGGCTCTGGAGACGTACTCGCTCAGGGAGGTCAGGTCCTTGCCTTGCTCGTCCCGGGACGAGGGGTAACGCAGAAGCGAGGCGAAGCGGTCGCGGTGCTCGAACTCGGAGATGATCCCTTCCTTGAGGATCGAGGCGAACTGGTCGTGGAAGGCGAGGAAGGTTTCGGGGTCGTCCTCGGCGAGTTTGGTCAGGCGATCGAGGACCGACTTGACCAGGACCCCTCGGATGCGACGGATGACCGAGTTGTCCTGGAGCGTTTCTCGGGAGACGTTCAGCGGCAGATCCTCGCTGTCGACCAGGCCGTAGAGGAAGCGGAAGGAGTCGGGCAGGAGGTCTCGGCAATCGTTCTGAACCAGGACGCGACGGGCGAGGAGGTTCATCCCGTGCTCGGTCCGGCCGAGCCCGAGGCGTTCGAGGTTCGACCGGGGGCAGTAAAGCAAGGCGCGGAACTGGATGGGGGAATCAACGGCGATGTGCAGGTGCCAGAGGGGGGATTCGTCGCTTCGGTGGGCGAGGTGCTGGTAGAACTGGGCGTGCTGCTCGTCGCTGACTTGCCCCTTCGGCTCGACCCAGATGGGGCGAACGTCGTTGACCACCTCGCCTCCGACCCGGATCGGGTGAGGAATGAAGCGGGAATAGGTGCGGACAATCTGCTTGATGCGATCGTCTCGGGTCAGGTCGCGGACATCGTCCTTGAGATGGAGGATGATCTCAGTGCCGCGGTCAGACTTGTCGATGGGGCGGATCTCGAACTGTCCGGAGCCGTCGGAGCGCCACTCCCAACCCTGTTCATCGCGGTAACTTCGGGAGCGAACGGTTACGTGCTCGGCCAGCATGAAGGCGGAGTAGAAGCCGACACCAAACTGGCCGATGAGCGAGACATCGGCCTTGGCCTCTCCGAGCTTGCGGAGGAATTCGAGCGATCCGCTGCGGGCGATCGTGCCGAGGTTTTCGACCAGCTCGTCGCGGGTCATGCCGATGCCGTTGTCTCGGACAATCAGATCGCGCGAGTCGGGCAAGCCTTCCAGGGTGATCGCAAGGTTCTCGGCGGCCTCGCGCTGCGTCTCGTCGGTCAGGGCGACGTAGCGCATCTTGTCGAGGGCGTCCGAGGCGTTTGAGATCAGCTCGCGGAGCGCGATCTCGCGGCTCTGGTAAAGGGAGTGGGCCAGCAGGTGAAGGAGCTGGGTGATCTCGGCCCGAAACGTGAATTGCTCGGGTTCTCGGGTGGCCGTCGACATGGATCGAGACACTCCACAGGTCACACGACTTGGTTTCGTAAGGCTCGCGAACCGGTCGGGAGCGAGCCTGATGCGGTCGTCTCGGACGCAGCCGGCGTGCCATCGAGGGATCGATTCGCGCAACTCGCTGAGATACAATACGTTAATAACACGAACTTCACGGTTGAGCCTTGTTGGCCGAATCGAGTAACGCTGCCAAAATGGCAGGTTTGCTGGGATCGAGCGAGCGGGGCATCACCGGATCGCGACGCCTCCACCATTGAGGGACCAGCGTCCTCGGATAAGATCCGTTGAGGAAGTCGAATTCTGTCTGCCGGGTCTTGTCGGTCGATCGCCGAGGAAGGGACACGAGCCATGTCAGATCAGCACGGGCGGGGAGAACGCAAACAAGGCCCTGGATCGCCTCAAGGGGGGCGGCGGGGGATGATTGGGATCAGCCGGATCCATGACTCGGAGGATTTCGAGCTGGTTCATCCGCGGTGCGTCCTGCAACGACGCTCGGATTACGAGGAAGGACTGACCCTCTGGAAGGAAGGGGACCCGGAAGGGGCCCGCGATGCGCTGCGCTTCGCCTTGGAAGGGTGCGGCGACAATCTGTGGGTTCATGTGGCCCTGGGACGGATCGCGCTGGAGTGGGACGAAGATTTTGTGCTGGCCCGTGGGCATTTCGGCTACGCCTTCGAACTGGTCGAGCGGGCCTTGCCCCGGTCGTTCACCGGAAGGCTGCCGAGGAAGCTTCCGGGGAACAAGCCGTTTTACGAAGCGGCGGAAGGACTTGCGTCTTGCTACGAAGGGCTGAGGCAGCGAGCCGAGGCGCTCCGCGTGCGGCATCAGGCCGAGCGATTGGCCGGCTCGGAACGGTGACGCATCAGAATCGACCTTCGGCAGAATCGTCGAAATTGAAAAAATGACCGTCGCCTCGCGGTTCCGTTTTCCGAGATTGTATTTTTTCTATATTGCGAGGTTTCTGGGATCGTTATAGAACGACCGCCGAACGAGACGGGACCGCGAGGCGAGACGAAACGCCCGGCCCGGTGATCGGGACAGATTGGCTGGCGTGTTGGCGAACGTCGCGACGCATCCGGCGATCATCTCGAACCACCAGGGTCGGATCGACCGGAACCCTCTGGTCGGTCTTCGGCGCGACGCTCCCGAACCTTTGACGCTTGCGGTGGTCCTCATTGGGTCGATCGCGACGACATCCGGGGTATTGCCTCAATGGTCATCCGTCCCCTTGCCGAGGGCGTGGAAGTGCTCGCTCCGGCAAAGCTGAATCTCTTCCTTGAGGTGTTGGGCAAACGGCCCGACGGCTTCCACGAACTCGAGACGTTGATGGTCGCCATTGATCTTCATGACCGCCTGACCCTCGCCGCCGACGACTCGGGGCAAATCGTGCTGACGTGCGATGACCCGAGCTTGCCGACCGGCGCGGAGAACCTGGTGGTGAAGGCGGCCGAAACGCTTCGAGCGGAGGCCGGCCCAGATGCGTCAAAGACGCTCGGCGCCCGGATCTCCCTGGAGAAAGCCATTCCGGCCCAGGCCGGTCTGGGAGGGGGATCGAGCGACGCCGCGGCGACCCTGGTTGCCCTGGATCGCCTCTGGAACCTGCACACCCCGGCCGGTCGGCTCCGCGAGCTGGCCGGTCAGATTGGCAGCGATGTTCCGTTCTTTCTGGACGCCCCCGTGGCCGTCTGCCGCGGCCGGGGCGAGCGCGTGGAGCCCCTGAACCTCAACCCGGACACGATTGCTGGGTTCCACGCCATCCTGGTCTGCCCTCCCGTGGGAGTTCGCACCGCGGACGCCTTCGCCGGGCTGACCCCGCCGGATCGGCCCGAGCCGATCGAGCCGGTGATCGACGCTCTGCGGAGCAGCGACTCGGAGCGATTGGGCAGGCGCCTGTTTAACCGGCTGCAACCCGTGGCCGAACGGATTCAACCGGCCTTGGGCCGGGTCCGAGCGGCCCTGAACGACCTCGGCTCGTCCGTTTTGGACGGGCATTTGATGAGCGGCAGCGGCTCGGCCTACTTCGGCCTCGCTCGCAACCGCGAGGCGGCAGAGCTCGCCGCCAGCCGGCTCGGCGACCTCGGGATCGGGATGGTCCGGGTTGTCCGATGCGGTCCCTGAGCCAGACATTCACCCCGCGTAAAGGAGTACGGCCGTGGAAATCACCGAAGTGCGCATCAAGCTCATGGAGGACAACTCCGGCAGCAACGAGCGCCTGCAGGCCTTCTGCAGCATTACGTTTGATGACATGTTCGTCATTCGTGATCTGAAGATCATCGAGGGGGCCAAGGGCTTCTTCGTGGCCATGCCATCGCGCAAGCTGACCGACCGATGCCACCACTGCGGCACGAAGAACCACCTGCGCTCTCGGTTCTGCAACCAGTGCGGCGCCCGCCTGGATGAGAATCGCGCCCTTCGCGACGCCGACGGCCGTGCCAAGCTGCACGCCGACATCGCGCACCCGATCAACTCCGGCTGCCGAGAAAAGATTCAGGCCGCGGTCCTGGCCAACTACGCCGAGGAGCTGGAACGCTCGAAGATGCCCGGTTATGTCTGCCGGTACGACGATTTCGACGACGATTTCGACCCGATGCCGGCCGCCAACCCCTACGAAACCTCCGTGCCGGCCGCGCAGTCGGCTCCTCCGCTGCGTCGAGGGCCCTTGCGAAGCCACACCCAGCACGCCCGAGGGGGCCAGTCGGTCCTGCGTGGGCCGCACGTCGCCCCGCGCTCCGACGCCCGGCACCATCAGAGCGCCCCGGTCGATCGCGACGCCGAGTTTGGCTCGGGCCTTTGAGATGACGGTGCGGTCGATTCGACCGTAACGAATCGGTGCTCAACAACCGCCGATCTCCTCGCCACGCGCGAGGAGATCGGCATTTTTTGTTGTTCAGCCGGGCTGGCACGTTGTCCGGTGTGGATCTTCGATCCGGGGGGACATCGCGATCAAGGCATCGGAGGGTTGGGGAATCCCGATCGACGCTACCCCTCGACCTGCCCCTGTGTGGGGATGCCCTGGCGCATGAACCTGTTACTCAATCGAAACCTTTCCGGTATCGGATGCAAGCAGATTTCTCCGGGCAACCGTGTCGTCGCTCAACGCGTCTACCCCAAGAAAAGGGACCTCAAGAATCGAGACCGTCACACAATAATCACCGGGTAACATCGGGATCCGTTCGGTGAAGGTAGGACGAATGTGCGTCCCTTTCCTGCTCGATCCAATCTGGTTCCCATAAGTGTGAGAGAAGACCGGCAGTCTTTCTCCCTGAGTGGTCACATCCAACTTCCAGATGAAGTTTCTTCTTCTCGCGGAGTTTCGAAGGTCGAAAACCGCGGAGACATCGATCTGACCAGGTGTCGATTCAAGGTGTTTGATCCTGACCGAGCTCGTGGCCGATGGGTATTGGTCCGAAGTCAAGGTGATGATGTTGCCAGGGTCGTTCGCCGGGGCACCAGTCGGGGCGGCTGACTCAATGATGGTGACCTGAGTGGGCTCTGACGGAGGGACGACCTTCGCATCGACCACGTAACTGGCGGTCAGGAAGGAGGTAACGCCGAGCGCTGCAAGAACGCAGGACCCGAGCAGGGTATTGTGACGCATCGAGACCTCTCCTCGTGGTGGCGGGATGTCGGAGCTGGTGATTTCGCGAGACATCTCCGATCGCTTTCGCCAGCGCCTCAATACCTCGATCATGACGTGTTGGAAGATTGGTTCGTCACTCGTTTGTTGTCGATCACGCAACAGCGTGTCAACAATAATTCCGGAAAGAATTCCACCGGCAACGATTCTCAGCGAAGGAGAGAAATTGGCCACCGCGAGCCCCCTGACGGGAGGCACTCGGGCGGTCGGCATCGGTTCGGAGGTGGCCTCCCGTCCCGGGAACACTACAATCGTCAGAGAGGACTCGACGATCGGAGGCCACGCTTCGGAACGGAATCTCGCCCGATGACGATTGATCGTGCCGACCCACCGAAGATCCGACGCTCCGGAAGGATGACCGCCATCCTAGTGCGCGCGATCCGGATGGTGCTCCTGGTCTACCTGGGGTTGATGCTCGTGCTTTCAGGATTTCAGGCCAAATTGATTTTTCCGGGCCAGGCGTCGCAAGGGTTGGCCGCATACGCCGTCGTTCCCCGCGATGGGGTGGAGCGCGTGGAGATGACGGCCGAGGGGGGAGAGCCGGTGGTCGGGCTGTTCGGCGCGGCCCTTGAGGCAGACGGATCGCCTCGGGAAGATGCCCCGCATCGGCCGACGATTCTGTTCTTCTACGGCAATGGCGACAGCCTGTCGGGGAATCTGCAACAGCTCGAATCGTTCCGTAGGCTGGGCGCGAACGTGATGATCGCCGAATACCTCGGCTATGGCCTGAGCGGCGGTCAGGCCAGCGAACGCGGGTGCTACGCCACGGCCGACGCGGCGCTGGCTCATTTGAGGAGTCGAGCGGATCTTGATCCGAGTCGGATCATCGCCGCGGGATGGTCGCTGGGGGGAGCGGTGGCGGTGGACCTGGCCAGCCGGGAAGAGGTGGCGGGGCTGGCGGTTTTCAGCTCGTTCACAAGCATGCAGGACATGGTGCGCCGGTTCTACCCGATCCCGGGCCTCGGCCTGTTCCTGAAGCACCGCTTCGAGAATCTGAAGAAGATCGAGGGCATTCGCTGCCCGACCCTGATCGGCCACGGCTCGGACGATCAGATGATTCCCGCCAGCATGTCGGACCGGTTGGCTCGGGCAGCCGGCGGGCCGGTGACGAGCTTTCGAGTGCCGGGGGACCACAACGACTTCTTCTTCCTGGGATCGGCTCGGATCGAGGAGGAGATGAAACGGCTCATCGAACAGGTTGCCGAGTGATTACGAGCTGCAGCCGTCATCGGTTGGGGATTTCTCGTTGCTGGACGGATGGAGTGCGTCCGGGCGGCGAGGGCGACGGGTCGCATCACGGTCGATGCCGTTGAGGTGGGCGGTGGTGTAGCGGCCGAAAGAGTCGCGGGCGAGGTGGGCGTCCTCGGGAGAAGATTCGAGGAGGTGTTTGGAGCGGGCGCGGACCTTCTTGTGGCCGGCGCGTTTCAGCTCGCGCTTGGTTTCTCGGAGTTGCCGCTTCTCGTCGTGGCGAGGCATGGGTCAGGCTCCGTGAGGGTTGGAGAGGGTCGGGATGCGGTGTTCCGAAACGTTCCGGCTCAGGTCAGAGGCCGAGCGGGGAGCGGAGGTTCGGGGACGGTTGTGGCCCGCTGAAGACGATCGCGGACGGCAGCCCACGAGGGGTGATCGGGAGGCATCCGGACGATGATCAAAGAGGCTCCCGAAGCATCACAGCAGTGCAAGGAATCATAGAGGGTGCGGGAAGCCCGTGCGGGATCGGGCAGGTCGATCCGGAGGGAGGGGCGGAGTGAGCCAAGCTCCGGAGCGAGGGGGCCGAAGACGATCAGGGCAACCGAGGTCTCGGCCGGGATCGCGGGAGGAGGAGAGCCGGGTTCGAGGCGAATGGCCGGGGTCCGGGGGGCGTAATGGATCGCCATGAGGCCAGGGCTAGCGGCGGCGCGGTCGGCAAGAGGGAGCGATTCGGAGGAGACGGAGGAGAGGACTGGAACGCCGAGGACGGCGGCGAGTTGATCCGCGTCGATCGGGCCGGGGCGGAGGATGCGGGGGGGTTTGCTCGTCAGATCAAGCACGGTCGATTCGAGGCCGACGGCGGTCGGGCCGGCGTCGAGGATCAGGTCAATCCGGCCGTCGAGATCCCGCGAAACGTGTTCGGCCCGAGTGGGGGAGATGCGGTTCGATCGGTTGGCACTGGGCGCGGCAAGGGGACGGCCGACCCGTTCGATGAGCGCGCGAGCGACGCCGACATCGGGCACGCGAACGCCGACGGTGTCGCGACCGCCGGTCACGATGTCGGGGATGAGGGGCGATCGAGGCAGGACGAGCGTGAGCGGGCCGGGCCAGAAGTGGCGGGCCAGAGTTTCGGCGGCCTCGGGCCAGACGGAAACGCAACGGCGGGCGAGGTCGGGGCCGTCAGCGTGGACGATCAGGGGGTTAGTGGACGGTCGCCCCTTGGCGAGAAAAATGCGGGCGACGGCCTCGGGGTTGGTGGCATCGGCACCGAGGCCGTAGACCGTCTCGGTCGGGAAGGCAACGAGGCCGCCGGCGCGGAGCATCGCGGCGGCCTCGATCAGGGCAGGGGCGTCCGGATCATCGGGCGCGATCGATCGTATCGGGGTGGCTGGGGTCACGGGAAGGCTCGTCGGGCCCTTGGCTTTTCTGCTTCTGACGGGCGGCGATACCGGTGGGCAGGCCGCTGGAAACGCGCTCGTCGTAGGAGGCACGGAGCGTCTCGTACAGCTCGTTGCGGCGGTCGTAGAGCCGCTTGAGCGGCCGGGGTTCGCGTCGAGCGAGGGCGTGGGCGGTCAGTAACGGGAGGGCGATGGTGCTGTCGGTGTAGCAGACGACGGCGTCGGGCAGGCGTTCGGGATCGACCTTACCCCAGGTCATGGCCTCATGAGGCGTCGCGCCGGAGAGGCCGCCGGTGTCGGCGCGGGCGTCGGTGATCTGGAGGAAGTAATCGTGGCCGGATTCTTCGAGGCCGAGAACTTCCTGAATTTGAGGCTCGGTCTGGAGGATGAAGTTCTTCGGGCTGCCGCCGCCGAGGATGAGGACGCCGGAGGTGCCGCCGCTGCGCTTAGCGGCGTACACGATAGCGGCGGTCTCGTTCACGTCGCGAAGGGTGTCGAGCTGCAAGGCTCCGCCGGCGAGAGAACGCTCGGCGGCGTTCATGCCGATCGAGCTGTCGCCGGGGCTGGAGGTGTAGATGGGGACCCCGGCCTCGTACGCAGCGGCGAGGAAGCTATTGCCGGGCGTGCCGCCGAGGGCACTGGAACGGGCATGGAGATACTTGCCAACCTCGAAGTGGAACTCGGCGGTGCTCATGGATCGGGAGAAGGCGTCGCTGGCAAGCAACTCTCGGTAGAAGGCGTCCGTATCGAGCAGGGTCTTGTAGTCGAAGACGATGTCGTAGATGCGGATGATGTCGTGTTCGCGGAGACGGAAGTCGTCGAGTCCGGGGAGGCTCTGGTGGAGCGGAAG
Organism: Tautonia marina; assembly: GCF_009177065.1. Taxonomy (NCBI): domain Bacteria; kingdom Pseudomonadati; phylum Planctomycetota; class Planctomycetia; order Isosphaerales; family Isosphaeraceae; genus Tautonia; species Tautonia marina. The sequence continues at coordinate 103,438 of NZ_WEZF01000005.1, forward strand.
GTCGAGGGCGTAGTGGGTGTCGTGGTAGAGGTTCGCTCCGGTGGAGACGATCCAGTCGACAAACCCGGCCTTGATGAGGGGGATCAGGCAGCTCATGCCGAGCCCGGCGGGGGTCAAGGCGCCGGAGATCGTCAGGCCGACCGTGCAATCCGGTTCGAGCATCTTGCGGGTGAAGACCTGGCAAAGCTCGCGGAGCCGTCCGCCGTTGTAGCTGAGCATCGCCTGGTCGATCAGGTCGGCCGCCGAGACGGAACCGGTAACCGCGGGAGGGGCGATCCGGTGACGACTGATTTGATGGAGATACGCGTTCTCTGCCATGAACCAACCCTCAAGTGCTTGCTCGAACGATCTCGAACGAACGGCAAGCAACAGGTCGAAACCGCCACAAGACAAGGGGAAGGGAGTCGGCCATCGGGGAGGCGAGTTGAGGCTCCCTCCCCCAGCCAGGCGTCGATTGACAGCCGATGGAACCGCGTCACTCAGGGCAACAGGATGGCCGCGGCGACGACCGTGGTCCAGTGCCCTCGGGCGTGGCCGACGGCCGTGGCGGTCACTTCCTTGGTCTGGTAGATGACGTCGGCGATCTTCCAGATCTCGCGCTTCTCGTCCCAGGAGCTATCGGGATCGAACTCGACGCCGAGGACGGTGGCGAGCATCTCGGCGGCGAGGTCCTCGGCATAGTCGGCGGCGAACTTCTCGCTCTGGCCGTAGGCGTGGTGCTCGGAGAGGTAGCCGAAGCGATTGCGATCGCGGGGGATCGCCACGCCGACACTGGCGGCGCAAAGGCGGTTCGGCTCGGCCGTGGCGCACTCGCTCATCACGCAGTGCACAATCTGGCCGGGTTGAAGCTGCGGTAACCCTTCGTCGATCGAGACCTCCTCGCAATTCGGCGGGAAGATGCTCGAAACCCGGACGAGGTTATAGTAGGCGATCCGAGCATCGCGCAGCGCCAGCTCGAAGCTGGAGAGCTTCTCACGATGCACGCCAACGCCCTTGGTGAAGAACAGCTTCTTGGGGACATACATTTCGGAGTTCTTGCTCCCGTGAGTGGTCATCCCAGGGTCTTGCGCGACCGGGATGCGGCGAATCGAAGCGTCCGGAGGGTCCGGGAAAGTCGAATGGATCACTGTATCCGTTCGGGGTCCTTCTCGACAAGAGATGCACCCGCGCTTCCTCGAAAGCTCGGGAACGGAAGATTCCATCGGTCCGGTTCGGGTAAGATCCCTCACGAGGGATGAGGGCAAGTCGTTACAGGACCGGAGCCGAGGCTTCGACATCGATGGTTCAGGTGGTTGGGCAAGGGATCTCCGGGTCGATGGGAGCAGGGCGGATGCCTGGATCGGTCGTTTGCCTCGCGTTCCTCTGGGCTGGGGAAGACGCGATCGTCTGGGTGCTGATCGGGCTGGCCGTGCTGGCGAGCGGGGGAATGGTCCTGGCGGTAACAGCCGCGAGGCGGCGTCGGAACGGGAGCCAGAATGATCGGGACGCGATACCCGTCGATCGGGACATGGTCCCGTTCCCCACGCCTCACGACACTCGTGCCGCGGACGGGGAGGTCGGCACCTTGCCGATTGGGGGGGCCATCGCGAGCCAGCCGATCGAAGGATGGGAGTTTCGACGGTTCGAAGGGCTGGAGGCTCGACCGGGTGAGGGAGACTTCCACGGATTCCGGATCTGGGGGCGACGCTATCCTCCATTACTGGGAAAGGTGGCGATTGTCTCGTTGTTTGTCGGTCGGGACGGCAAGGGCTGGTCGATCGACGAGCTGATCAAGGCCCATCGCGCCCTGCGAAGGGCCGGAGCCTGGATCGAGCGAGAGGCGATCCGATGGCAGGTCCCCGTCAATCTCGATCTGGTCGAGTGCTACTTTGAAACCGTCGAGGACGACACGAACCGCGAGGTTGCGATCTTCAGGCCCGACGAGTGGGGAGACGTCGGCCTGCCCGATCCGGACGCCGAAAACCGGATTCTCGGAATCCTCGGCCGAGCGGCCGGCCGGCTTGGGTTCAAGGACCCAGTGGACCTGCTCGGCCGGATCGGTCGCCGGATCGAGGCCGATCAAATCGTCTGGCTCCTGCACGTTCGACGCGCGGGCAAGTCCATCGCCCTGCCAAGCGACGCGACCGGCATTCCCGGCGTGGCCGTGGCCGTTTGCTACGCTCGGGAGGACGACTTCGAGGCTCCGATGGCGGGGCCGCCCTTCGCGGATCCCATCACCTTCGTTCACGAACTGATGCACCTGTTCGGCGCCAGCGACAAGTACGACGTTTCGCTCTCCAGCTTCCCCAGGGGGACGGTCAGCGAGCGCGATATCATGGTTCTGGGGATCGAGGCCCTTTCCCGGCTGCACGTCGATCCGCTGACGGCGGTTGAGATCGGCTGGGCGGCGTCCCCTTCCGATCGTCCAATCGGTCCGAACCGCCCGTTGAGGAGTCCGACCGAACGGGGTCAAGGCCCCTCGGCGCAGAAAAAACGCCCGAGACGATCGTGAGTGATCCACGATCGTCCGGGCGATTGGGCGATTGCCAGGAATTGTCAGTGAACGTTCCGACCGGTCGATGATATCAAAAGGAAAGCGTCGATCAGTTGACCTCGGCTGCCTGACCCGATTCGACGAGACGATTGATGATCTCCAGGGCGTCTTCGGCCCTTCGGAGGTCAGCATATTTCGCCATCGGAGCCGAGGACGAGCCGTCGCCGTAAATTCCGACGATGGTACGAAGCCCATTCGACTCGCCGAGGTCCGCCCGGAGGAACAACCCCGACCGGATCAACGAGGCGAGGTTGCGCTGCCAGAGCTGGACATCGGACAGTTTCTTCGTCGAGAGCATCGGCGAGTCCCCCCGCGGTATGAGGACCATCCCTGGCCGGTCTCGGCGTCGTGAGACGCCCCAATGACAATGTAGACGATAGAAAACCGGAGTGTCGCTGGACGGCTCGATTTTCGACCTTCGAATTTCGGGACGAGCCAATGACGCTTCGGATCGAATCGTCGGGAGAAATGAGAACTGATCCGCCCCTGAGCCCCGACGAGTCTCAGCGGGCCTGATCCTTCCGGAAGCTTCCGGAATCGGAAGCTCACTACCACTGACATCGGTCATGAAACTGTAGGAGCAAACCAGGGACCGGGTCCAGAAAAAGGGGCACAATTTCATCCAACCAATCCCTCTGATTCCACCAGAATGTTTCGTTCAGAAAACATGACACACCGGGCACGGGCAGAGTTCACCCGAAGGCCAACCGGATCTGGGTTCTCCGCTACCTGTTTTCTGAAAAATGGTTACGCCTCGGAAGCTCGGACGCATTGGTCTGTTTTGAACGGTCTGACGCCCAATCCGAACCGGACACGAACGGCACACAAGTTCCCCCACGAGAACCGGACCGGACGAAGGAAACCGTACCGAGGAGCAAGAGACATTTTGGCAGTCGATTGTCGAAACGGCATCTTGCCCAAGGAACGGGCAATCGTGCCAAGAAGGTGGACGAGGTACGGCAAAGGTCTGGGGATCACCTCAGAGCTTGCCGCTTGTGCCAGTCGGGGGCGAAGATGTTGAAGTGCCCGGGTCGGAAGGGCAGGGCTCGAATGACCTCCTCATTGAGTGAGACGCCCCAGCCGGGGCCTTTGGGAAGAGGAAAGGCCCCGTCCGACACTGCGGGGCATCCGGAGGCCGCGGCCAGGGCCGGATTGCCGGCCTGGCCGGAGGGCAGGGGAGCATCGGCCTCGAAGTCGTTGAAGGTCTCCATGATTCGGAGATTCGGCAACGTCGCCGCGATGTGCAGGTTGGCGGCCATGGCAATCGGTCCGGCAACGTTGTGCGGAGCGACCAGCATCCCGAAGCGATCGGCGAGGCTGGCCAGGGTTTTCAACTCGGAGACACCACAACAGTGGGTCAGGTCGGGCTGCAGGATCGCACAGGATCGCTGTTCGAGGAAGGGGAGAAATTCTCCCGACTGGTAGAGCCGTTCCCCGGTGGCGATGGGGACGGAGACGGCATCGGCCACACGGCGATGACCGACGGCGTCGAGCGGATCGACCGGCTCCTCGGCCCAGCCGAGGTCGAGCGGTTCGAGCGCTCGGATCATCCGAATCGCGTCGGTCACGCCGAACCGGCTGTGCATGTCGAGGAAGAGCTCCACGTCAGGCCCGATCGCCTCTCGAACAGCTTCGCAGAGGCGGACCACCTCCCTCAGGTCGGATCGGGAGAGAGAGCCGTGCAGCGTGCCGAACGGGTCGAACTTCAAGGCACGGTAGCCTCGGGAGACGACCGTTCGCGCAGCCTCGGCGAAGGAATCGGGGGTCCGATCGACGCGATACCAGCCATTCGCATAGGCGGGGATCGTGTCGCGGACAGCGCCTCCCAGGAGCTTGTAGACGGGAACGCCAAGGGCCTTCCCCTTGAGGTCCCAGCAGGCCATCTCGATCAGGGAGATGGCGGTGGTGACGATCTCGCCGGGCCGGCCCTGATCGCCGTGGATCATCCTGTGGACGAGCCGTTCGGTGTCGAACGGGTCGATGCCGAGGACATAGCGATCCTTGATGGCGTCGAGGTAAGCCAGCAGGGCCTCGGTCCGGTTCGTGAGACGGGCTTCGCCGAGACCGATAAGGCCGTCGTCGGTGATCAGCTTGACGAACGTGAGGTTCCGCCAGGAGGTGCCGAGGACCAGGACTTCCAGATCGTCGATTCGCATACGGGCGATCCCCCTTGATCCCTCTTAATGGGAACCCTGTCGGCTCGCGATCAAGGCATCGCGGGCCAGGGCCAGGGCGCCGTGGATCACGACCGACTCGCCGAGGGCGGACGGGACGAGATCGAACGAGCCTCGGAATCCTGGAAAAACCAGTTGGTCGAGGCGGCGACGGATGGGAGCGAACCAGAGATCATCGCCAATCAGGGAAACGCCCCCGCCCAGGACGATTCGCTTCAGACCGATCAGGGTGACGGCATGAGCCAGTCCCACCGCAAGGGCCTGCGTCGCTCGGTCGAGAATGGCAAGGGCACTGGCGTCTCCCAGGCCGGCGGCCATGGCCACGACCTCGGCGTTGAGCTGTTCGGCGTCGCCATCCACGAGATCGGAAAGGGTTTCCGCCCCCGAGCTTCCGGAGGCAATCGCCTCTCGGGCGAACCGGGTGATCGACCAGCCGGAGGCGGATTGCTCGACGGTGCGGCCCCCGCGGCCGTCGGGATCGGGAGGAGTGACCCAGAGGTGGCCGATCTCAGCCGCGCCGAGGCCGGAGCCCCGGTGGATTCGGCCGTCGAGGATCAGGCCGCCACCGACCCCGCTGCCGATCGTCACGTAGAGTAAGGGGGAGGCCCCCCCTTTGCCGGCTCCGAAGCGTGCCTCGGCCAGGCCGGCGGTATCGGCGTCGTTTTCAATCGCCACGGCCTCGGTGTGGAACTGCGATCGACACCAGTCACGCAAGGGGAAGCGATCCCAGCCTGAAACGTGGTGCGAGGTGGTCGTGATCCCCTGCTCGGCATCGAGCGGCCCGCCGAAGCCGACGCCGACAGCTTCGATCGCGTCTCGGGTCAGGCTCTGAGCCCAGCAGGCGCGATCGGCTTCGTCGAGAATTTGCTCGCGGATGGCTGAGGCCCCGGCGGCGGGATCGATCCGGGCGCGTCGCAGTTGGACGATCGAGCCATCGCCGTGGCCGAGGCCGACCTGGAGCTTTGTGCCGCCGATCTCGACGCCAAGCAGCAGCGGTTTGGCCATGATGAGCCTCCTCTCAGGCTCACAAGGGAGATCAGGCCGGGCGTTCCGCGGTTTCAGACCCGGACATGCGGCGGTAGAGGTCGCCGATCAGCCAGTGGAAGGCGACCAGGTGCAACGACTCGGCCGTGCCCATGTCATCGACCGGGCAGTGAAGGCTGTGGTGAGCGATCTCTCGGAGCTTGCCGCCAGAATAACCGGTGATGCCGACGGTGGTCAGGCCGTGAGCATTGCCCCATTCGACCCCTTTCAGGATGTTCGGGCTGTTCCCCGATCCGGAGATCGCCAGGAGGAGATCCCCCGGGGAGGCATACGTTTTCAATTGCTCGAGGAAAACGCGGTCATAGCCTTCGTCGTTGGCCCAGGCCATGATGCCGGCGGTGTTGTCGGTCAGGCTGAGGACCTTGAGACGCTTCTGGGATTCGAAGTCGCGTAGGGTGCACTTGTTGAGGTCTTCGCAGAGGTGCGAGGCACTCGACGCCGAGCCGCCGTTGCCGATGACGAAGACGAACCGATCGGCGTGGAAAGCCCGCTCGATCAGATCGGCCACCGTCTCAAGCTGCGCGGCGTCGATCCGCTGAATCTCGCGGCAGACGCGATCGAGATACTCCCTAGCGCCGAGGTTCGCGGCGAGCATGTGGGGTTCCGTCCTTGCTGAGGTCGCTCGGAGCCCATCAATGAGTTGGGCGATCGGGACTGAGCATAGCCGGGATGGGGGATCGCGCCAATTCCAGGACAAGCGAGTTCAAAGGAGGCCGTGTCTCGCACCGGGCGGTTCGGGTCGGTCGGATGACGCGGTCGGAGGAGCAAAGCGGGCTTGAGGAAGGCCAAGGCCCCCTTGCCTCGGAAGGGCTGGGCGGAAATGATCGAAAGACCACATCATCGCGGAATTGAGGACAGGCAGAGAGGGGATCTCGGCACCCTCGATCTCGATGCCGTTCGGGATCGAGTCGGTGACGAGCTCGGACGCAGGGACGGGCCATCCCATGCCGAAGTCGAGCCAAGCGCAAGCGGAGGGCACGTCCCGATGTCGGATCAGGTGAGGAACGCTCAGGACCCCGTCGACCGTCAGGTGGCCGCGCTTCAGGCACTGGCGCAGCGGGTCACCGAACGCACCACGGCCGAAACCAAGCTGGAACAGGACCACGCCCAGCGGACCGACGCCGCTCGTCGGGCGTTTGAACAGGCAAGCAAGGCGAACGACGCTCAATATCAACAGCAACGCACCGCCCTGGATCGCCGCGCGAAGGAAGTCCCCACCGCGGCCACCGCCTCGTTCGAAGCCTCGAAGGCCGAGGCCGATACCACCTTGCAGGCGGCAAAGACCCGGGCCGAGCAGCAGTATCGGGAGCGGATCGAAACGATCAAGCAGGCCCAGGCCGACCAGCGTTGGGAGGTCGGCACGATTTGCGAGGCCGGTCTCAACGACGCGAAGGGGGAACTCGAACGGACCCAGAATCAACTGACCGAGGTCAACGGCCGCCTCAAAGCCATTCGCGTCGAGATTGACCAGCACCTGAAATCGTGTCGGCTCCAATCGGCCGCAAGAGGCGTGGAGGTCGAGCCCCAGGCGACCGCGAATTCGGTCGAACATCCCACGGCCGACGCCGCCAACCAGGCCCTCGACGAGGCGGAGCAGCGGTTCGACGACCTGCGTAATCTGACCCTTCCCGGCCTGTTTCGCGGCATTCGCCCGGCGGCCCTGGTGCTTGTCCCGTCAGTCCTGGGAGCAGGGGGGGGGTTCTTTCTCCAGCAGAGCTGGGTTGGCCCCGCAGCCGGTGGCGGAATTGGAGCCATCGTGGGGGTGATCCTGGCGACCTGGCTCTACGCAACGGCTCGGGTTCAGGTGCAACGGGCCCTGGGACCCTTACAGGAGGCGATCGGACGGGCTGCCGATCAGGTGGTTCGCTCTCGGAAGGAGGCGGTTGCCGCTCATGGGAGGCGGGAACAGGATCTCCTGAGTACCCGAGATCGTGAGCAAGCCGCCGCCGACGCCCGCGCCAAGGCCGCCGCGGCCGAGGCGAAATCGCAGGCACAGACTGCGATCGCCCGGGCAGACGAGGCTCATCGGGCCGCGATCGCCAAGGCAACCGCAACGCGAGACGAGCTTCTCCGAAAGATCCAGGAGGAGGTCGAGCGGTTGACCCCCGAGATCCAGAAGCATTTCGAGACCGAGCGCGACCGGCTTCGAGTCGAGTACGATCAAGCCACGGCCGCCGCTCGGCAGCGGACCGGAGCCGAGGCCACGACTCTGGCCGATCGCTGGCGGAAGGGCCTCGCCCAGGTGCAAGAGACTCTGGCTCTGGTCGATGCCGAGATCGCCACCCGATTCCCCTCGTTCGAAGCCGCGGCGAGGGAGGATGCCCCTGTCCCGAAAGAGGTTCCCCCGGCGCTCCGGTTTGGTCGGCTTCGCGTCGATCTGGACATGTTCCCGCAGGGGAGGCCCGCCGACCCGGCCTTGATGGAAGGGCTGCCGGACCATTTCGAGCCGCCGGCGATCGTCCGGAGCCCTGACGGATGCTCGTTTCTCCTGAAGGCCGATGCCGAGGGGCGATCTGCGGCACTCGGGGCGATGCAGGCGGTGATGCTTCGGATCTTGACCGGCTTTCCGCCCGGCAAGGCACGGTTCACGATGATCGACCCGGTCGGGCTCGGTCAGACGTTTGCCGCGTTCATGCACCTGGCGGATGTGGACGAGCAACTCGTCACAAACCGCGTTTGGACCGAAACGCAGCACATCGAGCAACGCCTGCAAGACCTGACCGAACACATGGAGAACGTGATCCAGAAATATCTGCGCAACGAATATCACTCGATCACCGAATACAACGCCCGAGCCGGCGAGGTGGCCGAGCCGTTCCGGTTTCTGGTCGTGGCCGATTTCCCGGTTCGGTTCAACGAGGCGGCAGCACGACGGCTCCTGAGCATTGCACAAAGCGGCCCGAGATGTGGTGTTCATGTGATTGTTCTGGTGGATGTTCGTCAGGAGCTTCCCCAGGGGATTGATTTGAAAGACCTCGAACGGCACTGCGCGGTCTTGCATTGGCGGGAAGGACGGGTGAGGTGGTCGGATCCGCTTCGGGGCGGGTTTCCCTTGAAGCTCGATGAACCGCCGCCACCCGACGTGTTCTCGGGGGTGGTTCGAGCCGTGGGGAAGCGGGCCGAAGGGGCAAGCCGGGTCGAGGTGCCGTTCGACTTTCTCGCACCGCCGCCGGAGGACTACTGGCGAGGCGATAGCGGGAAAGGGGTGGCGATCCCGCTTGGTCGGGCCGGAGCAACGAAGATTCAGCAGCTCAAGCTGGGGTCGGGCACGGCGCAGCATGTGTTGATCGCTGGCAAGACGGGATCGGGAAAATCAACGCTTCTCCATGCGATGATTACGAGCGCCGCGCTGACGTATGCCCCCGATCAGCTTGAACTGTACCTGATCGACTTCAAGAAAGGGGTGGAATTCAAGGCCTATGCAACGCACCACCTGCCCCATGCTCGGGTCATCGCGGTCGAAAGTGAGCGGGAGTTTGGGCTTTCGGTTTTGCTACGGCTCGACGCTGAACTCGGATCGCGGGGGGATCTGTTCCGGGAGGCGGGCACGCAGGATGTCGCCGCCTTCCGGGTGGCTCGTCCTGACGTGCCGATGCCGCGCATCCTGCTGATCGTCGATGAGTTTCAGGAGTTCTTTGTCGAGGACGACAAGATTGCCCAGGAGGCGGCGTTGCTGCTCGACCGGCTCGTCCGGCAGGGGCGAGCGTTCGGGATCCATGTGCATCTCGGCTCGCAGACCCTCGCGGGGGCGTACACGCTGGCTCGGGCGACCATTGGGCAGATGGCGGTACGGATCGCGCTTCAGTGTAGTGAAGCGGACGCGAGCCTGATCCTCAGCGACGATAATACCGCGGCGCGGTTGCTTTCTCGCCCTGGAGAAGCCATTTACAATGACGCAAACGGCAGACTTGAAGGAAACAACATCTTTCAGGTGGTCTGGTTGCCTGACGAGCGGCGAGAGGAGTATCTTCGCCGGATCGCAAGCCTCGCTGATGAGCGCAACGTGCGGGTCCGAAAACCGATCGTCTTCGAAGGGAACATCGCCCCCGACCCGGCCAACAACGAACCGCTGGCCACCTTGCTTGAGGCAGAGGCATACCCCGACCCGCTTCCGAAAGCCTCGCTTGCCTGGCTCGGCGAGCCGGTGGCGATCAAGGCCCCCACGGCGATGCACTTCCGAAGGCTGGCCGGGGCGCACCTGCTGATCGTTGGCCAAAACGAGGAGGCAGCCCGAGGCCTGATGGCGATGACGATGATTAGCCTCGCCGCTCATCGGCCCGACGCTCGATTCGTCTTGCTCGACGGCACACCCGCGGACGATCCGAGGGCGGGTGATCTTCCCCGAATCGCACTAGCTTTGCCGAATGAAGCCCTCGCGAGTACCTGGGGTCAGGTGGAATCGAGCATTGCGGATGTCGCCGCCGAGGTTGAGCGGAGGAGGGACGAGGGAATTACCGATGCCGCGCCCCTCTACCTGCTCATTCACGACTTGCAACGCTTCCGCCAGCTTCGTAAGAGTGAAGATGATTTCAGCTTTTCGACTCCCGACCCGAACGAGCCGGCCAAGCCCTCGGAGTTGCTCGGAACGATTCTTCGGGATGGTCCGATCCACGGCGTTCATGTGATTATGTGGGTCGACACGCTCAATAACCTGAATCGAACATTCGACCGCGCGACACTCCGCGAGCTGGAACACCGGGTGTTGTTCCAGATGTCCTCTGCCGATTCCTCCACGTTAATTGATTCACCGCTGGCCAATCGCCTTGGAATGCAACGGGCCTTGCTGGTGAGCGAGGAGGCAGGGCAGTTGGAAAAGTTCCGCCCCTATGGCCCGCCGTCGGAAGATTGGGTCAGAGAAGCGGTCGATCGCCTCGGCCGTCGATCGTCACGTCCGAGCGAAGGATCGGTTTGAACCAATCATGATCGAGGAGTCTGATCGAGCCCGGCGACGCGCGGTGATGGCCCTGATATTGATCGTCCCGGCCCAGAGTCTGGGCGTGGCCGCGATGTTGCTCGCCTTGCCAGGCTCGATCGGTCTTGGAATCAACCTGATGAGCCGGGTCTGGATGGTCGCATTTCCAGTGGTGTGGACCTTGCGGGTCGAGCGACGCGCGATTCAGTTGAAGCGGCCGAGTCGGGCCGGAATGATCGCCGGGCTTGTGACGGGTGTGATGATGTTGGGAGTGATGCTCGGGGTCTACGGGCTCGTCTCCGATCAGATCGACCTGTCCCGCCTTCGAAGTCGGGCCAGGCTGACAGGATTTGACGATCCCGTCCAGTTTGCGGCCATGTTCGGCTTCATCATCCTGCTGAACTCGTTGTTGGAGGAATTCGTCTGGCGATGGTTCGTCTACCGGCAGGTGGAGCTCTTCCTTCCTGCTCGCATGGCACGGATGGCCCGGCAAGGGGGGGCGGTGGTGATCGCAGCAGTCGCGTTCACGATCCATCATGTGATCGCCCTGTCGGCCTGGGTTGACGGTGGGTTGGTTTTGCTCGGGAGTCTCGGGGTGTTTCTGGGAGCGGTGGTGTGGTCGGCCCTGTATGCCTACGACCGCACCCTCTGGCCGTGTTACGTCAGTCATCTTTTTGCAGATGTGGCGATTGTGATCATTGGCTACGACGTTCTGTTTCGCATGGCGATTTGAGCCGAACACAGCGGCGGTCGACGAGCGAGACGGCCGCGACGGGGATGTGAAGCGGATCTTTCAAGTCGGATTCTGCCCCTGGCCGAAATCACTCGATGACTCCCCGGGTGATCGCACCTGCGATGACCCCGAGCGCAGAGGATTTCAAACTCGGTTTCGGGCCAGGTTGACTCAATCTGTAACATTGAGACCGACCGCAACGACGCCAGTCGTGGGAGAGAGCCGTGACGGACCCGGAACTATTCCAATCGGTGACCGAAGCGATTCGCGCTTGCAGCCCAGCCGCCAGGGAAATCGTGATCGAGTCGAACTCACGATTGTTTGAGGATCTGTCGCTCGACTCGCTCGATCTGGTGGCTGTCTTGATGCAACTTCAGGATGCCCATGAAATTGAGCTTGATCTCGACGCAGTCCCCGATTTCCGACATGTTTCTGACTTGATGGCCGAACTGGGGCGTCAGCTTCGCTCGAAGGCCGCTGCCTGATCGTGTCATCTCCGCAGCACCCGTTCGAGGGGGCCGATCTTTCGGCTCCCCTCCTCAAGGGCCGTGCAAGAGTCCGCGACGGCCCCGGAGACTTGAACGGCCTGCCTTGACAGATTCGACCCAGGGACGGGATATGAATCAGCAGGATCAGAGCCGGGGGGTTCCCCCCGTCGTCCATCGTCGTTTCACTCAACGCATTCCCGCGATTTCCGGAACCAACTGGGTTTCCGTCTACCGGGCGATGGTCACGGCCCGTCGAGTCGATGAGGCCGAGACCGACCTGACGGCTCGGGGTCTGGCCTTCTTTTCCTGCCCGTGTACTGGCCATGAAAGTCTGGCGGTTCTGGCACCTCTGCTGACCTCTGATGATTATTTGCATCTGCACTATCGCGATAAAGCACTGATTCTCGGTCGAGGGGTTCCTGCCTCGACCTTGCTGCATAACGTCATCGCCAGCGGGGCATCCCCTTCAGCGGGCCGGCAGATGACACCGTTTCTGGGTGATCCGGGCCTGCATTTGCTCTGCCAGAATGTCCCGGTCGGAAACCATGCCCTGCAATCCGTTGGCGTCGCCGCAGCGGTCAAGGACCGCGCCGGCCGGCCGATTGTCGTATGTTCGATGGGGGACGGCGCCTCTCAGCAAGGAGAGGTTCTGGAGGCGATCGCCGAGGCTGTTCGTCGATCGTTACCGGTGATGTTCCTGATTGAAGACAACGGGCTTTCCATCTCGACCCGAACCGAGGGCCGGACCTTTTTCTCTCTGCCAGATTGCTATGCCGATCCCGAGGTCTTCTACGGTTTGCCAATCCATCGGATCAACGGACGAGATCCGGTGGAACTGTCCATGAAACTCGATCCGATCGTCGAGACGATGAGGTCCGATGGCCTTCCTACCCTCGCGGTCATCTCGCTCGATCGGCTCTCCAGTCATACGAACGCGGACGATGACCGCGTCTACCGCACTGAGGACGAGAGAGACCGAGCAAAACGACTTGGCGATCCCCTGGCAATCCTGCGTCAACGGATGATTGAGTCGGACGTGCCGCCTGACGTTCTCGATCGGATCGACGCGGAGGTGGATCGTGAGATCCGAGACGCCGTTGACGAGGCCCTGCAAGCCGCAGACCCAACGCCGTCGTTTGTCGCCAAGGCCGAGTTGCCTCCGAGGTTGACTGATCCCGCCTCCGAGTACCGGGGTGGGGCGGATGGACCGCGTCTGACGATGATCGAGGCGATGCGGGAGGTCCTCCGTCACCGCCTTGAAACCGATCCACGCGTCACGCTCTGCGGCCAGGACATCGAAGATCCCAAGGGAGACGTGTTCGGGGTCACGCGAGGCTTGAGCACGGCCTTCCCGGGTCGGGTGATCAATGCGGCGCTGGCCGAATCGACCATTGTTGGGAACGCGATTGGTCGGGCGATGGTGGGCGAACGCCCGGTGGCCTTTCTGCAATTCGCAGACTTCTTGCCGGTGGCCTTCAACCAGATTCACTCGGAACTCGGTAGCCTTTGGTGGCGAAGCGCGGGCACCTTTTCATGCCCTGTGATTCTGATGGTTGCCTGCGGTGGGTATCGGCCTGGCCTCGGGCCGTTTCATGCTCAGACAATGGAGGCGTTGGCCGCACACGTGCCGGGTGTGGACGTGGTCATGCCTTCGAGCGCAGGGGATGCCGCGGGTCTACTGAATGCAGCCTTTGAATCCGATCGACCGACCATCGTGTTCTATCCGAAGATCGGTCTGAACGACCGCGATCGGACCACTTCGGCCGATGTCACGGCGCAACGGGTTCCGCTGGGTCGAGCTCGGTTCTGTCGAACCGGGGATGCCTTGACGTTGGTGACCTGGGGAGCAACCGTCCCACTTGCAGAAAAAGTTGCTGATACATTTCTGGATCAAACCGGGTTCAGCAGTGATGTGATCGACCTTCGGTCTCTCTCTCCCTGGGACCGCGACGCCGTGCGAGCATCGGCCCGACGTACGAGGCGCGTGATCGTGATCCACGAGGATAATCAGACCTGCGGGTTTGGTGCCGAAGTGGTCGCCGATGTGGCCGAGCATGCCGGGACAGCAGTTCAATTCAAACGAGTCACACGACCAGACACCTACATTCCTTGCAATTTCTCGGCCCAGCTTGACGTTCTTCCCTCGTATCGTCGCACTCTGGAAGCAGCGGCCGAGGTACTCGGCTTGGAACTCTGTTGGGAATCGGGTGAGACGCGTAGCAATACGACGGTGATCGAAGCTCGGGGGCCGAGCCCGGCGGATGAGGCGATCACCGTCCTGTCATGGAAGGTGAAGAACGGCGACGTTGTTTCCAGTGGGACGGTGATCGCGGAACTGGTTGCGGACAAGGCGGTGTTCGACTTCGTCGCTCCGAGTCGTGGCCGGATTCTCAAGCTGCATGCCTCGGAAGGTGAGCGCCTGCGGGTTGGGGCACCATTGCTCGAACTGGAACCCCTGGATCGGCAGACTCAGGCAGCCACCCGCCGATTGACTCGTGAAGAACACGGGCGCCCGATTCTTCGACAGTCGCGACAACCATCTCCAAAGCGAACCCGCGAAAAGCATTCTGACACATCTCTTCGTGTTGTTCTTCCCACGGTCGAGGTTGGCTCTCGGATCGTAACGAATGAGGAATTGCTGGAGCGGTTTCCTGGTCGATCGACCGACGACATTCAGAAACGGACGGGGATCTCCTCGCGGCATCGGCTCGCGGAGGGGGAAACGGTTCTCACGCTCGCGGTCTCAGCCGCGCAACGCGCACTTGACTCGGCGGGAATCTCGGCAAGCAATCTTGACCTGCTGATTTGTTGTACGGGCACACCCGGCGTGATGACTCCGTCTCTGGCGTGCCGGGTGCTTCACGGCCTCGGAGCATCTTCGGGAACGAGTCCCGAGCTGCCCGCCTTTGACCTGTCCGCGGCCTGCTCAGGGTATCTCTATGGGTTAGCCACCGCGTACGATTTCACGCGATCGCATCCTGATGGCCGCGTGCTACTGGTTACTGCCGAAGCACTTTCTCCCCTGGCTGACGAGAATGATTTTGACACGTCGATTCTTTTTGGAGACGCTGCAACCGCGACCCTGATCGGTGGTCCGGAGGCTAAGTTGCCGGAAGGCTCGATCCTCGGCAGACTGCATCGGCCAGTGCTTTCCGCTCGGGGAGAACCGGGAACCATTCTTCGGGTACCCTCTTTGGGAAATGGTCATATCGCGATGGATGGGCTCAAGGTGTATGCGGAAGCGGTGCGCAGGATGATCACGCTCCTTGAAGCCTGTTGTGCGCGAGAGGGATTGACCGTGGGAGACCTCGACCTGCTGGTCCCCCATCAGGCGAATGCCAGAATCATCCAGGACATTCGCATGCGATTGAAGCTCCCGACGGATCGAGTGCTCATCGAATTGGGAACCTTCGGAAATACGTCGTCTTCAAGCATTCCGCTGGCCATCGCAACCGCACAGGACCGAGCGAGAGCCGCCCGGACCATCGGTCTGACGGCGTTCGGAGGGGGATTTACCTTCGGCGCGGCCCTGATCCGATCAGGTGAATAACTCCCGGCCGAGTCGGGAGAGAGAGCCGGGAATGAATCGTCCCGCTTTGTGGACTCAGCCACGAGCGGGACAGTCGCTCAGACGAAGGGCATCCTGATTACGCTTGAACTAGATCCCAGTAGAAATCCATCGTCCAGCGAGCGACACTTTCCCAGCTAAAGAAGTGTTCAACACGTTCCCGGCTACGTATCCCCATGTGCTGAAGCTGTTCGGGATCGCTCAGTAATTGATCGATGGCCGAGGCGAGGTCCCTCGCAAACTGAGCGGGATCGTTGGGTTCGTGCGCCTGGTGGTCGTCAGCGCCTCCGCGCGGTTCGAAGGGAACCAGGAGCCCGGTCTTTTCCGGAACCACAACTTCCTTGATCCCGCCAACGGCCGAGGCAACGACCGGCGTTCCACAGGCCATTGCTTCAAGGTTGATGATTCCAAACGGCTCATAAACGGACGGACAAACAAATAACGCCGCCTGAGAATAGAGGGCGATAATGTCCTCTTTGGGCAAGACCTTGGGAATCCAGAGGATCGGGTTGCGTGCTTCCCGACGGGCACACTCCACATGCTCGGTCATTTCCCGACCGATTTCTTCGGTGTCAGGAGCCCCTGCGCAGAGTACGACCTGAACGTCGGACTGGATATGTTTGATTGCGTCGACGAGGTGGATGATTCCTTTTTGTCTCGTGATCCGACCCACAAAGAGGACGAACGGCCGGGAACGATCGATCTCGTAACGATCCAGGACCTCAGGATCATGAGTCGGCGTGTATTGATGCAGATCAATCCCGTTGTGGATCACTCGGATCTTGTCGCTGGAGACCCCGTAGAGTTCCTGAACGTCGTCTCGCATGGAATCGGAAACGGCGATCACGCCATCGGCATTCTGGTAGGCGGTGCGCTCGACCCAGGTGCTTGCATCGTAGGCCGTGCCAAGCTGTTCGCGTTTCCAGGGGCGATGGGGTTCGAGCGAGTGGGTCGTGAGGACGAGTTTCGCCCCGGCAAGTTGCTTGACCAGGCAGCCGGCCAGATGCGTGTACCAGGTATGGCAATGAACCACATCAACATCTTCCAAGAGACCAGCCATCATCAGGTTGCGGAGCATCGTCTCCTTGAATTTCTTGTGCCGGGGGTCATGGTAGGGAAGCTGATAGGTCGGCTCGATTCCTCGGACCGAGAAATTCGGCTCCTGAATCGACTGATCCCCGAAGCAGAGCACCTGGATGGAATGATGGCCGGGTTCGACCCGGTTCAGCGCACCGGTCAGATACTCGACATGCACTCCGGCTCCGCCGTAGATGTGGGGAGGATATTCGTTGGTCAGGATCGCGATACGCATGGAACACCCCTCGAACTCGGAACGCGACGATTCCGCCGCATCCCCTTGACGATACGCGGACCATGCGCAGGATGCCACGCCCCAGAAGGGTCGCGGGGGCATGGTCGCGCGGATCGGGGAATCGGAAGTTCTGCGGCAGGGCGTGTTCAGGGACGCGGAACCTGGCTCGGAGACTGGAGATAGCGGAGCAAGTCGGCAACTTCCTGCTCCTGGAGCGAGTCCAACAAACCCTCGGGCATGAGCGAGAGTTCGGAGGTCCGTTCCTCCTCGATCTCGTCTTTGGGGACGATGATCCGATCGGTCGGGGTCTGGATGGTGACGGTGCGGTCGGTCTGTTCGGCGATCAGACCGTTGATGATGCGACCGTCGGCGAGGGCGAAGATGGTCATCCGGTAGTCGGCGTCGAGCGTGGCGTTGGGGTCGACCAGGTTCTCCAGCAGGTAAGCCAGTTCGCCGCGCTGGGCTCCGGTGAGTTCGGGCCCCACCTTGCTTCCTTCGTCGAAGAGGATGTGGCATTGAGCACACGACTTCGAAAACAGGAGGCGTCCGCTGGCCGGATCGGCCGCGGCAAGGCGCTCGGGTGTCATGGTTGCTTGCAGGGCCTGAATGCGTCCCTGGGCCGCCTCGGAAATCGGGCGATACTCGGGCCAGAGGGCGGAGAGTCGATCGGTGATCTTCTGGTCATCGAGTGTCCGGAGTTGCCGAACGAGAAACACCGAGACGTCGCCACGATCAATCCGCCCAGCCTCCACCGCATCAAGCAGAAGCGTCGCCGACTGGGGGCGGGAGGCGAGGGAACTGATCGCCTCTTGTCTGGCTTCTCCCGGGAGTCGAGCGTACCGATCGAGCACCAGCTGGACGGCAGCGGGATCGTTCAGGGTGGAGAGCCCTCGTACCGCATCGCGGGCCAGGTCGCGATGGGAGAGGAATCCCCCGAGAAGCTCAAGCAAATTCTCGGCTCGGCTGCGGACCAGATTTTCGATGGCGTCTCGACGTGCCGAGAGGTCCGCCTCGGAATTCAAGGCGATCTCGCGGAGTTCTTCGAGAGCGCGACCATCACCGAAGACGACCGATAACGTGAGCACCAGGCGGCGAAGCTCGGGATCCTCGCTTCGTCCAGCTCCCTCGACGACGGCAATCCAGCCGGGAGGGGGCTCCACTCGACGAAGCCCCTGGAGCGCGTCGCTCACTCCTGAGAGGATTGCGAGCTGGACTGCTCGATCGTTCGATTCGGCCGCTCTCTGAAGGATAGGACCGACCAGACCTGGCTGATCACCGGCAGCAACCATCAGTCGTCTCGCAATGAAGCGAGAGAGCGATCCGAAGGGGTGATCCGCGGCCAGCTCGGCGGAACGATCCGGGTCTGAGGGAACCGCCGGCTCGATCCCGTACCAAAGCATCTGGGGAAGGACCGGATCGTCGGCGTATTCGGAACGATCGGCAATTGCCAGGGCAATGGGCCAGCGTCGATCGTTCGGCATCTTCTGCAAACTGGAGGCAAGGAAGGTGAGAACAAGGCCCGACTTCTCCCGATCGGCGAGTTGGGTGAGGGCCTCGATCGCGGCCTCGGACGGAGGGCCTGCATCGACCAGAAATCGAACGGCCCAGGTTCGAACGTGTTCGCTCGGGTCGTGAAGCAAGTCGATCAGCCAGCTTTCATCCGTGGCTCCGATGCCGAACAGCGTCCAGAGCGCTCGGAGGCGAAGAACCTCATCCTCTTGGTTCTGGAACAGGGAATGAAGCGCGTCACGGGCCTCGGACAGATCGGCACCCAGGACGGCCCGCTCCTGCAACAGTCGGCGAGCCTGCCGGGAGTACCAGACGTTCGGATGCCGAAGCAGCTCGACCAGGCCAAGGGCATCGAGGGAAGCCAGATCGGAGACCGAGGGAGGCGAGGGATCGCCGAAGGTGATCTTGTAAATCCGTCCCGAGGACCGATGAACCCCGTCGTTATCGTGGCACTCGCCGATATCGGACCAGTCTGCGACGAAGACGCCACCATCGGGCCCCGAAAGAAGCTCGATCCCCCGGAACCAGGGGTCAGGCCAGGCGATCGGGTCGGGGAGGTGTTTGGCGGTGTAGGTGGCTCCGGATCGTTCGGGTCGGTCACGGTTGATGCGTCGGCCGTGGAAGTTCAGGGCATACACGTCTCCTCGGTAGGCTTCGGGCCAGTTGTCTCCTTGATAGATCATCAAACCGACGTGGGCGTGGCCTCCACCGGCCTGATCGGTCGTCGCGGAAACCCCCTCGCGGATGTCGCTCCAGGCTTCCCGCGTGTCCCAGTGAACATGGTCGGCGGTCTGGCCGAGCAGGCCGTACAGGTGAGGGCGATCATGTTCGCCGTACATCCGTTGATAAAAGGCCCCCGGAATCACATGCCAGAGGTGGGGGATAACCGTGTTGATCAGAAAAAGCTGCCCATGTTCATCCCAGTCCATTCCCCAGGGGTTGGTTGTTCCCCGAGCGACCACTTCGAAGACATGTCGAGTCGGATGAAAACGCCAGACGGCGCAATTGAGCCGCACTCGATCCGCTTCAGGCGTGCCAGGTCGCCCGACCAGCGAGGTCGCCTGGATACCGTGCCTCCCATACAGCCAGCCATCGGGCCCCCAGCGCAAACCATTGACGAGGTTATGGCGAATCGCATCGGCCTCCCATCCATCGAGCATCACCACGGGGGGACCATCGGGGCGATCGTCGCCATCACGATCAGGGAGAAATAGAAGGTAGGGAGCGCACAGCACCCAGACACCACCAAACCCGACCTCGACACTCGAAACCCGAACCCCCTCGTCCCAGAAGACCGACCGACGATCGAAGCGACCGTCGGAGTCGGTATCTTCCAGAATCAGAATGCGATCCCGCAGATTGGTGTCAAAGTTGAGTTGATGTTCGGCGTAGGTGTAATTCTCCGCGACCCAAAGTCGCCCTTTGGAATCGGTTGCCAGGGCGATCGGCTGCCGTACGTCGGGTTCCGAGGCAAACAGGGTGGCCTGAAAGCCTTCCGGGAGCGAGAGCGACTTGAGGGCCTCTGACGCGAGGGTCAAGCCACCCTGAGGATCCTGGCTGTCGTACGGCCGGGGGAATTCTTGCCCGCGGGCAATCGTCGCAAGCCCCAGGATCGCAAGAGCGATCGCGTGCTGACGCAAGTGGCACATGATCCGCAATGCCTCGGCAACCACCGAGGATCACGAATGACATGGTCGAGGAACGATCCGAACAGGACCGCAGATCGACCGAAAGCCAATCGAGGACCTCGGCTGGAGAGAGTTTGGAAGGAATTCGAGCCGCGAGGTTCGCGGCATCTCTCCGGTGTAACCGAAGCTCAGGGGGTGCTTCAAGTCGCAGCCCCTCGACTCGCCCATTCCTCCGAAGTGGGCCGGCCATCAACGATCGGGACGGCACGACCGTGCGTGACCAGCCCCCTCGCGGACACGATCACCGGCGGCAGGGTCGGCTTCGAGCATGGTCGAAAGATTCGGGACCAGTTGCTTCGCCTCGGACAGGGTCAGATCGGGAGCGCAGAGGCGATCCAGCATGGAACGCAAGGCCTCGATCCGATCCGCTGACTTTCCGGGACTTCCCATGACCATGCGACCTTGCGATCGACCTCCAAAACGAGCTTATCCATACAAAACGGGTGTGAGACCCGTGTGCGATTTCCAGAAGCATCGAAAACCAGATGCCAAATGACCTCACAGGGTTCAGAGTTTGACAGAACATGACAAGAAATTCAACCCCTTCTCGTTGTGATTTCTTGCCTTAGGTCGTATCACAGATTTTCCAACCATTGAGTTCCACGGTCGCGAAACAGACGATGCACCACCAGAGGACGAGTGAATTTCACCCGAATGCCTGTCAATCGTGCAATCCCTGGTGCGCATTCAGGCATGGTTTACACGCCGATTCAGGCAAACTTAAGACCAGTCGTCGAATCCGTTTCCCTTGACTGGCTTCAGATCGAAGGCTCCCCGAGCGAAGTAGGCTCGGACATCGTCGCGATTCAAGATGAAGATGACGAACATCGCGTAGATCAGGCGAACCCAGGCCCCGCCGTCGATGCCGGCCGTGAAGGCGAGATCCAGCAGGTCGATCACGACGGTCATCCAGGCCCAGGCCAGGTGGAGCGATCGACCCGAGCGTCGTCCTCTCCAGGTTTTCCAGGCAGCGAGAAAGAGCAGGATGCTGAGCAACGACTGCACCAGCAACATCAGGACGAACAGCACGACGACGAGCGATCCGAGAACCCCCACGACCGGACCCAGCAACCAACCGACCGCTCCGGCCAGAATCGCGATCACAGCGATCACGAGAATCCAGACGACGTTCAGAAACGAGAGAAGGAAGCTGAAGAAGGAAAGGGGACCGAGAATTCCCGGCCGGTGTGTGTGGGAGGAGGACATGACGGGGCGCCTCCGGGCTTTGCGGAAGATCGAATGGGGCGGATCAATCAAGGGCTCTCGGCCGTCGGCGATTCCTCGGTCAGACTGGCGGGAATTCCGGTGGTGATGTCGGGGTACTGAAGGGTCCAGTTCAATTCGGATTTGATCCGGCGGTTGGAGACGCGTTTGCTGGCATTGCCACGAATCGGGCCGTCGTCCGAGGGCTCAGTGAAGGTCGGAGGGGGCCCGCCGAGCGCCTCGGCCAGACATTCGTAAAACTCGCGACGGAGAATTGGACGATCGTCACTGACCAGATACCGCGGACCAGGCCTGGGATTTCGAAGTGCAAGAACGGCGGCCGAAGCGGCGTCGTCAATGTGAACCAGGTTCAGGTACGATTCGGGATCGGCGGCAATCGGCTGTCCCAATCGAAGGGCCTCGCGGCGCATCAGGCGCCCGGGACCATAAAGGCCGGAGTAGCGGAGGATCGTGACCGGGTACATCGAAACCTTGGCAAAGTCAGCGAGCAGGTGCTCGGCGTGCAGGCAGGCTCGCCCCGATTCGGTTTGCGGGTCGGCAGGGGTGTCCTCATCGACCCAGTCGCCACCAAGATCCCCGTAGACTCCGGTCGAGCTGGCATAAATCAAGCGTTTGGCCCGCGACGCAAGCCGACCGATCGTGTGTCGCAGCCCATCCACGTAGACTCGTTGGATGGGAACCTGGGAGGAACGATCATAGCCGACACAGTAGAAAGCACGTTCGACCGCCGGCAGATCATCGAGCGACTCGGGATTGAGCACATCGGCGAGGATCGGTTCCATCCCTTCCCTGGCCAGCAATTCCGCTCGGTTTCGGGAACGGGTGGTCGCAAACACGCGATGACCCGCCGCCATCATTCGACGAGCAACACGCATCCCCAGATAGCCACAACCGATGATCAGGGTACTCACGAATCATTGTCCTCATCGGGGTCGAACGCGGGATCGTCGAGCGGAGCAGGGGGAGATTCCGTTTCCGGACAGCCGGCGTCGAGAAACGCCTGGAGCAACACCTGAGCCGCGATCATATCACGCAGCGATCGCCGACGGCTTGCCTTCACCCCGGCGGATCGCAATAACTCCTCGGCCTCGACGGTGGAATAGCGTTCGTCCACGAACACAACAGGGGTTTGGGTCTGCTCCGAGAGCCAGTGTCCCCAACGTCTCGCCTGCTCGGCCGAGTCTCCCTCGGCTCCATGCCCCAGGAGTGGCAGGCCGACCACGAGCCGATCAATGTTGAATTCTTCGACCAGGGATCGAAAATAGGTCGCATCGAGTCGATCATTGCGTCGCTGATACACGTCGACCGGCGAGGCCACGCGCCGATCCGGGTCGCAGACAGCAATCCCGACGCGACGAAGTCCGTAATCAAGACCAAGAATCCGTTTCATTCCCAAGATATTACGCAACCCGTCACGATCAAGGAAACGGGTCTGCGCGACCCTGGGGATCGGGCGGGTTGTTTCTTCCTCCTCCGGGCGGTCGAACGATGCCTTTCGGTCGGCCACTCCCCGCTGAGCAAACGAGAATCGTCATGGAAAGCGTCGGAACATGGACGGATGAGGCGGATCGAAGCCCCAGCAGCGGCGTTTCGTCAGGAGTCGTCACCCTGGCCTGGGACGATTCGGTCGGGCCTCAGCCGCTCAGCTTCGGGACCGAAGCCGAGCCGATCGTCCTCGACTGGTTCGGAAGAGGAGACCCCGATCTCCTGGTCACTGCCAGGGTTGGGCCCCTGGGGAGGCAATCGCGAGTCTACCAACCGCGTTCTTCCTCCGGAGAGTTGCCTCCTCGATTTGACGAAGGAACCGAGCTGCCCGCGCTCGATGGGTTGCGACTTCCCTGTGCGATTCCGAACGGTCGGGAGAGCCGATTCGACCTGATCGCGCTCGGGAGCGAGGGACTCGTCTGGCTGAAGAACAGCGGAAGCCCCCATGAGCCTCGCTTTGGTGATCGCGTCGTCCTCGATTTGCCGACCGACCTTGGCCTCGGCGACGCTCGGATTGCCCAGATGCTCCCGATCGACTGGGACGGTGATGGGAACGTTGATCTCGTGCTTGGGATCGACGATCTCGACGGCTACTGGCCCGATCGGAACGTCCCGTCCACGCAGCAGGTTGGGCTAGACGAATCCGGCTCGCACCCCGGCTTCGACCAATCGGGACGCTGGCGCGGTCGCTCCCCGATTGGCAAGCTGTACTGGTGCCGGAATCTCGGGGAGTCTGATGGCACTCCTCGTTTTGCTCACCCCGAACTGATCGACCCGAATGGCCCACTCGCCGAGGTCGGGCCTCGGCCGGCCTGTGTACTGGTCGCCTGGGGGCGTTCCAGTGCCGTCGAGGTCGCAGCGCTCAACGCGGAAGGCACGCTCCGATTCTTCCGCAATTTCGGGGGGCAACTTCCTCCGGTTTTGATGGAGCCGAGGCCCCTGACGCTTGAGGATGGGCAACCGCTCCAGTTCCCGGAGGATCGCACGGTCGTCTCGGTGGCCGACATTGACCGTGATCGGCGTGACGAGTTGATCTTCGGGACCTCGTCGGGCCACGTCTTCGCGGTACATCCCGGCTCGAAACGCGACACAGGCAGAATCCTTGGCCCCGTGGTTCAGGAAGGGCAAACGCTTCGATTGCCGGGCGGCGCGGTGGTAACCGTTGGGGATCTCGACGGTGACGGAGGGTTGGATCTGGTCTCGGGCGATGCCTCCGGTCGATTGCACTGGCTGATGGACCTCGGCGGCCCGGGTGATCATCGCTACGGGCCTTTGGAACCGATCGAGGCCGGCGGTGTTCCCTTTCAGGTCGGTCCCGGGACCGATGGCCGCTTGCTTGGCCCAATCGAACCGGCCCTGGGGTCGTCCAGTCCCGTTCTCGTCGACTGGAAGAACAACGGAAGGCCCGACCTGATCGTCACCAGCCGGGGAGGCGACGTTCTCTTTCTTCGGAACAACGGCCATGCCACCCAGCCCCGGTTCGATGTGGCCGAGCCGATCCGTTGCGAACGTTGTCCGTTGATCTTGCCGTCTCGGGTCCAGCCCGCTGCCATCGACTGGTGCGGGACCGGATTGCCCGACCTGATCGCACCTGACTTCCAAGGCTTTCTCTCGGTCTGGAGACGGGTTGGAACCCTGGACGTGGCACCGCCGGAACCGCTGGTTGACCGCTTTGGACGCCTGATTCGGGTCGATGGCGCCTTTGGGCTGGGGGGCCGTTGCAGCCTCTGGGCCGGCCCCTGGACGGAATCCGGACGACCGGACCTGTTTCTCGGCCTTCCCCTTGATGCACGTTTTGTCGTCCCGGGAATCACGGGTATTTCTTACCAAACCCTCGATGAGGTCTCGAATCTGCTGGTCCTTGAGAACCAAGGGGACGGTGTCGTGATCCCTCGACCCGTCCATCTGGCCGATGGCCGTCCGTTGATCGTCGGCGACGATGGCATCAGTCCCAGCGGAGTCGACTGGTCCGGCCGAGGATCACTCGACCTGTTGATCGGGTCCAGTGGTGGGTCGGCGCAGGTCTTTCCCAGGGAGTTGCTTCGCTGGTGAGCGATTTCCTGGCGCAGAATGTCCTGCCGAGGAATTGACACGGAGGTGAATCACCATGCCTCGCCCCGACGACGATCGCGAGATCGCCGATGCCGCGTTTCTCTTTGACAACCCCGCAAAGTCCTCTGGATCGAAGGATCGGTCGGAGGACGATTCCGAGGCGCCCCGGACCGAGGGTCCGGAGCCCAATCTGGGAAGCTACGCGCTGGCTGACCACCCGTCCTCGGAGCGTGCCGCACGGCAACCGGCTTCGATTCCTCCCGGGGGG
The DNA here is from genome assembly GCF_009177065.1 of Tautonia marina. NCBI lineage: Bacteria > Pseudomonadati > Planctomycetota > Planctomycetia > Isosphaerales > Isosphaeraceae > Tautonia > Tautonia marina. Next base: position 128,428 of record NZ_WEZF01000005.1, read on the forward strand.
TCTCCGGGGATCGAACGATCCGACGCGGGAGTTCGCCGCCCTCAGGAACTCACCCCCTCGCCGGTCTTGCAACCCTGGACTCGTCTGGCAGAGTGGGGGCCGACCCTTGGTCGAATTGCCTTGGCCCTGCTGGCCCTGATGATTGTCGTCTACTCGACTTTCTCGGTCGAGCACCTGATGCGATCGCTGGCGGTGGTTGGGATTGGCCTCGGGGTCATCCTTCTTCTGAGCTACCCGATTGCAATTACCCTGGAACGACCGGTTCGGATGACCCCCGAGCACGCCTTGCGCGACTACTACGGAGCGCTGGCCCACCACTTGCCGCATCGTCGCAGAATGTGGCTTCTGCTCAGCTCGGCGGGGCGTTCGGCTCCGGAATTCGACTCGTATGCGAGCTTCCACGCCTACTGGAAGGACCAGGTTCGGAACCTGAAACGCAACAAGGCGGGCAGCTTCACTCCGTTGCATGTTCGAATCGACGAGTTCAAATCGGACAAGAGCGCGGGCCAGGACGCGGTCAAGGCCTCCTACCGGCTGTCCTTCTTCGTCAGAGGGCGAGAGGACGAGAGCCCGCTGTATACGAGCCAGGTCGAAACGACCCTGTCGCGCGGCCCGGATCGGATGTGGTATCTCGACGAGGGACGGCTGCCGCCTCGGTAAACTGATTTTTGCCTAGACGGGTCATTCGGGGGGCCGTCAGATCGTCATCCCGGCCCTCCACCATCGCCAGCGAAACGCCAGGTAGGTCATGGCATTCAGGAGCAGGACGATGATCGGGGTCACGGCGAGGAAGGCCACCCAGATGGGCACCCGAGTGTCGTCAACAAACGGCACGGCCACCGAGGTTGAGCCCAGGAACGACGGTGTGTAAGGCTTTCCGTCATCGGTCGAGGGAATGGGGATGCTGAACGACGCGGCGAAGGGACTGGTAATCGTCAGCGAGGAAAGCCGCTGCTCCGAAAGTTGTGTGTACCCCTGGAGGTACCAGACCAGCCCCACCGGGCCGATGAACAGGACGAGCAACATGAGGTAGGTCATGACCATCGCCACCGAGGTTCGACGGCTCAGGGCCGAGCAAAGCAGGCCGACCGAGGTGGTGGTCAGGCAGGTCGCCGCGATCAAGGACAGAAAGATGAAGAGGGTCCACCAGCGGTCGCGGAGTTCCGGGATTAAGATATAGGCAAGCAAGATTTGTTCGGTCAGCAAGAACGTCAAGACGGTCGAAACCCGCGCTGAGGCGAGCAGCTTCGCAATGACGATGGTTCCTGGCCGCAGCAGGGTCGTCAGGAGAAGCCCGAGCGTTTTCCGTTCTCGCTCCTGCGTGATGCTCCCCGACGAGAAGACCGGCCCGACGAGCATGTTGAACACCAGCACATAGCCGACGTAGAACCCCGTCAGTTCGGGCCTGAGAAAGAGCAAGTAGGCCATCAAGGGGATCGACAGGAACATGCTGACCTGAATCACCAGGCGAAGCATCAAGGTTCCCTGGCTGAAGATTTCGCTTCGCAGCTCCTTGTCAAGCACAGGGTTGGTGCCGTCGGGCATCAGGTCGGTGCGCTTGGCGGGAGCAAAGAGCATGTCGGGGAACATTTCCCGATCGATCACCACCCCGACGGCGTATTTCATCTCCTCCTCTTCATCGACGACCTCCTTCCCTTCGCTCCCCACGTCGGGCGGATAGAGCAAGCGCCGGTTGATGAGAAGACCGACGATCACCCAGATCGCAATGCACCAGGGAGGGAGCACGGCGATCGAAACCGCGTCTCGCAGCACGACGTTGTCGGTCTGCGTCACCGTCACGGTGATCAACGCCAGCGGGAGAATCACCAGATAGCTGACCACCAGGGCAGAACTGGTGCGTCCGAAGAAGCTGGAACACGCAACGCTGATCAATCCGAAGGTGCCAGCCGCCAGGATGAGGATGAGGTACGCCCGGGTGATCTCAGACAACAAGATCCCGCCCAGTAGGAAACAAAGAATCATCAAGGGAAGGCTTGAGATAATCAGCAAAATCAGATACATCGACGAACTGAGCAGTTTTCCCACCAGGATCGTCGAGGGTTCCAGGGGGCTGGCGAGCAGCATTTCGTACGTTTTTCGTTCCTTCTCTCCGGAGATGCTTCCCGAGGCAAAGGTCGGTGCCACCAGCGCCACGAGAAAGAACTGCCCGAGGAAAAAGAGATTGAACAAGCGTTGCGAAACCCCTGGCCCGACCTGATTGGTCGCTTCCGAGCCCGCCGGCCAGGCAAAATAGACCACGACCCCGAGGAAGGAAACATATGCCAGTTGCAACAGGAATGACCGCGACGAGCGAAGGTTGACGAGCAGCTCTCGGGTCAGAACGGGATTCTCTCGAAAGATCATGATCCGGTCGTCGGCCCCGGGGCCGCCTCAGTTGACGATGCCCTTGGTGACCGTCATGAAGACCTCGTCGAGCGTCATCTCGACTTCGGAGAAGGACTGGACGCCCACCCCGGCCGAGATCAGATGGTGGAGCAAGCGAGCCATCTCGGTCTCGCCGCCGTCGACCTCGGCGGTCAGGGTATGATCATAGCTGGTGATGTCGTGCACCTTCTCGTCAGCCCGCAAGATCGCCTCGGCATGGGAAAGATCGGGGTCGGTGACCCGAATTTCGAGGCGACGATGGGTGCGAAGCTGCCGCTGGATCTCCTGAACGCTCCCAGCCGCGAGAAGCTTGCCGCGCTCGATAATGCCGATTGAGGTGACGAAGTCGGCCAGCTCGGGCAAAATGTGGCTGGAGACGAGAATCGTCTTGCCCATCGACCGAAGTTCCGTCAAGAGGGCCTTCATCTCGGCTCGTGCACGGGGGTCGAGACCCGAGGCTGGTTCATCAAGGATCAAGACGGGAGGGTCGTGGACCAGAGTCTTGGCCAGGCAGAGGCGCTGCTTCATCCCCTTGGAGAGGCCGTTGACGTAGTCGTCGCGCTTGTGGGTCAGGTCGAGCAGCTCAAGGACCTCGGCGATGATCTTCTTCCGGGAGGTCCGGGGGATCATGTACGCCACGGCGAAGAAGTCGAGGAATTCCCAGACTTTCATGCCGTCATAGACTCCGAAGTCGTCGGGCATGAAGCCGATCACCTTGCGAACGGCCATCGGGTCTTCGGTCACCGAGTGCCCGGCGATGAACCCTTCACCGGAACTGGGGCGGAGCAGGGTGGCCAGGAATCGAATCGTCGTGCTCTTCCCCGCGCCGTTGGGGCCGATGAAGCCGAAAATCTCCCCCTCACCAATGGAGAAACTCAAATCATCGACGGCCACGAACTCGCCGTAGCGTTTGGTGAAATTCCGCACCTCGATCATGGCCGGTCTGACTCCGAGGGAGCTCGATTGAGTTGCATCTGGTCGGGACGAACGGAGGTGTACCAGGATTGGTCAGGAGATGGCGGAGGGCCGTAGCGAAGATGAGCCACCACGAGGGTCAGACCTCGATGGCGGTCGACGCTCGGCTCAAGGGTCTGGCCCGCCATCAGTGCCTCGGTCCAGGCAACCAGTCGAAGCGCTCCGGCATCCTCGGGACGGTCCCAGTTGTAGGCGCAAAGCTCGTCAAGAAATTCCTGCACGTCAATCCAATCGGGCCGCCCCTCGGCGGAATTGTCCGGGAGTTGCGGGACCTCGGAGAACGACGGAGCGTCCTCGGGAAGGAGGACCGTCTCTCCGGAGGGGATTGTTCCGATCGGCGTGTAGCGGTTCTGTCTGCCGCCGGCGCCTCCGACCTCGACGAGAACCGCATCGCGGAGATTCAGCTCCGTCGGGTTTCCGATCATCACCGTTCCCTCCGTGGAATCTTGCAAGAACAGGCCGGCGCGAAGATCGAGCATTTGCTCGGATCGCACCATGGCAAGACTGCGGGGTTCAACCCTGAAGTCGAGAAGTGCCGGCTCGGGTGAGGATTGCCAGGTTGAGGCGATCGTCTGCTCTCCTCGAATTCCCAGGTTGGCGTTCAGTGGTAGGGCTAGGGCAGACGGTTCCCCCGGATAGGAGAGCGAAAACGTTTCTCGGCCCGTGGAGTAGAGGACCGTGAAGCGACTCAGGTGAGCACGTGGATACCCTGGCTGGAGTTCCAGCACATGGACTTCATCGCAAGCTCGGTCGTAACCGGTATCGATGGCAGCGGCTCGCTCAACCGCCAGTGCAAAACCGAAGGCCAGCAAGGGGACGATGACCCAGGCCAGTTCCCGTCTCCTCAAAACATACCGGCAGAGGAGCCAATTCAAAGGGACCAAAGCCACCAGATAGGCCAGGATCACTCGCAGAACGAACGGAGCCCCGGGCACCTCAATGCCCGATGCGGTCACCAGCCCTTGCCTGGCGAGACTGGGTAATTTCGCCGTGTCGAGCCACGCCGCGACCGGATCGCCGGGAAGGGCCGCATCCATCGGATCATCGAGGCCAAGTCCTCCGGGAGTGAACGGTTCGGGGCGGGAAAAGGCCGATCTCCGGGGTCGGGTGGCCTCCGGTTCGAGGTCTCGACCGAGCAAGCGATACCAGCTCAGTTCGGGGCCAGGAAGCACGAACAGGGCGTTGGGATCGGCCGGATTCCAGCGGTCTTCCGGGCGTCGAAACACGACGCGACGGACAAACGTGTCATAGCCGTTCCAGCGCAGCAGGGGGGCTTCCTTGGGGTCGAATGCGAGGCAGAGAATGCGTCCTCGGCCCACTCGGCGTTCGATCCCGAAGCGGCGTCCCTGGTCGTCGGTTATCCACTTCACATCCTCGTGCAGAGGAGACAACCCAGAAAGGAAGAAGGGGCGATCGGGAGCGAGATCGATCGGTTCGCTCGGCCCATAGCGCGAGTTCGCCGTAACGCCTCGCACGGGAGGGCGCATCCCTGGCAGGGTCCAATCTCCCTGGGGATCGTCCAGTCGCTCGATTCTCCAGACCGGGGGGGGATAACCACGTGCCAGGGCTTGCAAATCCTCCTCGGACAGCGTTGTTGAGTCGGCCGAAGGTTCCGCCGGAAGGTAAGGGGAGAGAAAACTTTCGGAATCGGACAGCAAGGCGAGGGTGGACGTGGCCCCACCGGAGATGATGAGCTGCCCTCCCCAGTGCAACCAGTCGATCAAGGCCCGCTGCTGCCCGACATCCAGCTCGTTCGGATCGAACCCATCCCAGAGGACGTGGCTAATGGTGGTCCAGGTCAGGGGATGCGTCGGGAGATTGGGTTTGCCGGTCTCCTGGGGAATCACCAGCCGGTAGTAACTGCTTCGCTCGACCTGTTGTTGATCGCCGAGGTCCGTTGTCGCCGGAACAAGCGCCTGAAAGCGTTTCCAGATGTCGAAGGCCGCCGGGTCGTTGGAGAGGACGACGCAGAGCATCTGGTGCGGCATCATCGGCAGGAGTTGCGCCTGTGTCGAGTCATCCGGTCGAATCGCTCCGGGACGAACCAATTCGATGTCGAGTGTTCGGGACTCCTGAGGGAAGAATGCCGGCCAGCTTAATCGCATCGGCTCCCCTTCGGGCAATCGGGCCTCTCGCCGGAACGCGACCGAGCGGGGCATGTTGCGGAGAGGAATCTGAGCGGTTCTCAGCTGGCCCTGGTAATCGGCGAGGTTGGCCTGAAATTCCTGGGAGAGCGTGGCCCAGTGATTGGGTTTGAAGTAGGTCAGGACATCAAAGGGCGCCACCTGAGTGCGGTAGAACTCGAAGGGCGGGCGTTGATCCTTCCGGGCCGGATCGGCTCGGGTTTCAGGATCGGTCAGTTCTCGGAACCGCCGGACGGATTCGCTTTCGATCGGCTCAAGCTCGTCTTCAAGACCCAGGTCTTGCGCTCTGGCAACCGAGGAGGTCATCGCCAGAACCACAAGAAGGGCCAGAGCCATCATCCCTCGTCCGATTTGCGAGATCGTCGGAATCACGATCACATCCTTCCGAGGTGGTGGGGGCGGGATCGTCGGAATGGGAAGCGACGATCATGATGCCCCTTCACTGTACTCACGCGGCACACCATCTGAAAGAGGCCGAAGACCACCTTGAACCGAAGGAATTGAGAGAACCCTTCGAGTTCCGTGTCGGCTTCCCTGAGACGCCAAAGAATTCGGTCGAAAGACTATCGTCGGCCCCGATGCAGACGGTATCGTCGGGCTGATCCTGGTTCGCAGCATGATGGATCGTCGGCAGGACCGACCGACGCAAGCCGGGCGACCCGGCGTTCCCTTCCTGATTCACCCGAACTGCGCTGATTCCAGTTCTCGGAGCGGCGGCAACCGAGGAGACTTGACACGATGATCGACATCCACCGGAGAGGATTTCTGGAGCGTGCCGGAGTGGTTGCGGGGGCCATCGGGTTGGGAAGCAGCCCGTTCTCCCGCATCGCGGCGGCACCGATCGACGAGGCAGGAGATTCCCCGGCCGAGTTGGATCGACACCGCTACCCGATTGGCGTCTCCACCTACTCGTTCTGGCAGTTCCGGGGCGAACGGCTTGGCATCCTGGAGTGCGTCGACCGCGCCGCGGACATGGGATTCGACGGGGTCGAGATTCTGCTGGTTCAGATGCGAGACACCTCGAACGCGGCGTTGCAGGCGATCAAGAGTCGGGCTCATTCCCTCGGCCTCGCGTTGATGGGCTTTTCCACCCACCAGGGATTTGTCAGCCCCGACGCCGAATTCCGTCAGTCCGAGGTCACCAAAACGCTGGGGCAGATTGAACTGGCCTACCGCCTCGGCATCCCGACAATGCGGATCAACACCGGGCGCTGGGGCACCAGCGGCAGCTTCGATGAGCTGATGGCCAACAAGGGAATCGAACCGACCCTGCCCGGCTACACCGACGACCAGGCCTTCGAATGGGTCATCGCCGCGATCGAAGCACTCCTGCCAAAGGCCGCCGAGTGTGGTGTCGTCCTGGGCCTGGAAAATCACTGGGGACTCGGGCGAACGGCCGAGGGAGTCCTCCGCATCGTCGAGGCCATCGACTCGCCCTGGCTTCAAATGACCCTCGACACCGGCAACTTCCTGGAGCGTTCCTACGAGCAGATGGAAGCGATGACCTCCAGCAAAGTCCCGATTTCGCTCGTTCAGGCGAAGACCTATTTCGGCGGGGGTCGGTGGTACGAGCTTGACCTCGACTACGCCCGGATCGCCTCCATCCTTCGAAACTCCGGCTACCGAGGGTGGATCTCCCTCGAATTCGAAGGGAACGAGGATGCCGAGGTCGGGGTTCCTGAGAGCCTCGCCCTGCTGAGAAAGCACTTCTCCTGAGCCGATTGGCTCGGACAGCTTACAGGGTCTCGCCAAACCCCGCCTCACCAAGGCCCTCGACGAGGGCCTTGAGGCGGTCGAGCTGATCCTTGCGTGCCACAAGCGTCGCGCCGCCCGATTGCACGATCACGAGATCCTCGACCCCCAGCGTGGCGATGAGCCGTCCCTCGTCTGCCACCACAATACAGCCGGACGTTTCAACGGCGTTCACCGGGCCCTGGATCGTATTGCCTCGGTCATCGGGGGGAACCAGGGCCGTGAGGGCTCGCCAGTCGCCGACATCGTTCCAGCGGTAGGGAACTTCCAGGACCCGGACGTTCTCAGCGTGTTCCATAACCGCCTTGTCGATCGGGATTTTCTCCATCCCCGGATATTCACGATCGAGGACCTCTTGAAACGTCGGGGTCCCGAGGGTCGCGGCCACCCGACCGATTGCCTCGGCCAGGCCGGGGCGATGACGGGCCAGGGCGTCAAGCACAGCTTGGGCTCGCCAGACGAAGATCCCGGCATTCCAGACGAACCGACCGGTGCTGAGGAATTGCTCGGCCGTGGCGCGATCCGGTTTCTCGCGGAACCGCTCAACCCGGTAGAGGGGAATGCCTTCGGGGCGTCCGAGTTCCTCGGCCCGTTCGATGTAGCCGTAGCCGGTCTCCGGTCGATCGGGAGCGATGCCAAAGGTGACGAACGCGGTCGGATCGTCGTTCACGACCGAGGCCGCCGCCCGAACGGTTGCCTGAAAGGCGTCGGCCGGTTCGATGACGTGGTCGGCCGGCATGACGATCATGGTCGCCTCGGGATCCCGGCCGGCCACCAGCGAGGCGGCCAGCCCCACGCAGGCTGCGGTATCACGCGGGCAAGGTTCACCGACGACCTGATCGGCTGGCAGGTCCGGAAGCTGCTCGCGAGTCGCCGCCGCCTGATCGGCTCCGGTGATGATCCAGAGACGATCCGAAGGGACGAGCGGGAGAATCCGCTCGACGGTCTGCTGGATCATCGTGGCATCACCGTGAAGGCGCAGCAACTGCTTCGGACGATTGCGGCGGCTCTTGGGCCAGAAGCGGGTGCCACTACCACCGGCCATGATCACAGCATGAAGCACGAAACCGAACCTCCTGACCGACGTTTCGCCTGACGGCGTCGGGTCGGGCATTCCTCGTCAAGTGGGAACATGCGCACGCGCAGGACAGATCAGTATGACCAACACTCGGAGCCGATGCACTTAATGCTCGACTCCGATCAACCCTCTGAGCATCCTCTCGTCAGGGGCCAAGATGGAGCGGGCGATCGACGACCAGACCAGGCTCGATCTTCTGCTTCAGTTCGGCGGCATCGAGCGCAAACAAGGGACTGATCTCGATGCCAAATGGCACTGAGCCGTCTCCGCGGCGCAGGACTTTGGCTCCGGCCTGTTCCAGCCAGTCGCCGAACAGATCGCTGAGCCGCTGCCGGACGGTCGCGGGAGAGTCGGGCCCGGTGGCATTCTTCAAGGGCTCGAACTCGATCGCCCGCTCGGTCTCGACAATCGACCAGCGATCGGCCAGGGGGAGCGCGTCGAAGATAAACGTCTCGAATTTGACCGCGTTCGGCGCCTCAGGCTCGACGCGCTGACCGGATTCCGAAAGGTACGGCACCTTCTTCAAGGCCCGATGGACCGGGAGCTGGCCTCCCCCAGAAACAAGGCGTTCGAGGAACGCGCGATCGAAGCAGTGAATCGCGATGCTCCCGGCCCAGAGCTGGAGGCCGCCGTCGGGCTCTCGACGCTCGGCCAGCTCGGTCGGTAGGTCGGAGTATTCGATAACCTGGGCGTGACCGTCGACCTGAACGACCACGCCAACCTTTTCCTCGGGCCGTTGCTTCTCGACAACCTTGAAGGAAATGTCGGCCTCGGCCATGAGATGAAGCCCCAGGTAGGCCGGATCGCAAATCTGGACGAGTGGGTTATCGACCTGGAAGTAAAAGAGCGTCTGGACGCCTCGATCGCGCATTTCCTCCAGACAACTCGGCCGATCGGAATGGTTTCGAGCCGCCAGGGCGGTGATTGTTCCACCGTGGCCATCGGGGCTCAGCGCGAGGGAATCCATTTCGGCCAGCAAGAGCTTGCCGGTGGCGGCATCGACCGCAGGCAACTGCCCCTGAACGAAGAACCGCACGTGATCGAGCCCGAACTGATCGTGATTGGCGAAGAACTCGGTGGTCGCCTCGTGGTTCTCGGGGCTGGTCATGATGTAAAGCGGAATCGGCTTGCCGAAGCGTTTGGCCAGCGCCACCAGCTTTTCGGCGTGAAGCTGAAACAGACTGGCTCCCGAGACGGGGCCGATGGGGTAAGTGCCTTTCGGGGCATCAAACCCGAGCCGGGTTCCCTGGCCACCCGCAACGAGTACGGCCGCGACCTCTCCGGCCGCCAGCGCTGCCTCGCCTCGATCGGCCGCTCGGCGGCGGATCACGCGCTCGGAATCGGTCTGAGGAACCCGTCGAACATCGACTGGTTCGACCTGTTGCGGGTCGATCGCCAGGGTTTCATCCTTTGAGGCGTTGCGCACCAGGCGATCAATCAGAAGGGCCAATCGCGGCAGGTCGAGCCGCTGCAGTTGGCCGATCAGACGATTCCGACCCTCGGGATCGAGTTCATCCCAGAATCGAAGCACATGATCCTGACCGAATGAGGCCAGGAGGTCGACCATCGCTGGGTCGGCGGGCATCGGAAGTCGGCTCCTCATCACACCAAGGGGAGGCGGCCAGCTCGGCCACGAGCAGGATTCTGGCTCCGGCGCCACCAATCGGCCAGGGCTACGCCTCGAAGCCCCCTCAAAAGGGGATCGCGAGGCCATCGTAGGCCAACCGGACCCCGGGGGGCAAGCGTTCCTCGGCCGCCCCATGATCATACGAATGAGAGAGATGAGTTAAATAGGCTTGCCGGGGACGAAACCGTTCGATGACGGCCAGCGCCTCGTCGAGCGAAAAGTGAGTCGGATGCGGTTCGGGCCGGAGGGCGTCAAGGATCAGGGTGTCGAGCCCCTCCAGCTTCGGGGCGCTCTCCTCGGGAATCTCGGAAACATCCGTGCAATAGGCGAGCCCGCCGATCCGAAAGCCGAGGACCCGAAATCGGCCGTGATGCAGGCGGATCGGAACGACCTGCTCGCCGAGCGCCCAGAACGGTTCGTCGGACCCGATCCGGGAGAACTCGACTTGCGGGACGCCCCCACGGGGAATCCGCAAGGCCCGTTCGTCAAACGCATAGGAGAAGGCCCGGCGGATGGCCTCCTCGACCTCTTGCTCACAGTAGATCGGGACCGGGCCACCGATCATCTTTGGAAACAATCGAGCGTCATCGAGGCCGAACAGGTGATCGGCGTGGGCATGAGTGTAGAGGATCGCGTGGGCTCGGTGGATTCCCTCTCTCAGCAATTGCAGGCGAAGCTCCGGGGGAGTATCAATCAAGAGATCGCCTGCCGGCAGACGCAGCAGGACGCTTGGTCGAGTCCGGACGTTCCGGGGATCGTCCGACCGACAGACCGGGCAATCGCATCCGAGCACCGGAACTCCAGTCGATGTGCCGCTGCCGAGGACAATCAACCGGCGAGAGGCTCCGGCTGCCTCCTGCGATACGGAATCCTCCACGAGACTGCGACGCTCCTCTTTGGGTGCGGGCGGTTCGGTCCGATAACCAATAGGCATGCCCGATTCTACCGCCAGAACCCTTGCGCCGCGAGTCCGGCGTTCTGTCACGTCCTATAGTGATGGAGAGACCTGGTCAAGCCTCGCTTGACCAGGATTCAGCATTTCAATAAAATCTTTTCATCATTGAAGTTAGAGCGGCACACCCTTTTCCGCGGGAGGCGGTCAACAGTCATGGAGGCGACGGTTCTTCTTAGCGATTTGTGGGACAAAACCACCAACGCCCTGAATGCCTTCAGCGAAGGAGTTTCCCACGGCCTGGTCCGGGTTTTTGGAAACTCCAACGAGCGTCAGATTCGACGCCTGCAACCGATCGTCTCCCAGATTAACGACTTGGAGCCAACCGTCGAGCGTCTTTCCGACGACGCGTTGAAGCAGAAGTCGACCGAATTCCGGAAGCGGCTTGCCTCGGGAGCGACACTCGACGACCTGCTGCCTGAAGCCTTCGCTGTTTGCCGCGAAGGGGGACGGCGGTTCCTCAAAATGCGTCATTACGACGTACAGCTCCTCGGCGGCATGGTCCTGCACGAGGGCAAAATCGCCGAGATGGTCACCGGCGAGGGGAAAACCCTCGTGGCCACCCTGGCGGCGTACCTCAATGCCCTGGAGGGCAAAGGGGTGCATGTCATCACGGTCAACGATTACCTCGCCCGCCGAGACGCCGAGTGGATGAGCCCACTGTACAACGGCCTCGGATTGACGGTCGGGGCGATCCAGTCGCAGATGGACCCTCGCCAAAGACAGAAGATCTACGGCTGCGACATCACCTACGGTACGAACAATGAGTTCGGTTTCGATTACCTGCGCGACAACATGAAACCGTCTCGGGAGTCGCAGGCCCAGGGGCCGCTGCACTACGCGATCATCGACGAGGTGGACTCGATCCTCATCGACGAAGCCCGAACCCCCTTGATCATCTCCGGCCCGGCCTTCGACGATGTGAAGAAGTACGCCGAAGCCGACCGAATCGCCCGGCAGCTTCGCGAGGGGGAACACTTCGAGGTCAAGGAAAAGGAACGCACCGCCCACCTGAACGAGGACGGGATCCGAGAGGCCGAACGTCTGGCCGGGGTCGAAAGCTTCTTCACTCCCGGAAACATGGAGTGGCCCCACCTGATCGACAACGCTCTCAAAGCGCACCACCTCTACAAGCGCGACCGAGAGTACGTCGTCAGCGACAAGGGCGAGATCATCATCGTTGACGAGTTCACCGGCCGCTTGATGGTCGGCCGACAGTGGTCCGACGGCCTGCACCAGGCGGTCGAGGCCAAGGAACGGGTCAAGATCAAGGAAGAGAATCAGACCCTCGCCACGATCACGCTCCAGAACTTCTTCAAACTCTACACCAAGCTCTCGGGCATGACCGGCACGGCCATGACCGAAGCGAACGAGTTTTGGAAGGTCTACAAGCTCGACGTTGTGGCCATCCCGACCAACCGGGGTCTGCAGCGTGTCAACGAGCCCGACGTGATCTTCCGGACCGAGAAGGAGAAGTTCCAGGCCATCATCGATGAGATTCGAGAGGTCCACCCGACCGGCCGCCCGATCCTTGTCGGCACGACCTCGATCGAGAAGTCGGAGTTGCTCGCTGAGATGCTCAAGCGTTACGGCATCTCCCACAAGGTGCTCAACGCCAAGTACCACGAGCAGGAGGCCGAGATCGTCGCCCAGGCCGGCCGCAAGGGTCGGGTCACGATTGCGACCAACATGGCCGGTCGAGGCACCGACATTATTCTCGGTGGTAATCCCGAGTTCATGGCCTGGGCCGACCTGAGCCGCCTGAAAGACGAGGACGGACGCCCGCTTTACCCAACTCGGCTCGAAGTTCCGCCAGAGGTCTGGAAGCAAACCGTTGATCAGTACGAACCGGAGATGAAGGCCGAGGGGCGCGAGGTCGCCGAACTGGGCGGCCTGCACATCATCGGCACCGAGCGCCACGAATCGCGACGAATTGACAACCAGCTCCGCGGCCGATCCGGTCGCCAGGGAGATCCGGGCAGCTCTCGCTTCTTCCTCTCGCTCCAGGACGACCTGATGCGGAAGTTCGCCGGAGAATGGGTCTCCGGTGTCCTCGAACGGCTCGGCATGCAAGAGGGAGAGGCGATCGAGAGCAGGCTCGTCTCCCGACGAATCGAAGGAGCCCAGAAGAAGGTCGAGGAACGGAACTTCGACGCCCGCAAGAACCTTCTCGAATACGACGAGGTCATGGACACCCAGCGCAAGGGGGTCTACTCGTTCCGTCAGCGATTGCTCGATGGCGCCCCGACGAAGGACGAGATCCTGACGATGATCGATCGTCAGATCGACGCCGCGGTCGCCCAGTTCCTCGACCCCGACTATGGCCTGGCCAGCTTTGCCGCCTGGGTCGGCCAGCGGTTGGGCGTCGAATTCGAGGCCCGAGACTTCCGGGGCGACCCGTTCGAGGAGGCCGTTGAGCGGGCCCGAGACCGCGCTGAGGGTCAGGCCGCCGACGCCATCGATGAGGCGATCGAGGAGAATCTTCCCTCCGAGGCCGAATCGTCCGAATGGAACTGGCTGGCTCTGACGAGCTGGGCCAATGCTCGTTACAGCTTGAATCTGAAGGATCGCGACTTGCGGCGGTTCGCTCGAACGGTGGACGGCGAAGCCGAGATCGACCGCATTGGCCTGGCCGATTTCATTCGAGAACAGGCTGTCGAAACGATCCGCAACACCGACCTGGAGCCGGCCCGCGAGTTCGTGAGCCGAGACTGGGGCATCCGGTCGCTGGCCGGATGGGTGCATCGCAAGTTCGGCCTCACGACCGATCCGGCCGAGTGGTCCGGCAAATCGGCCGAGGAAGTTGCCTCTGATCTGAAGCATCAGGGACGCGAGCTGTACGCTCGAAAGGAAGCGGAATTCCCGGTTCGGGTCGGGATGAGCCGATTCCTTGTCGAACCAAAACCGGGCCAACCGGCCAAGTACGACCGGGAAGGTCTGGCCGCCTGGGCGTCGGAACGGTTCGGCACTCCGGTTGACGTCGAAGCACTGAAACCCTTGCTCCGTCCCGAGATGGAAACACTGCTCGTCCAGGTTGCCCACGATCATTACACCGGGGCACACCTCTACGATGAGCTCCAGACGAAGCTCGATGCCGCCTTTGAAGACAACGGCGACACCGACCCGGCCGCCCTGGCCGAACTGTCGAACTGGGCCCGGCAGGAGCTTGGAGTCGAAACCACCGTCGAGGAACTGACCGAGCTTGGTCCTCAAGGGGCTCGCTCGAAGCTCATCGGTGCCCTCGACGCTCGCCATCGGCCCGAGATGCGCGAGATGGAGAAAGTCCTCCTGCTCCAGATTCTCGATCAGAGCTGGATGGAACACCTCCGGACCATGGACCACCTCCGCAGCTCGGTCGGCCTCCGAGGCTACGCTCAGGTCGATCCGAAGGTTGAGTACAAGCGCGAAGGCAAGCGTATCTACGACGAGATGTGGCAAAGCGTCTCGGATAAGATCACCGACCTGGTCTTCCGCATGGAACAGGTCGATCCGGACTTCCTCTCCTATCTCGGAGCCCGCTGGCAACTCGATCGAGCTCGATCGATCAAGGAAGACGCCCCCTCGACCACCTCGGGCGGAGAACCCGTTGGGGCCGTCTCCGCCGATGGGCGAACCATGAGGGCCCAGCAAGAGGCGGCCATCGCCGCCAGCCAGCGACAAGGGGAGACTACCAAGGTCGAACCCGTTCGCAAGGTCGGCAAAAAGGTTGGCCGGAATGACCCCTGCCCATGCGGGTCAGGTAAAAAATTCAAGGCATGCTGCATGAAAAAAGGGGGGGATGGCGCCCCTTTCTGACCGATCTTTCTCCAGTCCGGTGATCGTTCCTTGACGGCTCACCGGACTCTAACCTCCTGTGAGATCAAGAATTCGGTTCGCTCACGCGAGAGCGAATCCGATCGAGACACGTCACAAGATTTGCGACCAAGTCCGACTGGCATCCTGCTTGCTTGAAGAATTCGACGAATCGGTCACGCGGGAATTCAGGGATGTTCCCGCGTCCGGGTCTGTTTCGACCGCGATGAGTTGATCGCCCGGTTCGGGCGAGGCGGGTCAGGAAAGGATGCCTCGATGCCCTATCTGCTTGATGCGGCTTACTTCGTCTTGCTCACGATCTGTTCGCCGGTCTTGCTGCTCCGAGCCTGGCGCACCGGGAAGTACCGAGACGGTCACGCCCAGAAGCTTTGGGGACGCGTTCCGAGAAGGCTGGGCAACGCTCCTTGCCTCTGGTTCCATGCCGTGAGCGTCGGAGAAGTGCTCCTGCTCCGTCCCCTGATCGCCGATCTGCACCGTCGGCGACCGGAATGGGAGGTGGTGATCTCGACCACCACCTCGACCGGCCTTGAGGTCGCTCGCCGGACTTTTCCTGATCTGGTGACCTTCTACGCCCCTCTGGATTTCTCCTGGGCAGTGAGTCGGGCACTCAGCCGCGTCCGGCCGTCGGCCCTCGTGCTGGTCGAAACGGAACTCTGGCCCAACCTGATCCGAGCGGCCTCGAACCAGGGAACACGCGTTGCCGTCATCAACGGCCGGATCAGTCGTCGAAGTCATCCCCGCTACCGTCGGTTCCGAGCCTTGCTCGCCCCAACCCTTCGTCGGCTCGACGTCGTCGGCGCCCAATCGGAGGAGTCGGCCGCGCGATTCCGCGACATCGGAATGCTCGCGGATCGAGTCACGGTTACCGGCTCCATTAAGTACGACGGGCTGGAAGCCAACCGAGACGCGCCCAAGGTTCGTTCGCTTCGGCGATCGCTCGGCCTGGAGGGCGCGGCCGGGCCGATTTTCGTGGCCGGAAGCACCATGGAAGGTGAGGAAGCCGTTGCACTTCACGCCTATCAGACAGTCCGGGTCGATCATCCGGAGCTAAGGCTGGTGATCGTCCCTCGGCATCCGGAACGGGGGGCTGACCTCGCTCGCTGGATCGAGAGCCAGGGGCATTCGGTCTGGCGACGGAGTGTCGAACACGAGCCGCCGCCGGCGCCGAGCCCGGGAGACCTGCCCCCGGTTCTCCTCATCGACACCGTCGGCGAGTTGTCGAGCCTCTGGGGGATGGCCGACCTGGCATTTGTCGGCGGCAGCCTTTTTCCGGGCCGGGGAGGGCAAAACATGATGGAACCCTCGGCCTTTGGCGCTTCGGTGCTGTTTGGTCCCCACACGAGTAACTTTCGCGAAGCGGTCGAAGGATTACTTGATCGCCAGGCGGCCCGGGTCGTCCGCGATGCCGACGAACTCACCGAGGCGCTTCGATCCGATCTGGCGGCCCCAGAATCGGCCCAGGCTCGGGGTCAAGGCGCCCGCGGCTTCGTGCTTGCCCAGCGGGGAGCGACCGGGAGAACCCTGGCGCTGCTGGATCGTCTCGTCGGTCGTCCCCAACAGAACACTCACCTGCATGGGCCTCTGCTGCGCATGGGGTCCGAATCGGCCTCCTCGGCCGCATGATTCACTGGAAAACGCCTTGATCGCCAGCGAAGCTTCCGTCAGACTGGCGTCGCGTCGGGGGAATTGCGCACTCGAACCCAGCCGC
This sequence comes from Tautonia marina, assembly GCF_009177065.1. NCBI lineage: Bacteria > Pseudomonadati > Planctomycetota > Planctomycetia > Isosphaerales > Isosphaeraceae > Tautonia > Tautonia marina. Next base: position 144,862 of record NZ_WEZF01000005.1, read on the forward strand.
ATCTCTACTCGCGGCTCGGAATCGGATCTCTCAATCGGATTCACCCGATGAGGGGTGATCTCCCAGCGAATTCCAGGGCAACAGCGGTTGTTCGACTCCCGACTGACCGTATCCCTTACGGATTCTTATCCGAAGCATTCAGGAGTATGCCATGAGCAGCGGCGAAGGAGCGGGACCGGAAAAAGAAGGCCAAGCTGCACCGCAAGGCCAGGCCCAGGGCGCGACCACCGAAGTGTTTGTCGACGATACGAACACGGTGCCGTCGTATTCCAATTTCTGCCGGGTCACGGCGACTCCGGAAGAAGTCATCCTCGACTTCGGCCTCAACCCTCAGCCGTTCGCCACGGGCCGTCAGGACGTCAAAGCCAACCAGCGGCTGGTCATGAACTTTTACACCGCCAAGCGGCTCCTGACCGCCCTTGGCATGACCATTCAGCGGCATGAAGGAACCTTCGGCTCGATTGAGCTGGACGTTCGACGCCGCGCCGGGGCCTTCCAGGCTCAGACCCGACCCCAGGGCGGCGGAACCGGGCCTCAAGGGGTTGTCGGCTCTCCTGGCCCCAGCTCCGAGTAATTGCTCATTCCCCGACTCTGGGGAACGTTGCTCAAATCAAGCAAGCCCTTGCCTCGCCGGGCCGTCCGAGATCGGGCGGTTCCGGCGTTTTTCATGCGCCGAGCTTGGCACCTTGAAGCCCCTCCACCCAGACACACTCTCCGGCGAACCATCCCGGATCCGACCGGAAATCAAATCCCACTTCGGCTCCTTGATTCGGGTTGACTCATGCGGACCCCATCGATCGTCCGATCAAAACGATGAGTCTGAATGAGCGGCCTGCGCCCGCGAATCGCGCCGGTTGCTGGAGCCGCCGGTGCCGGTACGAGAATTTGCTGAGATGCGGGCACCCTCGACGCCGATACCGAGGGGCGCCGGGCGTTTCGGCCTCGGTCCAGGATGGTCGAGTCAGCCCTAAGGAGAGAACCGAATGTCCCAGCCAAACCGCTCGCGGGCGCGGGCCCAGAAGCCGCGGAGTCGTCAACGCTTTCAGATCGAGTCGATCCAGCAGCTCGAAACGAAGCAGCTCCTTGCGCCCTATCTTCCGACCGCGACACGCATCGCGGTCTTCGACCCCTTCGACGAGCAGGCGGATAACGTCAACCGCGGTGTGATCACGGTCGAAGCGGGTGACACTTCGGCCTTCAGTGCAGCCCCCTATGTTTCGGTCTCGCAGCTCACCCCGAGCGCGACGTTCGACAATAACATTGTTCGAATCGAGGCGGGGCCTGGTGGCGACTTCGGCAAGGTCGTTTACGCGATCACTCGCGGAAACAACGATGCAGGCCCGCCGATCGAGACGGGCGGTCGACCGGGTGTGATCTACCGCATTGACCCTGCCACGGGCAATGCCAACGTGTTCTTCGACTTGAACACGGTGCTGAACCAGATCTCACCGGGCACGACGGCTGAGAATTCGGCCGGAATCGAGACGGGCCTGGTCAACTGGTATGACATCACCTTCGACGCCGAGGGGAGTTTCGACGGACTGCCGTCGATGTTCGTTGCCTCGGTTGATCGCACGGATCCGTTGAAGAACGCGATCTACCGGATTGGTCCCGACGGGACCTTCATGGGCCTCTACCTCGTGTTCGCCGAGGGCCAGGACACCGGAAATCTGGTCCGACGCCCGAGCGCGGTGCATGTGCCCCCGGCTCAGCAGCAGGACTTCCTGCGGGGGATGTTCGCCGGATCGGGCACCAACGCTCCGGGCTTCACCGCCTTGTTCTTCGACGCCAATCAGATGCAAGGGGCACAGGTCATCTCCGGCCCGCTGCCCCAAGGCGTGACCAATACGCGTCTGACCTTCGGCCCCGAAGTTGGCCTCACGTCTGCCAATAACGACTACGTTTCGCGCGTCTACTCGGCCTTCACCGACTTCGGAACGCCCGGCATCCCCGGCTTCAGCGACCCCGATCCGGGGGTCAGCGGAATCCAGGGGAATAACGGTGAGTTGCTGATTCGCAACAACACCGGCCCAGGTAACGAAGTCATTGTGGCGAATGCCGGAATTCAGGGTCTTGTTCTGGGGCCTTTCCCGGAAGATCTCGTGACCCTCGCCACGACTCAGGCCGACGCAACCAACCCTTCGGGCATTGACCGCATTTCGGCCGTCGGGACCCCGTTCCGTCGCTTCCAGGATATCGCCTTCGACGAGTTCGGCTTCTTCTCCTATGGGACAACCGTTGAAGGGGGAGGGGCCGGCGCCTTGCCTGTCATCGGCGACCCGACCTTCGCCGGCAGCATGTTCGTCGCCGACCTGGCGTCTGGCCTCGCGGTGGGCGTCGACATTCCCGCCGTGGACGGTGCCCTGGAAGGAACGCTCGTCCTCCCGGTTCAAGGGGGCGGCACCGGCGGGATCGTGGTCGATCCCGTGAATCCGTCTCAGTTGACGGTTGATGTGCCAGGTAGCAACGTTGGTGGCCGAGTCGTCCGCGTTCTTCCCGACGGCACCGTGACTCCCTTCGCCGAAGGGTTCAACACGTCCGGCGTCCGGGGATCGGGAAGCTTCGTCGAATCGAGCCTGAGCATCACCTTCTCGGCCGACGGCACGACACTCTACGTGGCGGACAACGACGGCATCTGGCAATTCAAGTCCACCCTGAGCCTGGCCCACTCCACCGCGGGTGAGCTGGTCGGCCTGGGTGACCTGCGAACGCTCGGCGTGCCTTTCCAGGGTGAAGGGACCGCGGTCGCCGTGGTCGACACCGGCATCGACGCCCAGACCCCTCAGCTTCGTGGCCGGGTCGCGCCGGGCCGGAACATCTTCACCGGAGCCGCGGGGAACGACGACCTGGGAGCGGGCAACGGTCACGGAACGCTCGTCGCGGGCGTGATCTCTCAGTTCGTACCGCAGGCCACGCTGCAGCCGGTTAACGTCTTCAGCCCGCTTGCCTCGGGCACGACGAACCAGGCCTTCTACGACGCGATCCGGTTCGTGGCCGACACGCCCTTCGTCAACGACCCGGTTCGCCCGGGACAGGTTAACCGGGTGGTGGCGTCGAACTTCGGCTTCGGCACGACCTCGACCTTCGACACCGAAGGGACGGCCTTCCGTCAGAACAAGCAACTCGTCATCGCCCTGAAGAACCAGATGCAGCGCTTGCTGCACCGAGGGATCACGCCGATTGCGGCGTCTGGTCAGTTCGGTGATCCGAACACCCCGGAAATCGGCAACATCAACGGCGAGCCGATTCCGGCGATCCTCAACGAGGTCATCTCGGTCACCGGATCGTATCCGTTCCCGTTCCGGCTCGGACCGACGTCGCCCCCAACCGATCCTGCCCCCGGACCGCTGGGACGGCTCTTGCCGCCCGCCGCGTTGTCCCCCGACTTCACCACCCTGCCGGCCATTGCCGCCAACGATCTGACGATCTTCCAGGATCGCCTGCTCTCGGCTGCAAACCGAACGCATACGACCGACTTCGCCGCCCCGGCCATCGGGGTGCCGACCTACCGTCGAACGTTCGTGGGAGACGGCAATAGCCACCTCGTCTTCGACGAAACGGGTACCTCGCTCTCCTCGGGCATGGTCACCGGATCGTACTCGCTGCTTGCCTCGGCACTCGACTACTACAGCAAGCTCGCGGCCAATGGTTCGACGGTCAGCGCCTACCTGACCTCTCCGGTGGGTTCGTCGGCCCTGGATTTCGGTCCTGGAATGATCCGGAACCTGGAAGCCTACGCCAACCCGCACGGGATCAATTCGATCTTGCAGTGGACCGCCGTTCCGGCCGAAGACGCGGACATCCCCGGCGATGAGGTGGTTGACCAGTTGCAGCCCTTCTCGCTCGGAACCCCTGCATTCTACCGGGAATTCTCCCGAGTGGATGTCGGTAACGCCGTGGCAGCGATCGAGGGCTCCATCGCCCTGCCGTACCTGTTCAACACGGGCTCGATCGAACTGATCGACTCCAACAACAATGGGTTCATCACTGCCCAGGAGATCGAGAACTTCGTCACCAAGGCCAACACCATCGGCATGCCCGAAGCGGGTGCCATGGCTCGGTTGCTCGGTGGCACGGCCCGACCGCCTGGAGAAGACCCGGTCAATGGACCACGGAACTTCATCACCTCTGGGGTCTTTACCGATGAAATCGCTCCGCTCGGCCTGACCAGTCAGCTGGAACAGCCTGGAGAGCCGAACGTCTATCAGCGCCGGTTTAATTTCTTCGATTACTCGGCGGACGGGAAGCTCGACGGAGTGGTTTCGGTTCAGCAGTTCGAAATGCTGGCTCACACCCTGCTCCCGGCTCCAGACAGCTTCGTGATCACCGATCGCCAGCGCGGCTCGGCCGGTGGTTATCTGATCGACGGAACTCCGGTTCGGAACTGGACGGACCTGCAACGACTGCTGCCGACCTACGCGTTCGTGCCTCAGCAGATCACGCAGCGATTCCGGAACTTCACCCCCAACCGCTTCGGGATTAACCGGGGAGTGGGTGTGAATGATCCGGGCGCCGGCCCGTTCTATGCACTCTTCCAGACTGAACCGGGCCAGCGACCGGCACAGTCACCCGGTCGGACTCGCCCCGAACCGGTTCAACCACCGACCAATCCTCGCCCGGCTCAGGACGATGTGGCCAACCCGGTCACACCTCCCGTGGCAACCCCGACGACTCCCGAACCCCGGCCTCCGTTCACGGCCTCGGAGATCAACATCGGATCGTTCTACGATCGCTACCTCAACGTGGCCCAGCGGACCATCCGGACTCCCGGATCGCTCACCACGGCCGCCTCGACCACCGAGGGGGAGAATGAGTCTTCGGCCTCTGTCCAACGCGATCCAAGAGCCTTCGATCTGATCCTCGGCCAGTTCGGCGAACAAACTGACAACCCGAGGGTCCGGTCTGCCCTCTCCCGGCTTCGACCTGACCAAGGCTGATGAGCAGCAGTTAATCGTCTCATCAGCAACTCCAGCCTCGCGAGCCGGTCGGCCCTTGCAAGAGGGTCGTCCGGCTCGTTCTACGTGACCAGCCGACTGATTTCGGACTGACTTCTTGACCAGACCTCCCGCCGAGTCGTCTCATAGAGCCGACCGCCGACTGCCGGACTCGTCTCCTGCTCCGAGGTCCGGACTCCGTGTGTCCGAAGACCACATCTGCCGAACAGTCGAACCCAGGCCGGAATGATTGATGAACCCCACCGACGATCCCTCGAACACCGAAGTTGCGACGTGGGCCGCTCGCGTCAAGCAGGAAATCGACAAGGTCTTCGTCGGCCAGCAACCGCTGGTTCGAGGGGTCCTGATCGCCTTGCTCGCTCAGGGGCATGTCCTGATTGAAAGTGTGCCTGGCCTCGGAAAAACCTTGCTCGTCAGAGTCCTTGGGAGAGTGCTCGGGTGTCGATTCAACCGAATTCAGTTCACTCCGGACCTGATGCCTTCGGATATTACTGGGACTTCCATCTACGAGGAACATACCGGCGCCTTCCGATTCCGACCTGGCCCTGTTTTCACCCAATTACTCCTGGCCGATGAGATCAACCGCTCTCCAGCCAAGACTCACGCGGCCCTGCTGGAAATCATGCAGGAAGCGCGGGTCACGGTCGATGGTCAGGCCCATCTGCTGGAGCCTCCCTTCCTGGTCATGGCCACGCAGAACCCGATCGAATCGGAGGGTACGTATAACCTTCCCGAAGCTCAGCTCGATCGCTTTCTTTTCAAACTCGTGGCCGATTATCCTTCCTCGCGAGAAGAAGCCGACATCCTTCGTCTTCATACCGAGGGCCGTAGCCCCGACTCGATCCTCACCGAGCAAGTGGCGACTGTCACCTCTCCGGCTGAAGTCCTCGACATGCAACGGCGCTGCGGCGACATCCTCGCCGACGATCGACTGATCGAATACATCACGGCCATTGTGCGACGGACCCGAGAATGGCCGGCTTTCTCCATCGGGGCCTCTCCGCGAGCCGGCGTGGCAATGCTTCGGGGGGCTCGAGCCTCAGCGGCCCTTGAAGGCCGCGATTACGTCGTGCCGGATGATGTCGTCGATGTTGTCCTCCCGGCGCTTCGACACCGGGTCATTCTGACCCCCGAGGCCGAGATCGAGGGACGACGCGTTGATGATTTGCTGGGCGAGCTGCTGCGATCGGTCGAAGTTCCAAGACAATAACACTCACCCGTTTCACGAACCATTCTCGGGTGGGACAAACGCCCAGGCATGGCTCCCATCGACCTTGGGACCCATCAATTCCGATCCGATCCCCCCATCAAGGTCGCCACACGGGCCTTGGCATCGCCCCACTCGTCCTTGACCGATTGCCCCAGGTATCCGTGCGCCATTTGGTCGATGAACGATTCAAACGCAGGGGTGCAGAGTTCTTCAGCCGAGTGTGCCATGATGACCACTTCTCGAAACCCGGCACCGGCAAATCCGGCCGAGACCCGAGGGGCATCACAGAGGACGGGAGTTTTCAGGGACTCGAACGGTTCGAGCCCGAGCTCCTCCTGAATTCGGTTCAGGTTCTGAGACTGCCTCACCGGCACACGGAAGCGAAGCGTGACCACCCATTCCTGACCCGTACTCGCTTCAAAGAACGGCGGAGTCATCCGTGGCGCATTGGGTAAGCAAACGCGCACGAGGGTGCGTTTCGACCAGTCCGGTTCATCGAAGGAACGTAGCTGCTTGAGCCGATCGACGATGAAATCGAGAATCCGGCCATCCCAACGAGCCGGCTTCCCGGTGCGGGTCAAGCGATCCTGAGTATGCCAGCGCCGGCCATCGCTTTCCCAGGGAGGGGCGATTGCCTCAACCTCCCCGATCGATTCCGCCACCCGACGCGCGTCAGCCAGCTCCTTCCGAGCCTCGGCGACGGGATCGTAGACCTTCCGAGGAGTGAGCGGCCCCGCTTCCAGCACTGGCTTGAGCACCTTGCCGGTCAAAGTGATGGGATTGGCGACGATCACCTCAGGAGGCCCAACGGCGACGACCGAACCTCCTTGTTCTCCCGCTTCCGGGCCAAGGTCGATGACCCAGTCCGCGGTCTTGATCACATCAAGATGATGTTCGATGATCACCACCGTATTTCCAAGATCCGCAAGGCGATGAATGACATCGAGCAGTTTTCGAACATCGTCGGAATGTAAGCCGGTCGTCGGTTCATCAAGAACATAGAGCGTCCGGCCGGTTTGTGGTCGGGCGAGTTCGGCGGCAAGCTTGATTCGCTGTGCCTCCCCTCCAGAAAGGGTAGGTGCCGACTGGCCCAGCGCGACGTATCCCAGCCCCACATCATGCAATGTTTGTAAGACACGGCGAATCTTGGGGACCGCGGCAAACAGATCAAGCGCCGCATCAACCTTCATGGTCAGAACATCGGAGATCGACTTGCCTCGATAGGTGACGGCCAGGGTTTCACCGGTAAATCGGGCACCTCCGCAAGACTCGCAAGGCACCCAGACATCGGGCAGGAAGTGCATCTCGATCCGGGTTTGTCCTGCTCCTTCGCAGGCTTCACAGCGACCGCCCGGAACGTTGAAACTGAAGCGGCCGGGGCCGTATCCGCGAATTTTCGACTCTGGCAGCTTCGCAAACAGTTCCCGGATCAGGTCAAAGACTCCAGTGTACGTTGCGGGAGTCGAGTTCGGAGTGCCTCCAATCGGCGTCTGATCCACGCCGATCATCTTGTCGATAAGCTCGATTCCCTCAATTGCGTCGTGCAAGCCAGGCACCACTTGCGATCGGTGAAGGTGCTGAGCACACGCCTTCATCAGAATATCTTCGACCAGAGAGCTTTTCCCGGAGCCACTGACCCCCGTGACCGCCGTAACAACACCGATCGGGAACGCAACGTCGATTCCCTTCAAGTTGTGGTGTCTCGCATTGCGAATCACCAGGGCCGCTCCCTCCGGGTTGCGTCGATTCGACGGAACCGGAATCGAGGCGCGACCGCTCAGATAGCGCCCCGTCAACGACTTCGAGATGTTGCGAACCTTGCTCGGCGGCCCCTGCGCGGTGATCCGACCGCCGAGGTCGCCGGAACCGGGTCCGAAATCGAGCAGATGGTCGGACGCCTCAATCACTTCACGATCGTGCTCAACGAGCACCAGCGTGTTGCCGAGATTCCTGAGATGCTGAAGTGCTTGCAAGAGTCGAGCATTGTCTCGCGGATGCAGACCGATCGTCGGCTCATCGAGCACATACAAAACGCCGGTCAGGCCACTACCGATCTGGCTGGCCAGACGAATCCGTTGGCTTTCCCCTCCGGAAAGAGTCGGGGTTGATCGAGCGAGCGACAGATAATCCAGCCCAACATCGACCAGAAATTTCAATCGATCGCGGATTTCCCGAATCAGGTCGCCCGCAATGTGCCGCTCATCTGCGGAAAGCTTAAGCTTTTGAAAAAATGAGAGCGCACGGCTGAGCGGCCAGTTGCTCATCTGATCGATCGTAAACTCCTTGAACCGAACCGCGGCCGCGTCGTCTCTCAGCCGTCCCCCCATGCACGTCGAGCAGGAGGTTTCGGCCACCATTCCGCGGAGCTTTGCCCGATAGAGGTAGGAGAGCCGCCCCGCCTCCTCCAGCGCAGGGAAAAGGCCCTTGTACTGGAAGCGAAAACCTCCGGCATCTTCCAGTGGCGGCACGTCGAACCAGGTCGCATCCGTACCAAAGAGAATCATTCGGCGATGACGGGCTTCGAGATCCTCAAAGGGAGTTTCGAGATCGATTCCCAACCGATCGGCCAGTCCGGCGATCATCCGGGCGAACATCGGGTTTTCGTCGAACGAGGGCCAGACTGCCACAGCCCCTCCGCGAAGACTCTTACGACCATCGGGAATCAGGGCCGCCGGATCGGCACCAAGTTGGACTCCCAGGCCTTCACACGAGGGGCACCAGCCAAGCGAGCTATTGAACGAGAAATGATGAGGCGACAATTCCTCAAAGCTTCGTCCGCAGCCATCACAGGAGCGATGTTGACTGAAGCGACGGATGGGCCAGTTCGCCTCGTCAATCTCCTCCGAGACCTTGGCGACGTGGATCACCCCCCGCCCCAAATCCAGGGCTGCCTCGACCGCGTCGGCCAGTCGAGAGCGGGTCGAACGTCGGATGATTGCCCGATCGATCACAACCTCGATCGAATGCGATTCGCGACGGTTAAGCTGGGGAGGGGATTCGAGGTTGTGGGAGACGCCATCGACTCGAACCCGCACAAACCCGGAACCGCGCAGGTCGTTCCAGAGCGTTTCATAATCCTCCCCCTCATTCCGATCGAGGGGGGCCATGATGTAAACGCGAGTTCCTTCAGGATGATGGAGAATCTTCTCGACGATCTCGTCAGAGGTCTGCGTGCCCACCGGAATTCCACACGCTGGGCAATACATATGCCCAAGTCTTGCGAACAAAATGCGCAGGTAATCGTGGATTTCCGTTACAGTCCCCACGGTTGATCGGGGACTTTTGCTGGTGGTTTTCTGTTCGATGCTGATCGCGGGAGATAGCCCTGTAATCCGCTCGACCTTGGGTTTCTGCAACGGTGCGAGGAATTGCCGAGCGTAGCTGGAGAGGCTTTCGACATAGCGTCGCTGACCTTCGGCATACAGGGTGTCCATGGCCAGCGAGGTTTTTCCCGAGCCGCTCGGCCCACTGCAGACCGTCATCTGATTCCGCGGAAGGCGAACGTTGACCCCCTTCAGGTTATGTTGCGAGGCCCCCTCGATCGTAATCGCACTGAGTTCGCGGGTTGGTCGACCCTTGACGGATCGCTTTGGTGATTTTCCCCTGGTGGACGGAGAGGAACGCCTCGAATCGGGCCAGAGAACCCGGGCGAGTGCTTTTCCGGTATGACTGTCGCGGACCTTGGCGACCTCCTCGGGCGTTCCTTCCGCAACAATCCGCCCTCCACCGGCCCCGCCTTCGGGGCCAAGGTCGAGAATCCAGTCGGCGGTCTTGATCACGTCGAGATTGTGCTCGATCACTACCACGGTGTTTCCTTGCTCGACGAACCCGTGGAGCACGTCGAGCAGGCGCCGGATGTCTTCAAAATGGAGGCCGGTCGTGGGTTCATCGAGGACATAGAGCGTCTTGCCGGTCCCCTTGCGTACCAGTTCGCGGGCCAGTTTAATTCGCTGGGCTTCGCCGCCGGAGAGGGTTGGCGAGGGTTGGCCAAGTTTTAAATAGTCGAGGCCGACATCGTGCAAGGTCTTGAGCATCACCCCAATTTTTGGAACGTTCGCAAAGTGCTCAAGTGCCTCTTGAACATCCATCTCGAGGACATCGCTGATGCTCTTGCCTTTGAACCGGCAGTGAAGCGTTTCGCGGTTGAATCGCTTCCCTTCGCAGACAGGGCAGGTGACCCAGACATCGGCCAGGAAATCCATCTCGAGCTTGTTCGACCCGTTCCCCTGGCAGGCTTCGCAACGACCTCCAGGGACGTTGAAACTGAACCTTCCGGGCTTGTAGCCTCGGGTCTTCGAGTCGGGGAGCTTCGTGTAAAGATCTCGGATTTCGTCGAAGAGCTTGATGTAGGTTGCCGGATTCGATCGAGGGGTTCGACCAATCGGCGACTGGTCGATATCAATGAGCTTATCGAGCTGTTCAACTCCTTCGATTCGATCGTGCAGACCCGGATCGGTTTTTGCTCCGTTCAGATCGCGTGAAAGCGTCTCCCGGAGAATCTCACCAATCAACGAACTCTTTCCCGACCCCGACACGCCCGTCACACAAACAAACCGGCCCAGGGGGATTGAGACATCGATGGACTTCAGGTTGTTTTGTCGCGCCCCAACGATCCGCACCACATTCTCTGAGAGGCCCCGTCGCTGGGTTGGCACCGCGATCGACTTCCGGCCCGAGAGGTACTGCCCGGTCAGACTGTTGGGATGTTTGGAAATTGTTGCCAGATCGCCCTGGGCAATAACCTCTCCCCCTTTGATGCCGGGGCCGGGACCGAAGTCAATTATCGAGTCGGCCGCGCGCATCGTGTCTTCATCGTGCTCGACGACGACAACTGTATTCCCGATGTCTCGAAGCCGTTGGAGCGTGGCGATCAGGCGATCATTGTCTCGCGGATGCAGCCCAATTGAGGGTTCGTCGAGAATGTAAAGCACCCCGACCAGCCCGGCCCCGACCTGACTGGCCAGCCGAATTCGCTGAGCCTCTCCCCCGGACAGGGTCGGAGCCGAGCGATCGAGCGTTAGGTAATCCAGACCGACATCCGTCAGGAACCGCAATCGCCCTCGAATTTCCTTGAGCAATTCCTCGGCAATCGTCAGTGATCGTGCATCCAGTGGCTCGGGCTCGTCGGAGCGTTCGGCCTTCCCCGTCCCACTGAGACGCTCGAACCAGCGTGAGAGGGTTCCTAGGTCGAGGGCTTCCAGTTCGGGCAAGGAGCGATCGCCGACCCGGACAGAGCGCGCTCGCGAGTTGAGGCGGGCTCCGTTGCATTCGGGGCAGGTCATGCTCCTCATGTACGGCTCGAGCCCTGCTCGGTGCGGACCTCCCTTGGAATGCTGGTACTTTTCCAGGAGTTCGTTGGCGATGCCTTTCCAGGTTCCCGGGTGAGCCCATTGGCGGCTCCGACTCTTCCATCGGTAAACGATGACCCGATCGCCGGTACCGTACAGCCAGGCGTTCTGGTACTCGGGAGCCAGCTCTTCCCAGGGGGAACGAAGCATCGTTCCCTTCTTCGGTCCACCCTCGTCGGCTTCGAGGTTCGAGGCGAACCCCTCGAAGAGGTGCCGCTTCCACTTGCCGAGTTTCTTGACCGGCCCAAGCGGAGCAATGGCCCCCTCCCAGACCGACAGGGTCGGGTCGGGCACGAGCAGGTCAGCGGCAAAGTCGTGGCGAATGCCGAGCCCATCACACGAGGAACACATCCCCTGCGGACTGTTGAAGCTGAACAGTTGCGGACTTGGCGCATCAAAGCCGATCCCGCACGGCACACAGGCGTACCGGGAGGAGAGGACCAGATCCGGCTGATCCTCGATCGCCACGATTACCGTCTCGCCACCAAGCTTCAAGGCAGACTCGACCGCCTCGGCCAGTCGCGATCGGACCGAAGGCCCAAGCTTGATCCGATCGATCACGACCTCGATCTCGTGCTTCACTTGACGATCAAGGGCCGGAGGATCGCTGAGAGCGATAATCCGGCCATCGACCCGAGCCCGAACATAACCCGCGCGAGAAAGATCGGTGAAGAGATCGCGATGTTCCCCTTTCTGCCCTCGGATGATGGGAGCCAGCAGGGTAATGGGCGTTCCGCTCGGTTGATCGAGAATTTGAGCAACAATCTGTTCCCGGGTCTGAGCCGAGACCAGCTGCCCACACGCCGGACAATGCTGCCGGCCAACCCTCGCGAACAGGACGCGTAAATGGTCGTGGATCTCGGTGATCGTTCCAACCGTGCTGCGCGGGTTTCGTCCTCCGGTCTTCTGCTGGATGGCAATCGAAGGGCTCAGCCCGTCAATCCGATCCACATCGGGCTTTGGCAATTGTCCGAGAAATTGCCGGGCGTAGCTCGATAGGCTCTCAACATAGCGCCGCTGCCCCTCAGCATACAGCGTGTCAAACGCCATCGAACTCTTGCCCGATCCCGACACTCCGGTGAAGCAAATCAAAGCACCACGAGGCAACTGCAAGGAAACGTCCCGCAGATTGTGTTCTCGGGCGCCCCGGATCACGATGTCGGAGCTGGCCATCCCTGCAGGTTCCTTCCGGAGTATCCGATCCCTGGTGCAGCTTTCGCAGACCTTGCAATGGAAGTGAGTTTAGCGGTCGTGAGAACGCCTGTCCAGGGACCAGCTCGTCGAAAAACCAACACCCGACCCCTCTCCGCGTTGCATGCAATCACCAGGAGTCGAATTGTTTCGACACCGTCCGGCTCTCTTGGAAAGAGCGATCTAGGGTTCTTTGGCCGGAGAGATGGTTCAGGGGGGCTGGTCCTGGCGGTGCAACCCTCGACGTACCATTTCGATCGACTCCCCACTTTCAGACTCGACAATCGATGGAATTGATGAAAATCCTTGTGGCAGAAGATGATCCGGTGAGCGCAACCCTGATTGTCGGTGCGCTGCGGCGGCTTGGTCACGAGATCGAGGTCGTCCCCAATGGACTGGAGGCGGAGATGCGTCTGGTTGCGGATCGATCGATTCGGTTGGTGATCTCTGACTGGATGATGCCGGGGATTGACGGGTTAGGGCTCTGTCAACGACTCCGGAGCCGTTCGGGATCGCTCTACACATATTTTATCCTCATCACCGCGCGCTCGGGACTCGAAGCTCGGATGGCGGGCTATCGGGCTGGGGTCGACGACTTCCTGAGCAAACCCTTGAACCTTGACGAGTTGGTGGCTCGGGTCGAGATTGCCCGTCGCATTCTGGAGATGCAGGAAGAATTGGTTCGCCGCTCGGACGAACTCGAAACGCTCAAACAGGAACTGGAACTCCGCAACGAGCGGCTGGCAGACATGGCGATCACCGACGCCTTGACCGGCCTCCGAAACCGCCGACACTTTCATCGGCTGTTTGAGTCAAGTTTCACCCTCAGTCACCAATCGTCCCAACCGCTGACTGTCATCCTCCTCGATGTCGACCGATTCAAGCAGTACAACGACTCTTATGGACACCCGGCCGGCGATGAGGTCCTGATCGGAGTCGCAGACGTGCTGCGGGCGAATGTTCGAGATCGCGATCTCATTGCGCGTTATGGAGGCGAGGAGTTCGTGGTGCTGTTACCTCGGGTGAGTGCTCCGGAAGGCATTGCCCTGGCCGAGCGGCTGAGACGATCCATTGCCGATCGGGTCTGGCGATCCGCTCCGATTACGGCGAGCTTCGGAGTCGGGACGTCGGGACCATCGACCGCAACCCCGGACATGCTGCTTGATCACGCCGACCAGGCACTCTATCGCTCCAAGCAACGGGGGCGAAATTGTGTCACGCATTTCCGGGAACTCACGCCTCGCCATGATCAGTCGTCGATTGTGCAGAACACCTCAATTCGCGCTCCCTTGCCCATGAAGTTGCCTGCCACGGGCACGCATTGAACCTCCGAGCGAGCGGCCGTCCCATCGCGCGGTCATCGCCTCTCCGGGAAGAAATTCGTTCGGGGAACCCCCTCGCCCCGTGCCGGCCCGTTGCCCGGCGGGCCGGGCTCGACTAAGTTCGAGCGTCGCCACCGGCCTTGAGGCGAGCGGGGCCGGTGAGTTTCCTCCCGCTGTCTCGTGGGCAACGCAGAATCTGCTCGCCTCTCCCGGAGCCGATCCATGACGCTAATTGATCGCAAGACAAGGCCCGAGTCGTGGGCCTTTGCCGCCGTCCTGATGGTTCTGGCCTTCGTGGTCATGCCAACGGCAGAAGCCCAGGAGGCGGCATCCGCCCCGTACGACTCCCTGGGAACCATCGAGGTCAAGCACGATCGCTTCCGGGAACTGATTCCCACGGATTCCCGGCTGGAAATCCTCGCGTCGGGCTTCGAGTGGACCGAGGGGCCGGTCTGGTGGCCCGAGCAAGAAACCGTCCTGTTTTCCGATATCCCGCGCAACACTGTCTTTGCCTGGACCAAGAAGGGCGAGTTGAAGCCCTTTCTGAAGCCGAGCGGGTACACCGGTTCCGACCAATTCACGGGTCAGGAGCCGGGCTCGAACGGATTGCTCTTTGACTCCAACGGCCGACTCATTCTCTGTCAGCACGGGGATCGCCGCGTTGCTCGACTGAAGGACGACCGGACCTTCGAGACGCTCGCCTCCACGTATCAGGGGAAACGCTTGAATAGCCCGAACGACGCCGTCTTCAAATCCGACGGCTCGCTCTACTTCACCGATCCTCCGTACGGCCTGCCGAAAAATGTCGATGATCCGGCCAAAGAACTTCCCTTCCAGGGGGTTTACCGTCTCTCGCCCGACGGAACCCTGACCCTCTTGACCGATCAGATGACCCGTCCCAACGGCATTGCATTCTCACCCGATGAATCCATCCTCTACGTGGCCAACTCCGACCCGGAAAAGGCGATCTGGATGGCCTTTCCCCTGAAGGATGACGGCACCCTGGGAGAGGGGAAGGTGTTTGCCGATGCCACCGATCAGGTCGGCAAGGAAAAAGGCCTCCCCGACGGGATGACCGTCGACCGAGACGGAAACCTGTTCGCGACCGGACCCGGCGGCGTCTTGATCTTCGCTCCCGACGGCACCCATCTCGGCACGCTCAAGACCGGCGAGGCCACCGCCAACTGCACCTTCGGAGGTGAAGACGGATCCGTGCTTTACGTCACGGCCGACATGCACTTCTGCCGCATCCCCACCACGACGAAGGGTCTTGGTTTCAACGATTGAGCCACCTCAATCGCACCGAGGGATCAGCCGAAAAGGTGATCCCTCGGTCAGACGGACTCGCCCGATTCCGGCGTGGAATCCTTGTTCTCCGACACGTCGCGGATGGGTCCCGGCGTATCGGAGGGCCTGAACTGCGCCATTGCGTCCAAACATTCGCTCAACAGGGGTTCCATCTCCTCCAAAAGCCGATGGAACCGTTGGCGGGCAAGAGACACCGGAGCCTGCAATGACTCGGGGACGGTCGAGACTTCGAGTTCAAGCGAGTCCTCGTCCCGGACAACCGTCCATCCGAGGCTCCGAAGCCATTGAAGCACCACGGTGTTCTCCGGCAAGACGAACGCCTTGAGCCGCTTGATCCCCAGCATCCTCGCTCGAAGGACGAGGAGCGCCAGTAAAACCGTTCCCAGCCCATGCCGTTGCGCGGCGTCGATCACGGTGATCGCGACCTCGGCCGACTGCGGATCGGTTTCATCCCGGATCATCCGGCCGCTTCCAAGTCCGTCGAAGGGTGGGTCGGGCAGATCGAGCGCGCACCAGGCCACGTGATCGACCTGATCCACCTGGATCAGTTGGCGAATCTCCGCCTCGCTGAGTTGATCGCGCTGGCGGAAGAAGCGAAACACACGAGATTGATCGGACAGTTGTTCAAATCCCGCTTCGAGCCGATGACGATCTTCCGGAAGGACCGGAGAGAGAAAGACTCTCCGTCCATCCCGAAGCCGGAACTCGAACCCGGGGCGGTTGTGAGTGTGCTGCTCCGAACGCCCTTCGTATGACTTATGCGGCCCAAAGAGCCGGCCCTCCGACGACCGCCCCCAGGAAACGGCAGGAACGCGAGGGAATCTCATCTCTCTCCCCTGCCTTCGATCGGCGCAACGGGTCTTGATGGACTTCGAATCGGCCCCGATGCGCCTCGTGATCGTCACCAAACGCGGCCAACACGTCGATCACTGCGAGGCGTGCGGACGAAGGTGCGTGTTGGCAAACTCCATGAAGACCTCCCAGTCCCGATCGGTCACATCGTGGCCTCCAGGGCGGATATGATATCCGACCGTGCTCGAAATCAGATTGTTGAGGCCAGGCATCTCCCGAGTTGCCATGCCATCAGTCCCAAGCAATTCATAGACCGGAGCGGCATGCTTGGCGGAGAGAAATTCGCCCCGAGGATCGGCCCAAAGATCCTCCTCGGCCGAGCAAACCAGAACAGGCCGGGGAGCAATCAACGCGATCAGCATATGTTGGTCCACTGGCAACTCATCCTCATTCCCGTTGAATTGCTTGAACCGATCCGTGAACCAGTGAGGAAACGAGGTGTTGATCCGCTCAACGGTTTCGCCAAACCGACGGCGGCTCAGAGCCGCACCACCGCATCCCGAGTCGTTCGAGATGACCAGCGCAAACCGCTCGTCCTGAGCCCCGCTCCAGAGCGAGGTTTTTCCCAGTCGCGAGTGGCCCATCACGATCACCCGGGAATCGTCGACATGATCATCGGTTTCCAGGTAGTCGAGCGCACGGCTCAGGCCCCAGGCCCAGGCACCAATCGATCCCCATTCGCCGGAGCCCGGTTCAGTCTGCCCTTCGGCATACGCCAGGGGGTGGACCCCGTCGCTCCACTGATCCTTCACATCGGCATCAATGTCGTAATACCAGATCGTCGCCAGGCCGTAGCCATTCGAAACAATCGTATCGACCGGCCATCTCCCCCGCCGCTCTCCCCGGACGGACTCATCCCCCCCCTCCGGCAATCGAATCGCAGGGTCAGGGAACACCGTGTGATTTCCTCGGAAATTCAAGCCCAGGAAGGTCGGGACCGGCCCCTCGACATCGGCCGGGGTGTAAAGAAGGAGGTCCATGTGAGGGCCATCGTCGTCCTCGGTGAAAAAAATGCGCACTTGCTTGCGCCTGGCGAGTCCGTCGATGGCATCGTCGGCCGAGTCGAAGACCTCCCATCGCATCCCTTCGGGTCGACCGATCGGAGTCTTGCCGTAAACGTAATCCTCAAAGAGACGGAGGATTTCGGGACGCCTTGACTGGCGCCACTCGTCGGGAGTCGTGACCTTCGAGCCGTCCTCTGACAGCAAAGGATCGGGCAACGAATAGTTAGGAACCTTGGATTCGTCGTAGTTGAACCCTTGAGGCTGGGCCATTGACTCAGTCGCGATCAGGAGCAGGCCCAGCGTCAGCGACGCGGTCCAGCGGAGCAGGGCAGGGGCGTTCATCCCAGAGGTTCCTCAATCTCAGGAAGCGGTCGATCTGGATGCAAAAAGGCCCACGACCGGCCGAAGCCAACCGCGGGCCTCTTGAGCATGACCTGGAAAGCTCAGGCGAGCAAGGCTTGAACCGGCCTGTGATCCTCAACACCCGTTAATCGCATGTCGAGGCCCTGGAACTTGTAGGTCAGACGCTTATGGTCGATCCCCAGGCATTGCAGGATCGTGGCGTTCATCTCGTGGATGTGGACAGGGTCCTGGACGACGTTGTAGCTGAAGTCGTCCGTCTCACCATGCACGATGCCCGGCTTAATTCCGCCACCTGCCATCCAGATCGTGAAACAGCGCGGGTGATGGTCTCGACCGTAATTCTCTCGGGTCAGGCCGCCCTGACAGTAGATCGTGCGACCGAACTCGCCTCCCCAAATGACCAGCGTGTCGTCCAGCAACCCTCGTTGCTTGAGATCCTGAACCAGGGCCCAGCAGGGCTGGTCGATGTCCTGGCACTGCTTCGGCAGGTCGCCGGCCACGTTGCCATGCTGGTCCCAGCCGCGATGGAACAACTGGACGAAGCGCACATCACGCTCGGCAAGGCGTCGAGCCATCAGAGCGCAGTAGGCGAAGGTTCCGGGCTTCTGTACATCCGGGCCGTACATATCAAGAATATGCTTGGGCTCGTCGGCCAGGTTCATCAGGTCGGGAACCGAGGACTGCATCCGGAACGCCATCTCGTACTGGGCGATGCGGGCCTGCGTCTCGGGGTCGGCGAACTGGTCGTAGTGCTTCTGGTTCAGGGTCGCCAGCGAGTCGAGCATCCGTCGCCGCTTGGTCGAACTCACTCCGGGAGGGTCCGACAGGAACAGCACGGCGTCACCATCGGTGCGCAACCGAACCCCCTGGTGCTTGCTCGGCAGGAAGCCGGAACCCCAGAGCCGGTTGTAGAGTGCCTGAGCATCTTTGCGCCCGGTCCAGGTCGGGGTCATGACCACAAACGATGGCAGGTTCTCGTTCATGGAACCGAGGCCGTAGCCCAGCCAAGAGCCCATACTCGCTCGGCCGGGCAACTGGTGGCCGGTGCAGATGTAGGTGATCGCCGGGTCGTGGTTGATCGCCTCGGTGTTGATGGATTTGACGATGGCCAGATCGTCGACCATCTTCGCCGTGTGCGGTAAGAGTTCGCTGACCCAGGCACCCGAATTGCCGTGCTGCTTGAACTCGTACCGAGACGGAGCGATCGGGAAACGAGTCTGACCACTGGTCATGGTCGTCAGACGCTGCCCCTGGCGGATCGACTCGGGCAAATCCTTGTCGAACCACTCGTTCATGGTCGGCTTGTAGTCGAACAAGTCGAGCTGCGAGGGACCGCCGGACATGAACAAGTAGATGGCCCGCTTCGCCTTCGGGGCGAAGTGAGGCAGGCCGGGTAGACCTCCAGACGAAAGGGCCGGACGGTCTTGATCGGCCCCGGTCGCCTGAGCGGCTCGATCGGGCAAGAGCGAGGCAAGGGCCGCCGTGCCCAGGCCCACGGCCCCCCGCCCGAAGAAGTGCCGCCGCGTCATCGTCTGGATGCGTTCGAGGATCGGGTCCATGCTCGCGTTCCTCTCGATTTCGGGTCGGTGGTTTGGTGCGGTGAAAATTTGTTAAGGTCGGGGCGGGGGTTAGCCCTTCACGATCACTTCGTCCAGATTGAGCAAGGTGTTCGCGATGATGGTCCAGGCGGCCAGTTCGGCCGGGTCGAACGCCGGGTCGGGTTGCGTTTCACCCACGGTGATCAGCGCCCGGGCCTCTTCAACCTCGGATTGATAGGAGGCGAGCAACTCGTCAAAGGTCCCATTCAGCTCGTTGATCTCGTCTGCTTCGGGACGGCGAGCGGTGGCCAGGCGGAACATGTGGGTGAGCCGCTCCTCGACCGACGGGCCCGCCTCACGAAGCGTCCGCTCGGCCAGACTTCGGGCGGCCTCGACGTATTGCGGATCGTTCAGCAAGAGCAACGCTTGCAACGGGGTGTTGGTCCGCTCTCGACGCACCGTGCAGGACTCCCGAGACGGAGCATCGAAGGTCGTCATCTGCGGCGGCGGAGCCGTTCGTTTCCAGAAGGTGTAAAGACTGCGCCGGTGAACTTTTTCTCGTCCAGAGTCGGGCTGGAACTTCGCCGTGTTGCTGCTCGTGTAGCCAACCGCTTCCCAGAGACCGGACGGTTGTGGAGGCTTCACGCCCGGGCCGCCAATCTGTTCCACGAGCAGGTCCGACACCGCGAGGGCCTGGTCGCGAAGCGTTTCGGCATCGAGCCGGAACCGAGGTCCGCGGGCAAGCAACACGTTCTTCGGATCGCGCGTGTTCAGCTCGGGGGTGGTTCGAGACGTCTGGCGATACGTGGCCGAGGTGACCAGCCGCTTCATGAACGTCTTGATGTCCCATCCGTCATCCTGGAACTGAACCGCGAGCCAGTCGAGCAGTTCCTCATGGCTGGGCGGATCTCCTTGAGAACCGAAGTCCTCGGATGTCTTCACCAGCCCGGTGCCGAAGACCTGCTGCCAGAGCCGGTTCACGGCCACCCGGGCGGTTAGGGGGTTGGAGCGATCAACAAGCCAGAGGGCCAGGCCCATGCGGTCGAGCGGCGCCCCTTCGGGCAAGTCGGGCAGGAATTCAGGAGTCGCGCGACCGACCTGTTCCCCTCGCTCCTCGTACTCGCCTCGGTTCAGGATAAACGCCGGCTTCGGTTCGGCCATCTCCTTCCAGACCAGGGTGGTCGGAATCGCTTCCTCGAGGGTCTTGCTCGCCGATTCGGCCGAGGCCAACTCGTCGAGCAAGGGACTCAAGGTTGAGCGAGCCGGAGCGTAGGCGAATCGAACGAAGTGGTCACGGAGTTGCCGGGTCTCGTCCTCCGAGCGATCAGCCGGTGCCTTCTCGACAATGGCCCGAATCGGACCTGGGAGGCCAGCCTTGTCACCGAGAATCTTCTGGTCACGGACCCAGCCCGCGAGACTCGTGTAGGTTTTCCCAGGCTGCGGGGTCCATGTCCGCAACCCGGCGGCATCCCACCGGACCGTGCCACCATGCTGGGTAAAGGCCATGCCCGTAATCGTCGTTCCGGGTGCGATGCCGACCTCAGCGGCTGAGACTTCCAGACGAACCCATTCGCCCGTCGTCGGCAACGGTCCCTTGGAAAGGCGTTCGGTGGTGCCATCGGCCCCGTAGTCGATCAGGTTCTCTCCCCAGTAGGCCCGATGTTTCCACGATCCGGTGTTCCACTGAAGCATGATCTCCTTCGGAGGATTGACCGGATCCAGGAAGACGTGAGCAAACAGGGTGTCACCTTCACCCACGAGCAGACCTTGCGTTGCCTCGGTAAAGAAGTGCTGACTCTGTCCCTCGGAGGTTCGCAGATGGGCCTTCTCACCCGAGAAAACGGGGTGATTCGGTTCGGAAACGAACGACCAGTCAGCCTCGGCCGAGGGCTTGGCCCCGGTTGGCAGGGCATCGTCGATCCAGACGAAGTCATCACGACGCACGTACTCACCCTGGTCATCGTCGCTTGCCGGATCGTAGCCGATGGCGGCGACGGCCTCGGAAATGCGGCTCTTGATCGCCGCGATCTGCTCGTCCAGCCGGGCTCGTTCGGCTTCCTGCTCGGGGGAAGGGACCTGAATGACCGGCGGGTGGGCCTTGGCGTTGCCGTCGAGCGGTTTGCCGTCGATCGAGTTGAAGAAGGCGAATAGCGAGTAGTAATCCTTGGCCGAGATCGGGTCGAATTTGTGGTCGTGGCAGCGAGCACAGGCAACCGTCAGGCCGAGGAAGACCGTCCCGGTCGCATCCACGCGTTCGACGACGTTCCGGACGTAGACTTCTTCCTCAATCGATCCCCCTTCGCTCGTGGTCACGTGGGCCCGATTGAATCCGGTGGCGATGAGTTGGTCGCGTGTCGGGTCCGGCAGAAGGTCGCCGGCAAGCTGTTCGATGACGAATTGATCGTAGGGGAGGTTTCGATTGAAGGCGTTGACGACCCAGTCGCGATACGGCCACATCTCTCGGTAGTTGTCGAGGTGCAGGCCGTGCGTGTCTCCATACCGCGCCGCGTCGAGCCAGAAGCGGGCCATGTGCTCGCCGTATTGAGGCGATTGCAAGAGTTGGTCCACAAGCTGCTCGTAACGGTCCTCGCGATCATCGGCCAGATAGGCGTCCACCTCGGCCGGAGTCGGGGGCAACCCCGTGAGATCGAGATAAACCCGCCTGACCAGGGCCTCAGGATTCGCTTCGGGAGACGGTTCCAGGTTTTCCTGGATCAATCGTTCCAGAATGAATCGGTCGATCGGGTTCCGGACCCAGGAATTATCGTCGAGGACCGGCGGCTCGGGCTTGGTCGGCGGAACAAACGACCAGTGTTCTTCCCACTCGGCCCCTTGCTCGATCCAGGTCCGGATCAGCTCGATTTGCTCGGCGGTCAGTGCCTCGTGCGACTCTGGAGGCATCCGATCGAGTTCGTCTTCACTCGTGATCCGGTAAACCAGTTCACTCGCTTCAACGTCGCCGGGAACGATCACCGCATATCCACCCCGATCGGCAAGGGCCTCGTCCCTCAGATCGAGCCGGAGATCGGCCTTTCGGGTGGCCGAATCCGGTCCGTGGCATGCGAAGCAGGCATCCGACAACAATGGCCGGATCTGCTTGCCAAAATCGATCCGAGGTTCGGGTTTCGCGTCGTCGGCGGCCAGTGAGGGCACCGCGGCGAATACCGCCCAGCAGGCGGCCAGAACGAGGGATCGCGTCGTCGCGAGGGTCGGCGGTCTCATCGATTCGGCTCCCGAGTCGGCTCGGTGGTTGAAAGGCGGGGTTCGTTCGGTGGAATCTTCGGCCAGGAGGGCAGGGTGAAGATCGCTTCGCTCGCACTGCGGAGCGAGGGATCGAGGGCAGCATATTCCGTTCAAATTTCCCTCGGATTCGATCGAATCTCAAGGGTTTGAGCGTGCTACTGAAACCCTCTGGGGTACGAGGATCGAGCAAAGGCCGAGGACTGGTTTGAATCCGATGGCGTCACGAGTGAACGGCTCATGCAAGGTGCGAATGATGGACGATTTCCAGTGGCTCAATTACGGATACTACGCCAAAACGTCTCGCATCGTTCGACGATTTCGGCGCATGTTAAACAGGGACATTATAAGAGTGAAACCCTGGCCTGCCAGTCACCAGTGCAGGCCGGGGTCGGACGATTCTTTGGAAACGATCCTGCACGCAGACACCGTGCCCGATCAGAACGCTGGCGGAGACTGGACCACGAAGGTCCGACTCATCAGCTTCCGAAGCAAGGAGATCTCTCCGCTGTGTCGGGCTTCGTCGTGCAGGCCATGAACAATGCCGTACCGAACCGTTCGGTTCGGGTTGCCAGGCTCACTGGCGCCGAGTTGTTCGGGGGTCAGCTCCGAAATGACGCCTCGAAGCCGTTCGTGCTGTGCCTTCAGGGCCGCGACGACCTCTTCGAGGGGCGGCCAGTTTTCGGGGGAGATGTGTGCCGGGTTGCTCTCCCAGCTAAACATCTTGAACCAACCCTCGGGAATCTGGGGCTCCCGACCAAGGCCCTTCAGGGTCAGGAACTCGGTGACCACATAGGAGTGGCCGGCGTGCCAGAGGCACGAGTTCTGAAGGCCGGGCGGGGCCCAGCGGGCGTGGGTGTCGTCGAGATTTTGCAATTCCTTGAGCGTCTTGCCGCGTACGTCGTCGAGCAAGTCCAGTAGCGTTTCGTCGGCCATTCGTACGTTCTCCGCCCGCGACTACGGCGAGCGATCATCACAGTGGAGGGACAAGGGGAGAGAGACTCACGCCTCTGAATTATTCCGTAGAATCCATCATCGTCGCAACCGCTTTCCTGAAGACTCGATCGGCCGGGCCAGTCGATCCGGTTCCGTCAAGCTGATCGTTGCTTCGCCAGGCGACGATTGCCGACGATCGGTCAGACCGCCATTGGACCTTCGTGTTGCCAGGTCAATCGGCTTGCCCCGAACTCCGAACGGAACTCCTTATGCATGCACGCTCTACCGCCGTCTTCGCGGTCGCTCGGTTCGCTCCTTACGCCGTTCGACGAGTGCCCCGCAGGGGAATCGGTCCAGCCGAAGTACTGGTCGTGCTCGTCGTCGTCGCCATTCTCGCCCTGTTGCTCATGCTCGGACTGGCAAGGAGCCGTGAGGTTGCTCGATCCGCCACCTGCTCTCGGAATCTGCAGCAAATCGGTCTTGCGATGCAGCTTTATGAACAGGTGACTCAGCGCGTGCCCTACGTCGCTCCACTGGAGGATCGGAACAACGCTTCTCAAGGACCTCTCGCGGCGATCCTGCAACAGCTTGGCAGAACGGAAGTGACCGGGCTCGACATTCAACCCGATTCGGAACCTGCCCCACCGCTCTCAGAACCGATCTCGGAGCGTTACCTTCCGGATTTTGTCTGCCCGTCCGACCCGATCGCCACGTCTCGAGTCTTTCCCGCACCGGTCAACTATCGAGCGAACACGGGGGATCAGCCTGAGGGTCGTGGTGGCCCGTTCATGCCAGGGGGTTCGATCGGATTCAACGAGGTCGAGGCTGGTGATGGTGCGTCCTATACCGCGGCCTTCGCCGAACGGCTCGTCGGGACCGCGGGGACCTCAACCGAGACGAGCCGGGATTACCAGCTCGTCCCCGGTCCCGTTCCTCGGGAAGGCTGTCCTGAGGTTCCCGGCGAGCCGCTCCAGACCGACGCCGGTCGGTCCTGGCTGGAACTCGGTTGGAGATCAACGCTGTATTCGCACGCACTCGTTCCCCAGAACCCTCGATCATGCATCGACGAGCAAGGCCGAACCGCCCTGATGGGCGCATCAAGCGGACACGTGGAAGGGGTTCGCGTGCTTCTGATGGATGGGAGCGTTCGGGTCTATTCTCGGTCGATCAATCCTGAGGTCTGGGCCTCGCTCGGAACCTATCTCAGTGATGTTTCCCAAGAAGAAACGCCGGAATCTTCTTCACTTCCCGACGAACCAACCGAGCCCTGACGTCGTCATCCCGATCGTGCGTGTCGGGCATGAAGCATCACATCCTGAAGGATCATCACAAGCATTACCGCGAAGGCCAGCACCGTGAGCGGAGCCCCTGGGCCGAGGGTCGCCTTCGGCCCTCCCGAGAACAGGAAGACCATCGTGCCCGCGTGAGCGATTCCATAGAGCGAAAAGGCAATCGGCAAGACCGCCGGAATGCGGCCGATCCCGACCGCCCGGAGCCACGAGCACCAGCAGACAATCCCCGCGGCGAAAACGACCATCCAGTTCGGCAACCAGAACGGGCCCACGATCAATCGGCCCGCCCATCCCGTCGTTTCGAACTCGCCGATCCCGCCACCGAGCGTCCCGGGAACGGCCATCGTATGCCCTCCCCAGTTCAAGCCCGCCGCGCCGATGACCCCAATCGTGGCGAGGGTCACGACCACCGCCGTCAAGAATCGAGAGGAAATGCGGGGCATGAGCCATTCCGATTGCGAAAAAAACAGACGCGCCGTCGCTTGCGCCGCCTGAATACGACCAGGACACGATTTTCCCTGCAGATCGTTCGAGAGGGCTCATCGTAACACCCGAGGGCCTCCCGGTCTGCCGGTCGGGAGCTGACATGGCCGATCCCCGTGGGTTGCGATACAGTGCCCTCAATGCTTCGCGATGGGATCGCCCCTGCACCCGCCGAGGAAAAGGAAGGACCAAGGATGCCCGCCAAACCTCGTTCGCAATCGAAATGGGTCCCGAGGATGTTCGGCGCCCACATGAGCATTGCCGGAGGACACGACCGAGCCGTGCGGGCCGCCGCGGCCCTGGGTATGGATTGCGTTCAGATCTTCACCAAGAGCAACAACCAGTGGAAGGCCAAACCCTTAACCGATGACCAGGTCGCCGCCTTCCGCCAGAGCCTTTCGGAAACCGGCGTGGGCTCTCCCGTGGCCCACAATTCCTACCTGATCAACCTGGCCAGTCCGGACGATGAACTCTGGCACAAGTCCATTGATGCCATGGTGATCGAGCTCGAGCGGGCCGAGGCGCTCGGCATCCGCCATCTTGTCAGCCATCCCGGCGCCCACGTCGGCAGTGGCGAGGAGGCGGGACTCACCCGGATCGCCGCGGGCCTCGACGAAATCCACCGACGCACGACCGGATTTCAGGCTCGCATCGCGCTGGAAACGACGGCGGGGCAAGGGAGTTGCCTCGGGCATCGGTTCGAGCACCTGAGCGCCATTCTCGACCAGGTCCATGAGGCTGATCGCCTGGAAATCTGTGTCGACACCTGCCACATCTTCGCCGCGGGCTATCGGCTGGGCACCCGAGACGAGTACAATGAAACCATCGGGGAGCTGGATCGGATTATCGGTCTGAAACGAGTCCGCGTCTGGCACCTCAACGACAGCGTCAAGGCGTGCGGAAGCCGCGTCGATCGCCACGCCGGCATCGGTCGTGGTGAGCTTGGCCTGGAACCATTCGCCCACATCGTGGCCGACCCGCGATTCGCCACGCTGCCGATGATTCTGGAAACGCCCAAAGGAACCGAGGGCGGCGAGGATCTCGACGCGATCAACCTTCGAGTGCTCCGAGACCTGGAGACTCGGGCCAGACTCGACGCGGCCGATGCCTCCCGAACCGCTCGGGCCTCCTGACCTTGGCGAGGAAGGCACGTCCGAGATGTCCGAGCCAACGCGATCTGAAACCATTCCCATCCCCTACGCCACCCCCGAGGGGGTTCCCGACGGCCTCTCGCTCGATTCCTCCCTGTTCATCAACCGCGAGCTGAGCTGGCTCGACTTCAACGAGCGCGTGCTTGAAGAAGCCCAAGACCCCTCGGTCCCCTTGCTGGAACGACTCCGGTTCCTGGCCATTACGGCCTCAAACCTCGACGAGTTCTTCGAGGTCCGCGTCGCCGGGCTTCAGGCACAAATCTACGAACAACTCGAACCGCAAGACCCCCCGCCCGACGGCCTCAGCGCCCTGACCCAACTCCTCGAAATCGGCCGTCGATCCCGCGATTTCGTCGCCCGACAATACGAAACCTGGATCGACGATCTGCTACCCAAGCTGGCGTCGGCCGGCATCGTGGTCGTCAGTCCCGACGCCTTGACCGAGGACGAAAACACCTTTCTCGACACCTACTTCGAAACCGAGGTCTACCCGGTTCTCACCCCGCTGGCGATCGACCCCGCCCATCCCTTCCCCCACCTGCACAACAAAAGCCTCAACCTGATTCTTCGCCTGGAGCGCCAGGAGCGGAACCGCAAGCGAACCGACTCTCAAGCCCCTCGGCAGCTCTATGCGGTCCTTCAGGTTCCGTCGGTCCTCAGCCGACTGGTCCGTCTTCCCTCCGACGAGGTCGGCCAACATCGCCTGGTCTTGCTCGAAGACGTGATCGGCCCCCGACTCGATTCCCTCTTCGGCGGCTTCCGCGTGGTCGCTCATGCCGCCTTCCGGGTCACCCGAAACAGTGACCTGAGCATTCAGGAAAGCGACGTCAAATCCAGCTTGCTCTCAATCATTCAAGAGAATCTCCGCAAGCGGATGTGGGGTGATGCCGTCCGCATGGAGATTTCCGATCGGGCCGACGAGACGTTCGTCTCACTCCTCCAGAATGCTCCGGCGCTCGACCTCGACGACCGCGACGTTTACCGCGTTCCCGGCCCGGTCGCCCTCTCGGCCCTGGCCTCGCTCTGCAAGATCGAGGGCTACCGAGAGTTCAAGGAACCCCCCTGGGAGCCTCGACTTCCATCGGCCCTGGCCTCGAACGCCAACATCTTCGAGGCGATCCGGGATCGAGATATCCTGGTCCATCACCCCTTCGAGTCGTTCGACGCCGTCGTTCAATTCGTGGAACAGGCGGCCGTCGATCCTCAGGTCCTCGCCATCAAGCAAACCCTCTACCGAACGGCGGAGGACAACCCGATCATCGACGCCCTCGCCCGGGCCGCGGGCAACGGCAAACAGGTCACGGTGCTGGTCGAGATCCAGGCCCGGCTCGATGAGGAAAACAACATCGTCAAGGCCCGGATGCTCCAAAAGGCCGGCGTCCATGTCGTCTACGGTATGGTCGGTCTCAAGACGCACTGCAAGGCTGCGCTCGTCGTCCGCAGAGAGCCCGATGGCATCCGCCGGTACATTCACCTTGGCACCGGGAACTACAACCCGACCACCGCGAGGCTTTACACCGACCTCGGGCTTTTTACCTGCCGCCCCGATTTCGGCGACGACTCCTCGGCCCTGTTCAACCTCCTGACCGGTTACTCCCAGGGCCACGACTGGCAGAAACTGGTGGTTGCGCCGTATCACCTCGTCGACCGAGTCCTGGAGATGATCGACCGCGAGCGTCGGCACGCCGAGGCCGGCAAGCCGGCCCGGATCATTGCCAAGATGAACTCACTCGTCGATCCCCGCACCATTGCCTCGCTCTATGCCGCCTCACAGGCGGGGGTTCAGGTCGATCTTATCATTCGAGGGATCTGCTGCCTTCGCCCCGGAGTTCCCGGCATTTCCGAGAACATCCGGGTCGTGAGCATCATCGACAAGTTCCTCGAACACTCTCGAATCGCCTACTTCCAGAACGGCAACGATCCCGAGGTATACCTCTCCTCGGCCGACTGGATGCCGCGCAACTTCAACCGTCGCGTCGAGTTGATGTTCCCGGTCGAAGACCCCCGACTCCACTCCCGGATCGTCCGGGAATTGCTCGGCGTCTATCTGGTCGATAACACAAAATCCCGACTTCTTTGCGCCGACGGCAGTTACGAACGGCTCCACCCAGAACCGGATGCTCCCGCCTTGCGTGCGCAGACCGCGTTGCAAGAGGAAGCCGTTCGGCGAGAGTTTCCCGAGGCCATGCGCGAGGCCCTCTGTCGACTCGGGTTGCCGGATCGCTCGGCCTGAGACAGGCCGAATCGCCCATTGCCCGAGTCGAGCGGCTCGCGGGTCATACAGATCAGCTTCGCAGTCGTCTCAGAACCCGAGGCGTCACCAACCATTCCAACGAGTACCGCCCCGCCGGGTCCACTTCGAAGCAGGCAAGCCCCCCTTTCTTCAACTCGGCCACCACGGGAGTTCCCGCGCCGAGCGGCAAGACGGAAATCAATTCCGAAAACGCGGGATTGTGGCCGACGATCATGACCGACTCGCCCGGCAGGACCTCGAGCCACCGGCGGATCGACGTTGCCGACGCCTGCGGACGCAATTCGTTCACCAGCTCCAACCGATCTTCGATTTCGAGACCCCTGGCCACAATCTCGGCCGTTTCTCTGGCGCGAGGCAGGGGGCTGGCCAGCATCCGATCGGGCATGACGTCAAGAGCCTTGAGCCCGCGGAGTTGCTCCTTCAATCGCTTCCGACCCTTGGGGGTCAACGGCCGCTCGTCGTCCTCAAAGCCTGGAGTTCCATGCTCCACTGCGATGCCGTGGCGCAGGACATAAAGCTGTCGCACGGAAGGATACCCTTTCGGAAGTGGACCCGCGCGAGGATCTGACTGTCAAACAGCCGCCGATCGGTCCGCGATCGATCGCCACAGGGCGGCATCCTCGCCGTCGAGCCGGAAGGTCAGGCACTTGGCGCTGCCTCCGGCCTTGATGAATTCGGTCAGTTTCAAGGGAATTGTATGGTAGCCGTGGCGTTCCAGAGCTTTCGCCAGCTTCGGAGCCCCTTCGTTCAAGATCACCGACCGGCCAACCACCACGGCGTTGCAACTGAACGAGAACGCCTCTTCGGCCGAAACCTCGATCAGGGTCCGGATTCGGTCCCCGAGGACCGATCGACCATACTCGTCAAACGCTCCAGGAAAAGCGATCGCCGCGTCGGGAGCGATCGGGCAGAAGCAGGTGTCGAGGTGGTAATACCTCGGATCGACCAGTTCCAGGGGCAAGACTTCCACGCCAATCCGGTCGCCGACCCACTGCAGCGTCCTCGCGTCTGACCGAAAGCGATACCCCGCGAACAATGTCTCACCGCAAAACAAGGCGTCGCCGGCCCCTTCGAAGTGGTGATCCCCCGGCGTGTGCTCGATCTGGAAGCCGTGATCGGCGAACCAACGGTCAAAGATCGGCGATTCTCCTTGCCGCTCTCCATAGCGGAATCGCGAGCTGAGGAACAGGTTCCGGTACACCAAGCCCGCGTTGGCGGTGAAGACGAGGTCCGGCAACCCCTCGACCGGGTCGAGCAGTTCCACCATCACCCCCAGATCGATCAACGCATCGTGGAGCGCCTGCCATTGACGCATAGACTCGCCCGGATCACTGCCGATACGGCGATTCATCCAGGGATTGATCTCGTAGTCGATCCTGAAATACGTTGGCGGACACATCAAGATTCGGCGCGTCGAGGACATGGCGAGCACTCCCGATTGATCACCGCAGAGGCACCCCTCAATCACCTCACGCCCCGGTCAATTCCAGAGCAAGCGAACGGAGAAAGGGCTCAACATCGGTCACCATGCCGATCGTCTGAAATGTTCCTCGATCCGCCAGTTTCGTCACCGTCGCCGGATTGATGTCGACACAAACCACCTGAACCGACGCCGGCAAGAGATTTCCCGTGGCGATTCCATGCAGGGCCGAGGCGATCAGGAGGGCAAAGCCAACCCCCTTGCACGCAGCCCGCATCGCTCGCTGCGCCTCCAGGGTGTCGGTCATCACATCGGGTAGCGGGCCATCGTCCCGAATCGACCCCGCCAGCACCACGTCGGCCCCGGCCTTGACACACTCGAACATGATCCCCGAAGTTAATCGGCCGGTCTCGACCGCCTGGCGAATTCCTCCGATTCTCCGAATCGTGTTGATCGCCCGCAGGTGGTTCTCGTGACCGTGCTCGATTGCCTCGCCTTGCTCCAGATCCACTCCCAGGCTCGTGTTGTAGAAGGCCTGCTCAATGTCGTGGGTCGCCAGGGCGTTCCCGGCAAACAGAGTTTGAATCCATCCCTCCCGAATCAACCGCGCGACATGCCCGGCCGACCCCGTATGCACGATCGCCGGCCCGCCGACCAGGAGCACCTTCTTCCCTGCCGCCCGAGTCGCTCGAATCGACTCGGCCACGCTTCGCAGGCTCACCGCCTTCGGCTTCTCGCTGGAAACGCTCGAACTCATGAAGGCGAAGGGACTGGACTCCCTCGGGCGCTCCATCGGCAGGACGCGAACACCATCGTGGCCTACCACGATCGGCATTCCCATCGAGACATCCGCCATCGGAATGCAGCGAGCCGACGAACCTTCCGCGTCAATCGTGATGCCGCAATCCATCTCCTGATCGGCCACGTCGATCCATCGCCCGCCGATCCGAACCTGGGTCGGCTGGTTCGTCGTGCTGTAGAACCCTTCGGGGAAGGCCCCGGTCACGTCGGCCGGTTCGATCCGAGCATCCTCGGGGTGCAACGGCCAGGCACCATGCTCGATCACGTCTCCGACAATCTCGTCCAGTCGATCGGCCGTCTCGGCCCTGACCGCGATGACCGCGCGGCTCGGATCGACGCGGCGGGTGCCGATCGTGCACTCGCGGATCTCGAACGTGCCGCCCATCTGAAGGATCCGGTCAAGGATCTTCGGCAACAGGAGCGAATCGACAATATGGCCCCGAACCTCGACTTCTTCGATCGGGCCGGTCTCTCCAGGGTTCACCTCGGTGGGATCCATGACCGTCAGACTCCTTCGGGTTCCTGGAAGACCGCTCGCTCTCGACACGGGCGCAGAGAAATGTTGAGGTCCTGGAATGCGGAATCAACGGGGCTCTTACCCAAGCTTACGAGCCGAATCGTCACCTTAACCGGAAGAACCGGCAGTGGATTGCCAAATTCTTGGTTCCAGGCTCCGAGAACCACTCATTTCAATGGAATCGTTGAAGCAGGTCGGACGCTTCAACCTTCCGATCAAGCCCTCTCGCAAAGAGTCGATCGTTCCATTGAACCGATGAGGAGTCGCGTCGATGAAGCTTACCGAATTCTACCAAGAGGTTGCCCGTCGGGCCGACACGCCGAAGGTCCAGATCAACGCCGCCGACGTCAGTCGAGTCCTCTCGGTCATGTTCGACATTCTGGAAGATCTCAAGCCGGCGGAGGCCTTCGACCTCATCTCCAAGGGGCTCGCCTCGGCCGAGAAGCGACGGCGTTGACGCATTCGAGACGCGGCCGGGTACGACGATCGCTCGGCCGCATCTCACACACGTCCGCGTCTTACTTCAGAAGACTGCGGCGAAGCACCTCACCTGCCTGTTCGAATTCCGGCTGCCAGTGAATCTCTGGCTGACCGTTCTTCAGGCAATCACGAAGCTTCTCCAGCGTGTTGCGTGCCATATGAGGGCACAGGTTGCACGCGCAGGTGATTCCAGGAGCGGGCAGGTAGGTGTGCCGCGGCACGGCATGTTGCAACTGCCAGAGCATGTTGGCCTCGGTGGCCACGATGAACTCCGTCGGATCAGGGAAACCCTCGACGAAGCGGATCATGGCCTCGGTTCCGCCGATATAATCGGCATGTTCCCGAATATTCACCGGGCATTCGGGGTGGGCGATCGTCTTCGCGTCGGGCTGGCGGCGTTTGATCTTCAGCAAATCGCCTACGCTGAAGACTTCGTGAACCATGCACGCCCCTTCCCAGAGAATCATCTTCCGACCCGTGACCTCCTCCAGATACGAGCCGAGATGCCGGTCGGGAGCGAACAGGATCTCAACATCCTCCGGAATCTTGCGGACGATCTCCTCGGCATTGCCCGAGGTCACGATCCAGTCCGACAGCGCCTTGACCGCAGCCGAACTGTTGATGTAAGTGACCGTCTGAAAATGCCTTCCGGCGGCCCGAAGTGCATCTTGCCGACGCTTCAGGAGCGGAGCCGGACAACTGTCGGCCAGACTACAGCCGGCTTGAAGGTCGGGCAGCAACACACGCTTCTCGGGGTTCAGCATCTTGGCCGTTTCGGCCATGAAGTGAACGCCGCAAAAGACAATCGTGCCCGTGTCGACTGTGGTTGCGGCTCGGGCGAGCTTCAGGCTATCGCCGGTGAAGTCGGCCAGTTCCTGAATCTCGCCGTCCTGGTAGTAGTGCGCCAGGATCGTCGCGTCCTTCTCGACCTTCAGGGCCTCGATTTCGTCATAAATATCGATCGATGTGGCAGGCAAGGTTGGATTTCCTTGTTTTTAACGTGGCGGAGGAAGAACCCACGAACCGGCCGGTCCTTTCGTTCCGGCGGACAGGTGTTCCAACTTCTACGACACCCAGGGGTGCTCGGTTCATTATGGGCGATCGATGAAAGTCGTGCGAGGTCTTTCCCTCCTCCCTTGACTCCACTCCCTCCTGAGAGAAGCCAACGAGGCGGACTTTGAGCGTCTGGATGGCTCGCGCTGGCTCGCCGATCGAACCGCACTTGGTCCCTACGGGAATGTTCTGAATCCCGAGAATCAACCCCAATCCAGGGTCGGTTGTTCGGGTCGTACGGGCCTTCGGGTTGACCACCGAAAACCGCATCACGGGAGGCGAAAGCCGGTCCTCACCAGAGACGATCTCTAGCAACAATCACGACCGATCGTGTGAGCGGATCGGCAGAATTTCCTTAAGAGACCCCCAGAGAGGACCACCAACGTGCTCTTGCCCTGGATGAAGCGGCGTTGGATGTTCTGGCTGTTGTTGACGACGGTCGGAGCGTTGGCCTGGGATGCGTCGACCGCCCTCGCGGGCTCGAACTCTCGACGCACGCCTCTGGTCGAAGCGATCGAACGGTCGCTCCCCGCAGTCGTCAACATTACCAGCGAGAAGCGAGCGGCCTCGAATAGCCGTTGGCCCTTTTCTCCCGAGGAAAACCGCCGACCTTTGGTCAGTGGCATGGGAACCGGGGTCATCCTGGATGAGCGCGGCTTTATCCTGACGAACCAGCACGTCGTGGATAAGGTTCAGGACATCCGCGTCTATCTGGCCGATGGCTCCTCCTATCCGGCGCAGGTCCTCCAGGAAGACCGGTCGATGGACCTGGCCTTGCTGAAAGTGGATGCCGGTCGATCCTTGCCGGCCATCACCATCGGGACCTCGTCCGATCTAATGATCGGGGAAACCGTGATCACGATCGGCAACGCCTTCGGATACGAAAACACGACGTCAACCGGCATCATCAGCGCACTCGGTCGAAACGTCACCCTGGCCGATGATCAGGTCTATCGCAATCTGATCCAGACCGACGCCGGGATCAATCCCGGCAACTCGGGCGGCCCGCTGATCAACATCGATGGTGAACTCATCGGGATCAACGTGGCAACCCGAGCCGGTGCCCAGGGAATCGGCTTCGCCCTTCCGATCGACGACGTGAAGCCCGTCGCGGCCGAAATGCTCAGTACCCGAAACCTGTCGGGATCGTGGCATGGGTTGATTACCGCCGAGCGAATCATCGACGGAGTTCGTCGTGTCGTGGTTTCGTCGATCGAAGGTGGAAGCCCAGCCGAGGCCGCCGGCCTGAAGCCCGGGGACCGTCTTGTTCAGGTCAACAGACTCGATGTCACCAATCCGATTGACCTGGAACGAGCCTTGCTCGATGCGGGCCAGAACACCCCGACGCCCCTCATCGTCGAGCGTGGCGGAAATCGGCAGGAACTCGCGTTGAAGCTTCGGCCGATCAACTCCTTGAATCGTCAGACAGTTGCCGCTCCCAGTGCCGAGGATCAACTCTGGCGATTGCTCGGTCTGAAGACGCAGCACGTTTCGGAAGAATACGTTGCGATCGCCTCGACAAAGCTCCGAGGAGGACTCTACGTCCGAGAGATTCTCCCCGGTGGCCTGGCCGACCGCGCCGCGATTCGACCGGGAGACATCCTCGTCGGCATGCATGTCGGCGACCGCCATCTTGAAACGATCCGGCCCGACAACATTCTGTACATCCTCCGACAGGCTGAGTCAGCTGGTTCTCAGGCTGTTCCGTACTACATTGTAAGACAAAGCATTCTCCACCAGGGAACGCTCAGCCTTTCCGAGATTTACCAGGCACAGGCCGAGGGCTCGACGCTCCGGTAACGGTTGGCAACGATTCCTCGATCCGAAGCGCCGGGAGGCGGGAGACCTGGGTCCTCCCGCCTCTCGGCGTTTTGCTTGGAGGAGCGTCGTCGATCGGCTATGGTGAAGCACCCGATCGACCCCCGAGACGTTTCATGCAAATCGTCGTTGCTCCCGACAAGTTCAAGGGCAGTCTCTCAGCCGTCGAGGCTTCCCGAGCGATGGCTCGCGGACTCCTTCGCGCCTGTCCTTCGGCCATTGTGGACGAAATTCCCATGGCCGACGGTGGTGAAGGGACGGTTGAAGCCCTCGTCACCGCCACGCAGGGCTCGTTTCGGATGATCGAGGTCAGCGGCCCGCTTGGGGAATCGTGTCAGGCGCGTTTCGGCCTCTCCGGAGACGGCCGCACGGCGTTCCTCGAAATGGCCGCCGCGTCTGGTCTTGTCCTCGTTCCCGACTCGCAGCGCGATCCGACCCTCACGACCACTCGCGGCACCGGAGATCTGATCCGAGCCGCCCTCGATCTCGGAGTCGATCGCATCGTCCTCGGGATCGGCGGCAGTGCCACGAATGACGGAGGCGCGGGAATGGCCCAGGCCATCGGTTTCCGTCTCCTCGACGCCGACGGACACGATCTCCCTCCCGGTGGCGGCCCGCTCGATCGGCTTGATCGGATTGATTCTTCGAAGCGCGATCGTCGACTCGATCAGGTCGAACTGGCGGTCGCCTGCGATGTGACCAACCCTCTCTGCGGCCCCAACGGGGCCTCGGCCGTCTACGGTCCACAGAAAGGGGCCAATGCGGTGATGGTCCAGCAACTCGACCACAACCTCGCTCGGCTTGCCGAGGTGATCGCCCGCGATCTCGGCCGCTCCGTGGACGATCTGCCCGGAGCCGGAGCTGCCGGAGGGCTCGGCGCGGGGCTTGTCGCCTTCGCCGGAGGGACTCTCCAACGCGGGGTTGATCTCATCGCTCGGACGGTCGGCCTCGCCGATCGCCTCAAAAGCGCGGATCTCTGCTTTACCGCCGAAGGCTCCCTCGACGCGCAAACCTCACATGGCAAAACCATCGCCGGCGTCGCCCGAACGGCGTCCGAGTACGGATGCCCGGTCCTCGCAATCGCCGGCGGCATCCAACCCGGAGCCGAGGTTTTGCTCGATCAAGGCGTCTCCGCCTACTTCAGCCTGTGCGACCGCCCGATGAGCCTCGACGATGCCATCGCCCATGCCTCCCCGCTCCTCGAACGAGCCACTGAACAAGCCGTTCGAGCGTTCCTGGCGGGGCGGGCCCGCCCCTGAGAGAGGCTGACCATGAGCGATGCACCGATCGGCGAATTTGAATTGATCCGACGCATTCAGCAACGGGCCACGTCCCATCCGAACGTGATTCTCGGAATTGGTGACGACGCTGCTCTCCTCCGTCCTCCCGGCAACGATGTTCCCATCGTCGTCACGACCGACATGCTTCTCGACGGCCGCCACTTCTTGCTGGCCGAGCACGGGGCAGAAGCCGTCGGTTACAAAAGCCTGGCCGTGAATCTCTCAGACATCGCCGCGATGGCAGCTCGACCGGTCGCGGCTTTCGTCTCGGTTGCTTTTCCTCGACATCAGGCCGCGTCAATCGCCGACGGATTGATGCGTGGGATGGCCCCACTGGCTGATCGATTCGGCGTTGCCCTCGCCGGGGGCGACACGAACGCCTGGGATGGACCGCTCGTGGTTTGCGTCACCGTCACCGGCGAGGCCGTTCCGCCCGGCCCGATCCTTCGTTCCGGGGCCAGGGTCGGCAATGCCGTTCTCGTCACCGGGCCCCTCGGCGGCAGCCTTCTCGGCCGTCATCTACACCCAGAGCCGCGAATCGTCGAAGCGCTCGCACTGATCGAGCGCACACCCTTGCATGCTTTAGTTGACCTCTCCGATGGCCTCGCTTCGGATCTGGGTCATATTCTTGAGCAAAGCGGCGGCCTCGGCGCGACGATCGACGCCGATGCCATCCCGATCCACCCCGACGCGCAAACCCTCGCCCATCGTTCCGGCCGTTCCCCCCTCGAACACGCCCTGGCCGACGGTGAGGATTTCGAGCTTTGTCTGGTGGTCGCTCCCGAGTCTGCGGATGACTTGCTGGCCTCGCCTCCTCCGGGCATGCGGCTGCACCGGGTCGGAACCATCGACTCCGAACCCGGCCTGAGACTTCGCCATCTCAACGCCCCGACCGAGTCGGTTTCGATCAAAGGCTTCGACCACCTTGTCTCTGATGAGTAACCACCCAATGCACATTCACCTCGGTGCAAGCGCCTTGATGGTCGAACTTGCCTCGGAAACCGAGACGGAGCAAGTCGGCCGCGCGATCGCCGGGGTCATCGAGCCAGGAACGGTGATCGGGCTTGTCGGCCCCCTCGGCGCGGGTAAAACTCGGCTCTGTCGAGCGATTGCCGAGGGTCTTGGAGTTGATCCGGGAGCCATCGCCAGCCCGACCTTCCTCTTGATCCACGAGTACGAAGGACGCCTCCCCGTTTTTCACGCCGACAGCTACCGGCTTGACGATCCGGAGGAATTCGACGCGCTGGGAATCGTCGATGAGTTCGAGGGGCCAGGCGTTTGTCTGATCGAATGGGCTGACCGAATCGCCGATCGGCTTCCTTCAACCGCCTGGTGGGTCGAACTCGAACCCTCCGGGGTCGCATCGCGACGGCTGGTGATCCGGTCTCGCCCCTCAATCCTTGAGCAAATCGCCGAGCGACTCGCCCCCGAGAATCCGTCCCGCCAGGATCGTTGACCAGGTTTCGTCCGCGACCTAGGCTTCTGCCGAGAACCCGAGGGCTCGGCCAGACAGGGGGATCGGTCCGCGCCCCGGGGGCCTCGGCCCGATTCCTCCTGGGCAAGGGGGACGCGGGTCGGATGTTCGATTGGTCCGGAACTCCCTCCCATCCCCGCCTTGGGACGTTTCATGTCGAAGCTGCGGCACTTCGCTGATTTTGTGGTCGATCACCAACACCTTGACTCCATGATCGACCGCAGACATCAGACCCGCTATGCCTCGAACGGAAGCGAGTGCTGGATTGGCTGGTGGCAAGACGGAACCTGGCGACTGACGACCGCGGGCCTCCGAGACATTAGCCAGGGTGGGGCCGGCCTCCGCCTCCATCGGACTCCTCCCCTGAGGTCAACCATCTGGTTCTGTCCGAAGGAACCGGGCCAGGAAGCCTGGGTCGAGGGAACCGTCGTCCGAATGTCCCGTCCCGGAATGATCCGGATTGTCCTGGGATGTCCCTCCGAGATCGGACTCCGCTTTCGAGAAGAATGTACCTGGGAAACCCTCCGAGCCGCGCTGTTCGGTCTCGGCAACACCGGCAAGAAGACGAGGGTCGTTCCTCCTCCCTTGCCACGATTGGGAGAAATCTCCTCATGAGTGCCGGACCCAGTACTCTCCCCTCCTTTGGCTCTGCCGAAGCCAAACTGTTTCGGCCGAAGGAGGTGACCGACTTCACCTCGGCCGGTCTGAACCCTGCGCTGGTCGAGTCGCTCGTCCTGAAGTTCTTGCTGGGTGTCGGGGTTTCGTCCGGGCGTCGCATTGCCGACGAGCTGGGATTGCCCTTCGGGCCGTTCCCCGATTTCCTCCGCGGCCTGAAGGCGAACCAGATCGTCACCTACACCGATACCGCCGCCGCCAACGATTACTACTTCTCCCTCACCGACGCCGGCCGCTCCCGCGCCCGAGGCTACATGGAAGAGTGTGCTTATGTTGGAACGGCGCCGGTTCCCTTTGCGGATTACCTCGAATCCGTCGCAGCCCAGACCATCGCCACCGAACATCCAAAAGAGGCCGACCTTCGTCGCGCCTTCTCCGACCTCTTGATCTCCGAATCGATGTTCCAGGTCCTCGGCCCCGCGATCAATTCGGGCAAGGGAATGTTCCTGTATGGTTATCCCGGCAACGGAAAAACGAGCATCGCCGAACGGATTACCCGATGTTTCGGCACGACTGTCTGGATTCCAAGAACGATCCTCGTGGAGGGCCAGATTCTCAAGCTCTTTGACCCAACCAACCATGAACCGATCGAAGCCCGACGCGGCGGGATTCTTCGAAAAGACGACCAGGACGACCGCTGGATCGAGATTCGACGCCCCACCATCGTCGCCGGTGGCGAACTGACGATGGACGCCCTCGAAATCTACTTCGACAAGGACAACAAAATCTGCGAGGCCCCCTTGCAGATGAAAGCCAATAACGGAACCTTCCTCATCGATGACTTCGGCCGACAGCGCATGGCTCCCATCGAGTTGCTCAACCGCTGGATCGTCCCCCTTGAAAAACGCTACGACTACCTTCGTCTTCCCAATGGAAAACAAATCCAGGTTCCGTTTGATCAGTTGATTTTGTTCTCAACCAACCTCGAACCCAAGGACCTCGTCGATGAAGCCTTCCTCCGCCGCATTCCCTATAAGATCAACGCCGCCGACCCAACCGAAGACATGTTCCGCAAGATGATCGAAATCTTCGCCCCCAAGCTCGGATTCGAGACGATCAACCAGGACGCCGTCGATTACCTGATCTCCCAGCACTACGCCCGCGTCAATCGTCCGTTCCGCTGCTGCCAGCCGCGCGACCTGCTGCTGCAAATTCGCAACTACTGCATTTACAACGATCTGCCTCTTGAACTCAAACCCGAATACTTCGACTTCGCCGCCGGAAACTATTTCACCGTGCTCTGATCACCCGTGGTGGCCTCGGCTCGGCTCTCGATTCGCTATAATGCTTGCGAATCCCTTCTCCGAGCCCGAGGCCCTCCCGTGACCGCTGTTGACTACGATGTTGCCGTCCTTGGCGCAGGTGCCGCTGGCCTCTTCGCCGCCGTTCGGGCCGCCGAACGAGGTCGCCGGGTCGTGGTGGTTGAGAAGAACCGCCGCCCAGGCGTCAAGATCCTCATGTCCGGGGGCACCCGTTGCAACATCACCAACGCCCGCGGTCTGAAGGATCGTTCGGTCGTTTCCGGTCCCATCGACCCCGCCTTCAACCCGAAAGAAGCCCGAGGCTCTCGGAGCATCATGGAGGCCTTCGGCCCGAACGGCCGATTTCTCGGACCGGCTTTGAAGGCTCTGAGCGTCGAGCAAACCGTCCGGCTGTTCGAAGCCGAGGGTGTCGCAACCAAGATCGAAGGCAACGGCAAGGTCTTCCCCGTCTCCGATAAGGCGGTCGATGTGCTCGATGCCCTGGCCCGACGCCTCGATCGCAGTGGCGCGGAACTTCGTACCCTTTGCCCGGTCAGCGCGGTCGAGGCTCTGGACGATGCCTTCCTGGTCCATCTGCCCGATGGCGCTCTCCGGGCGCGCCGAGTGATCCTCTCCGTGGGGGGCCAGTCCTATCCCGGTTGCGGCACGACGGGCGACGGCTACGCAATCGCCCGCTCATTCGGCCATACGATCGTTCCCCCGAAACCGGCCCTGGTGCCGCTGCGGATCGAGGCCGATTGGGTCCGCGAGTTGAAAGGAATCACCGTTCCTGATGCGGTCGCCCGCGTCCTCGTCCCTAGAGGCCCGAAGCTGGCCGACCGTCGCGAGGCGGTTCTCTTTGCCCACTTCGGCCTCACCGGCCCGGCCATCCTCGATGTCAGTGGCCCCGTCGCCCGCTTCGACGGACCAGCCCCCTTAATGCTCGAACTCGATTTCGTCCCTGACACCCGCCTTGAAGTCCTCGATGCCCAGCTTCAGGCGTCTGCTCGATCCGGTCGGCGCCTCGTCTCGAACCTGCTCCCGGAGGAGCTTCCCCGGCGTCTGACGACCGCCCTGATGCGTGCCTGCGCCGTGCCCGAGGACCGGGTCGGCCCCGAACTTTCCCGAGACGAACGCCGCCGCCTTCTTGCTGGCTTCAAATCCCTCCGGCTCCCGATCGCCGGGACCCTCGGCTTTGCCAAGGCCGAGGTCACCAGCGGAGGCGTTGCGCTCGACGAGGTCGATCCTGCCACGCTCGAAAGCCGACTCCAGCCGGGCTTCCATTTGATCGGAGAGGTCCTCGATCTCGACGGTCGGATCGGCGGCTACAACTTCCAGGCCGCCTGGAGTAGCGGCTGGCTTGCGGGAGATTCCGTTTGAGCCCGCTCGATCTTCGGCTCAGAGGATGTAACGGCTCAGGTCCTCATCCTCGGTCAGGGGAGCCAGTACCGACCGCACCCGGTTTGCGTCGATCACCTCGCGCTTGCCTTTGTGGTCAGGAGCGTCAAAGCTGATCTCCTCGACCACCCGTTCCAAAATCGTATGCAAGCGCCTTGCTCCGATATTCTGCGTCGATCGGTTCACGGCAAAGGCAATCTCAGCCATCGCGTCGATCGCATCCTCGGTGAAATCGAGTTTCAGGCCCTCGGTACCGAGCAACGCCTGATACTGCCGAACGAGCGACGCGCGCGGCTCTCGGAGAATGCGGCCGAAGTCCTCTTGCGTCAGGTCGTTCAGTTCCACCCGAATCGGGAACCGGCCTTGCAGCTCCGGCATCAGGTCCGACGGCTTCGAGCGATGAAACGCTCCGGCCGCGACAAACAGCACAAAATCGGTGCGGACCGGGCCGTACTTGGTTGTCACCGTTGTTCCCTCAACGATCGGCAGCAAGTCGCGTTGCACCCCCTGGCGAGAGACGTCCGGCCCTCGGCTCGACCCTTCATCCCCTGCGATCTTGTCGATCTCATCGAGGAAGATGATCCCCGACTCCTCGGCCAGGGCCACGGCCGCGCGGTTGATCTTCTCCGGGTCGAGCAAGGCTTCGGCCTCCTGCTCGATCAGAAGTGGTCGAGCGTCTCGAACCGCCATACGCCGCGTTTGGCTCGGCTTGGGCATGAGTTTCTCGAACATGCCCTGCAAGTCCATTTCCATCTGCTCAGTATTGCCCGC
The DNA here is from genome assembly GCF_009177065.1 of Tautonia marina. Taxonomy (NCBI): domain Bacteria; kingdom Pseudomonadati; phylum Planctomycetota; class Planctomycetia; order Isosphaerales; family Isosphaeraceae; genus Tautonia; species Tautonia marina. Next base: position 186,237 of record NZ_WEZF01000005.1, read on the forward strand.
CCCCAGAATGGAGACCGGGGCCATCGCTCGACCGGGAATGACCAGCTCAACCTCGGCGTCTTCCATCTCTCCCGCGGCGAGGCGCGTTTTCATTTTTTCACGGGTTCGTTTTCGGCGTTCGGCGGCTTCATCCACCTCGCCGGTCGGAGTCGCGGCCCAGGTCGTCCGGGAAGGAGGGGTCACCTCGGGAAGCAGGAGGTCGAGCAACTTCGCCTCGGCTCGCTCACGAGCTTGCGCTTCAACCCGCTGCCGCTCCTCGGCCTTGACGAGGAGGATGCTCGCCTCGACCAGTTCCCGGACCATGCTCTCCACATCGCGACCGTAATAGCCGACCTCGGTGAACTTCGTCGCCTCCACCTTCACAAACGGAGCGCCGACCAGTTGCGCCAGCCGTCGGGCGATCTCCGTCTTGCCCACTCCGGTCGGGCCAATCAAGAGGATGTTCTTCGGGGTCACTTGCCTCCGGATTTCTTCGTCCAGTTGTCGGCGCCGCCAACGATTGCGGAGGGCAAGGGCCACTGCTCGCTTGGCGTCGTGCTGGCCGACGATATCGCGGTCCAGCTCACTCACGATCTGTCGAGGGGTCAGGTCGTCGCTCATCCGGGGAACTCCGAGGATCAGGAATCGTCGAGGTCGTGTCGCCAGTCTCATTGGCTCAGGGATTCGGAAGTTCTTCGACCGTAATGCTCTCGTTCGTGTAGATGTCGATTCCGGCGGCGATCTTGAGAGACTCTCGCACGATTTCCCCCGGGGAAAGCTCGGTATGAGCCACCAGCGCCCGAGCCGAGGCCAGGGCATACGCCCCTCCCGAACCGGCGCAAAGGATGCCGTCGGTCGGCTGGATCACGTCTCCCGACCCACTCAACAGCAAGCTATGCCGCTCGTCGGCCACGATCAGCAAGGCTTCGAGCCGCCGCAAGGCCCGATCGGTGCGCCAAAGCTTGGCCAGTTCGATGGCCGCTCTCGGCACGTTGTTCGGGTAGTCTTTCAGCTTTGCTTCGAACCGTTCGAGCAAGGCGAAGCCATCGGCCGCGCTGCCGGCAAACCCGACAAGCACCCGACCGTCGATCAATCGGCGGACCTTCGCGGCGTCGGCCTTCATGATCTGGTTGCCCAGGGTCACCTGGCCGTCCCCTCCCAGGGCGACGCGATCCCCTCGTCTCACGGTCAGAATGGTGGTCGCATGCCAGGTCATCGGGTCGGATCTCCTCCGGCATCGGATCGGGTCGATCGGCACGCAAGGTGCGAGGCCATGCTGGCATCGTATGCCCTCGACGGGCCGCCCGCCAAGGGCGGTCGCCCGTTCACCCAATGGACAGCGAGATCGATCCCGATTGCGAGATTGGGGAGCGGCACTGTAGGTTAATTCAAAATTCTGTTCGTCCTTCCAACCGAACATCAAAGGGAATTCGATGTCCGCCGAGCCTCGATCGAAGACTCCCGTCTCTCACTGGCGCCCCTCGATCGGGGCCTGGCCCGAAGCCGATGGGGTCCGCTTTCGCGTCTGGGCTCCCAGGGAAGCGTCCGTTTCCCTGGTCATCGAAGACGATCCCCCCCGTGTTGAGCCATTGGAGCGGTTCGCCGACGGCACGTTCGGCGCCTTGATCCCGGGAGTCTCGGTCGGAACCCGATACCGCTACACCATCAGCACGGGCACCTTCCCCGACCCCGCCTCCCGCTTTCAGCCCGAGGGAGTCCACGGCCCCTCCCAGGTCGTCGATCCGGACCAGTTCCGCTGGACCGACCGCGGCTGGACCGGCATCACCCTCGAGGATCTGATCGTCTACGAGCTTCACGTCGGCACCTTTTCTCCGGAAGGAACCTTCCGCGGCGTCCTCGAACGGTTGCCCTATCTCCGAGACCTCGGGATCACCGCCGTCGAGTTGATGCCGGTGGCCGATTTTCCCGGCAACCGCAACTGGGGGTACGACGGCGCGGCTCTTTACGCTCCCGCCCGGTGTTACGGCTCTCCTGACGACCTACGCCAGCTCGTCAACGAGGCCCACCGGCTCGGCCTCGCCGTCTTGCTCGATGTCGTTTACAACCACTTCGGCCCCGACGGCTGTTATCCCCCTGCGTTCAGCTCCTACGTCTTTTCCGAAACGCACACGAATCCGTGGGGCCAGAGCCTCAACTTCGACGGCCCACACAACACACTGGTTCGGCAGTTCTTCATCGAGAACGCCCTGCACTGGATTCACGAATACCGCTTCGATGGCCTTCGGCTCGACGCCACCCACGCGATCATCGACGACAGCGACCGGCCGTTCCTTGCCGACCTCGCCGCCCGCGTCCGCCAGTCGGTCGCCGACCGCGAGGTCGTCATCGTGGCCGAGGATCACCGCAACCTCGCCCCCATGATCCGCCCCGAAGGGCAGGGGGGCTGGGGCCTCGATGGCGTCTGGGCCGACGACTTCCATCACATCGTCCGCGTGGCCCTTTCCAGCGAGCGAGAAGGCTATTACCGCGACTTCCACGGTTCAATGACCGAACTGGCCACCTGCATCAACAAGGGATGGCTTTATACAGGACAGCACTCGATTAACCGTGATGAGCATCGCGGCACCGAGCCGACCGGCATTCCTCCCGCCCGGATGGTCGTCTGCATCCAGAACCACGATCAGATTGGCAACCGGGCGCTGGGTGACCGGCTTCATCACACCTGCGATCCCGCCTCCTATCGCGCCTCGGCCGCCTTGCTCCTGTGCGTCCCGGAAACGCCGATGCTCTTTCAGGGGCAAGAGTGGGCCGCCTCGGCTCCCTTCCAGTTCTTCACCGATCACAACGACGACCTCGGCCGAGCCGTGACCGAGGGCCGCCGCGAGGAGTTCCGCCACTTCGCGGCCTTCGCCGATCCGCAGGCCCGCGACCGCATTCCCGACCCCCAGGCCGAATCCACCTTCACCAACAGCAAGCTCGACTGGTCGGAGCAGGACCGAGAGCCCCACGCCTCGACCCTTCGATTGTTCCGGTCCCTGACGAACCTCCGACGCTCGGAACCCGCCCTGCGCAACACGCAAATGCAATCCGCCTTCGCGTTCCCCCTCTCGGATCAAACACTATTGCTCCGTCGCGACGCAACCGAAGGTCCTTCCCTCCTCGTCTGTTTCCATCTGGGAGGATCGGCTGAGGTTTCACTCGCCGGTCTCTCGGAACTGGACGGTCTGGCCCTCGATCGTTGCCAGCTGGTGCTGACAACCAATGACCGCCCCTTCCTTCCCAACGGTCAGGCCCCGGCCGTAACCCTCAACGATCAGGCCCCTTCGATCCACTTCGAAGGTCCCGCCACCGTGATTCTCCGCGCCTGGCCATCCTGATCCGCCTCACCCCGCAAAAAAACCAGGCCGAACCCGCCACCGAAGGCGTGCGAATCGGCCCCGATCCGGCGATGATGGGAGCGTTCGCGTTCCGATTGCGTGGGAACGCTTCGCTTCGATCTCCGTCTGGAATCACCCCCAAGACTGCCATGGCGATCCGATCCAACCAGCCTCCCGTCCGCATCGCACTCATCGGTGCGGGGGCCGTCAGCGATTATCACCACGTCCCCGGTATCCGCATCGACCCCCGCGCCGAGCTGGTCGCCGCCTGCGACAGCGACGCCAAACTGCTCGAACGTCGCAAGACCGATTGGGGGATCGACCGCGTTTCGACCAACTATGAAGAGATCGTCAACGACCCCGACGTGGACGCGGTCGTCATCGCCACTCCGAACTTCACCCACCGCCCCATCAGCGAAGCCGCCGCGAAGGCCGGCAAGCACGTCATGTGCGAAAAACCCCTCGGCTTGAATGCCGCCGAGGTCCGCTCCATGTACGAAGCGGCACGAGACGCTCAGGTCGTCCACATGACCGCCTTCACCTATCGCTTCGCCCCGTCGATGCGTTACCTGCGCCATCTGGTGAAGTCCGGAGCCCTCGGCGAGCCCCGCCACTTCCGCTCGCAGCGATTCCTCGACTTGCCAGAAACGAGCTGGGGATGGCGCCAGTACACCGATAAGGCCGGGGCCGGCGACCTGTTCGATATGACCATCCACCGAATCGACTTCGCCATGGATCTGCTCGGCCCGATCGCCCGCATCTGCGGAGCCGTCGCCCGCTTCGCCCCCCGCGACCGGACCGCCGACGGTGCCTCGTGCCCTCCGTCTCAGGTCGATGACTGGTCGAGCATCATCGGCGAATTCGAATCCGGCGCCACCGGCGTCTGGGAAGGCACGACCCTCGCCAAGGGCTACCACCGCGACGGCTTCGGCCACGAATGGGCCGAGATCAACGGCTCCGAAGGCTCGGCCGTCTACCGCCTGCACGAACCGAATACGATCCTCATCGGCCGGACCGGGCACGACCTCGCCCCCGAGCCCGTCCCCCCGCACTACCTCAAACCCGCCTCCAGCCCCCGAGACCCCAACGAGGGCGCCCCCGCCACCATCTTCCGCTACGACCTGATCTGGGAATTCGTCTCCGCCATCGTCGAGGGCCGCGACGCCGTCCCCTCGTTCCTCGACGGCCTCAACGCTCAGCTCATTGCTGACGCTACCCTCCGCTCCCACGCCGAACGGACCTGGATCGACACCCCCCTCGCCACCCCCTGACCCACCCTTGATCCGCCGCTCCCTCTTGACAACTGTCAGACACCTGCGATAATCGTCCTTGTTTGACAGTTGTCCGAGGCGGGGAAGGGGGGTATCCGGATGCGGGCTCAACTGCAGCGCTGGTGGGCCGCCTGGCTCGTGCTGGCGATCGTCCCGGTCGGCCTGGCGTTTTCCTCCCATCGAGCCGTTCCCGAAAGCGCCGGGTCGAGTTGGATCGGCGAGGGCAGTGGGCGCGTTCGCGTCGAGCGGGTCGGGCCAACCCTGATTCACGCGGGAGTTGTCCGGGCGACGACGCAAACGACCATGATTCCGGAGGTCGAGCTGATCTCCGGCGTCCCTCCCACCCTCGGAACGCTCGGAATCGCGCTGCCGACCCGAATCATCGACCTCGTTCCCGAAGGTTCAACCGTCCGGAAAGGAGACCCAATCTGTCGGTTCGATCCAAGCGTGTATCAGGAACACGCCCGGCTTCAGCGGATCGAGGTCGATCGCTCCCGGTCCTCCCTGGCCGTGGCCGAGCGTGACCTCGCGGTCGCCCAGGCAGAGCTGGTTGCCTTTCGAGAGGGGGACCGGGTCCAGCGCGAGCGCCAGCTCGAAACCGAGCTGGCTATGGCTCGGGTCGATCTATCTCGGGCGGAGGACTCCCTGAACTGGTCCCATCGCATGGGGACGCTCGGCTACCTCGCCTCCGCCGATCTCGCCGAGCAGCGACTCGCTCGCCTCCGCGCCGAGATCGCTCGGGACAACGCCGAGGTCGCGCTTCAGACTTTCCTCCGAACGACGGTCGAGAAGCAGCTCCGCGACCTCGAAGCCCGAGTCGAGCATGCCCAGACCTACCGAGCCTACGCTGCGGAAGCACTCCGCGCCGCCGAGGCTCGCCAGGAGCACCTCGATCAACAGGTTTCCCACTGCACCATGACCGCCCCTCACGACGGCACGGTCCTCTACGCCGATATCGCCTGGCGAGAGCTTTATCAGGTCCGCGAAGGGGCAGAGGCCTACCCCCATCTCCCCCTGTTTGTCCTCCCCGACCTCTCCCAACTGGAGGTCGAGATCCAGGTCCACGAGCGGTATTCCTCCCAGATCGTCCAGGGGCATCAGGCGACCGTCTCCTTCGAGGCTTTGCCTTCCCGTTCGTACCGGGCTCGGGTGACCACCATCGACCTCCTGCCGACTCCCGACTGGTACCACTTCGGTGAGTGGCAGCAGTTCCGGGTGCGACTCACCCTTGACGAGGCCCCCGCCGGTCTCCTGCCCGAGATGACAGCCCAGGTCGCATTAGAGATCGGACCGTCCCGATCGACACTGACCATCCCCTCCGACGCGGTCGCATGGAACGATCGTGGTCCGTACTGCGTCGTCGAGACCCCCTCGGGACAGGTCCCTCGCGCGGTTCGCGTCGATCGAGGAACGGTCGATCGCCTCGTGGTCCTTGAGGGCCTGGAGGCGGAAGAAACCGTCCTCCTTCGTCCCAGAGCCCGCGATCGATCGGAAGGATTGAGCCAATGACCACCCGATCCCTGATGCAAGGGATCGCGGGCCTTGCGATCGGGTTCTGGCTCTTGATCGCTTTGTTCCGTACGGTCCCAGTGAGCCGCCACCTCCGCCCCGACTCTGCCATCCCCGGCGCATTTGTCCGTGATTGGTCTTACTGCGATCGCCGGCCGTTCGTCTCGAAGTTCCTCCGAATCGTCAGTGGGCGTGCCTGGCCAGGCGAGTTCACCTGTCCAGATCATCCAGACGACCCGTACGTCATCGACCCCGACCTCTGATCGTCAACGATCATCGAGGCCGGGGAGGAACCATTTCGATTAATGAGGGTGGTGCGCGGCGTTGACGATCGGCTGCGTGCCGCGGTCGCTGCACAGTACGACCAGCAGGTTACTGACCATCGCCGCCTTCTTCTCGTTGTCCAATTCAACAAGATTCTGGCTCGCAAGCATGCCGAGCGCCATCTCGACCATGCCGACCGCCCCTTCGACGATCTTCGCCCGAGCCGCGATGATCGCATCGGCCTGCTGCCGCTGGAGCATCGCACCGGCAATCTCCGGAGCGTAGGCCAGGTGGCTGATCCGGGCCTCAATCACCTCGACCCCTGCCTTGAACAGGCGGTCCTGAATCTCGGTCCGCAGGTGATCGGCCACCTCAGCCGTGTTCCCCCGCAGCGACAGTTCGTCCTCGATGTGGGCGTCATAGGCGTATCCACTCGCCAGGTTCCGCAGCGCAGCTTCGCTCTGGACCTCGACGAAGTGCTCGTACCGATCGACATGAAACAACGCCTCGGCCGAGTCGACCACCTTCCAGACAACCACTGCCGCGATCTCAATTGGGTTGCCGTTGCGGTCGTTGACCTTCAGCTTTCCACTCTCAAAATTTCGAACACGGGTGGAAATGGCGATCTTTGAATAAAAGGGGTTCACCCAGCGCAGGCCCGGGCGCCTCACTGTCCCCTTGTACTCCCCAAACAGTTGGAGGACTTTCGCCTCATTCGGGCTCACCGTAAAAAGGCCGGTCAGGCCGATGATCGCCACCACAATTCCGACAAGTGCCGAGACCACCACCACCGCGATCTCACTCCCGATGCCGGCGATGAGACCCAGGACCGAAGCGATCAGCAGTGTCAGAAAGCCGGTGAGCCAGGCGAACCCGGACACCGGGTCCACCTCAAACTCTTTCATCGGCAACTCGGGTTTCCCCGTCGGATCGTACAGTTCTTCCATTTCATCCTCTCCGGGGGCCAGGAGGCCCAGTCAACGATTCGTCGCAGAATCGGGTTCCGGAGTAGGTTCGTTCCTCCAGCCGTTTCATTAAGGAGGTGGTTCGTCGATCGCTTCATCCGATTCTCCCCAGCCGAGCAGGGGGCCTGCGATGGCGATCCCGAAACTTATGCCCCCAGCCCCAGACGACGACGGTGATACTCCAGTCGCTGGGCAACATCCATGCGAGCAAAATCGGGAAGTCCCCCGTCTCGGGTCGGAAAGCCGTTGCGGTCAACCTCCCCCATCGGATCAGACTTCGAGGACGCAGAGCCATCACAGGTCCCACACCCGCAATCGCAACCGGCCTTCGGTGCATCGGCAACGATCGGGCTAGCCATTTGACGGGGCGATCCATTCAACGATGGCTCCGGCTTCGGCGGGACCACGACGGAGGTCGCCCCCCCTCCATAGCTCATCGAGGTCGCCATCGGTTTCAAGTCGTCATCGAGCCGTCGATGAGGACGGATTCCTAGATGATCCAGCACCGCATGGTAAGCCCGAACCGCCTCGGTCGCGCCAATCTCCCCATCAGCGATCAATCGCAAGAACTGAATAAACGCCAGTTGATTTTCAGCGTTGTTGATCTTTCGACCGTAGAGCGCCACCTTCGCGCCGTACTTCTTCGCCTCGGCCAGCAGATGGAAGGCGTCGAACGTGGTACCGGCCGATCCTCCCAGGATTCCCACCACCAGATGGGGGTCGTACCGAACCAGTTCCTCCAACGCCTTCGGCCCGTGATACACAATCTTCAAGAACACCGGCCGCCCGGCCCCGGCCACTCCGGCCAGCATCCGAGCGATCATGTCGTTGAGAAAGTGCGGCAAGATCTCGGGGTCAATTGTCCCCGGCACGTTCGGGTCAAATACCTCCAGGAAGTAGCGAAACCCCTTCCGCTCGGCTTCTTCCCGGAACGCATGAAATCGTTCGAGCGTATAAAAATCGTGCTCCGGGATATTATTGAACGTGACGCTGTATAGCCCCAGATCAGCGCCTAGCGATCGCTCCTCAGGCGAGCAATCGACATGCCCGCACATCGCATGATCGAGCAGGGCCGACCGATGCGGCTGAGCCGGGTACTCCGCGTAACGTGACCCCCTTGCCAGATGCACATCCGTTGCATCATTTGCCCGGATCGCCGGGGTCACGTGCGAACCATCGAACAATCGTTCTTCAATCGTCAGATGATAATTCGTGCTGGCCGACATCAGCATGATGTCGACTAACCCCTGCCTCGTGTTGAGGCGAATCTGTTCGCGGTATTCCTCCAAGGTCCGGAAACGCACTTCTCCCGCGTGATTCTCAGGAGATTGTCCCGGCGCACCGATGCCGAACGCCATGTCCGCGTCCTTGGCATCGGCCAGGATGAATTCCCGACAGCCGTGCGGATCGGCATGAATCGCCGCCAGTTTGCGATCGAGCGACTTAGTAACCACCACGTCCTCCGCCCGACTGCCCGGAAATGGTGACCCTTGGGCGGGCCGTCACGTTCCCCCCGCTGGCTCCCATCGTCACCCGAACCGCGTGACCATTCGACGAGGGGAGCCCTCCCGCAGGTTTGGAACCGGTGCCGCCCCCCGACGCCGCCTTTGCAGCTCCTGGATTTTTCTGCAGGACCATGTCAATCGTCTCTCGCAAGACCCGAGACGACTGCTGCAACGCCGACACTTCCTTCGGCCAGAGGTCGATCTCCAGTTGAGCCCGGACCCCTCCGCGCCCGACCACCGTCGGAACCGAAGTGCACACGTCGCTCATTCCATATTGACCATCCACGAGCGAAGAGACCGGCAGGATGCGCCTCGAATCCAGAGCGATCGCATGGATCACTTCCCGAATCGAAATCCCGACCGCGAAGCCTGCTCCCCCCTTGAGCTTGATCACCTCGGCACCGCTGCCCTTGGTTCGCTTGAACAGCTCATCACCGGTCGTCGGGGTCCATCCAGGATATTTCTCCAGAGGAAGCCCCGCCGCCTGCGCCGCCGACCAGATGGGCACCATGCTGTCGCCGTGCTCTCCGAGGATCGTCGCCGTCACCTGAGTCGCGGGCAACCCGATCGCCTCGGCAATCAATCCCCGGAACCGCGACGAGTCGAGCATCGTCCCGAGCCCGATCACCTGCGACGACGGCAACCCCGTCCGCTTGGTCGCCAGATAGGTCAGCACATCCACTGGATTGGAGACCACCAGGACAACCGCATCACTGCGGAGTCCCCCAGCCATCACATCATCGAGAATCTTCAGGAACAGTTCCACGTTGCGGTTGATCAGGTCCAACCGACTCTCATCCGGCTTCCGACGCAGCCCGGCGGTGATGCACACCAGATCGGTCTCGGGAATCGCCTCGTATCCGGTCGCCCGAATGCGTTGATCGGCGACCAGCGGAGCACCGTGTAGGATATCCAGCGCCTGGCCTCGGCACAGGTCGCCGTTCACGTCGATCAGGTTGATCTCGCTCACCACGCCGCCGCATTGCAAGGCGAAACCGGTGCACGATCCCACCAGGCCGCCACCGCCGACGATGCTGACTCTCATATCTCCACCTTCTTCTCGTTCGCGATTCTGTTCCGTCGTAATCTGGGAGAAATGCCCGACGCCTCGCGCCGAGTGTGTCAGCACGCCCCTGCGTACGATCCCGATCCACCTGCTTGCCCATTGCCCGACGATCCCGCACCACCCCCCATCACCCGCATCACCTGTTCGGTGATCGCCTGAACCATCGCCTCGAACTCAGCTCCATCCGCCTTCGCGGGTTGGTTCGGCATCGCACAGGCAGCCTGCTGGACCGCCTGCTGGAACTTGTCCGGAATGAAGGCATGCGGCTCGGGCTTGAATGACTCGTTGTATCCTTCGCGGAACAGACTGTTCCCGCAGAGGTCGCAATTCTCGAGTCCCAGCTCGAGACGCACGTCTCGCACGCCGATCCCCGGCTTCAAGCGGATCAACTCGGCCGCCTTCGCGTCGTTGTAATACTTCGGTCCACCCAGCGGCTTGGTCAGGATCAGGATCCGGCAATAGGCGTCGATGATTTCTGTCTTGAAATACGCATCCATCAGATCACTACCTGCCGTCACCGTTCCGTGATTGGCAAGCAGAATCGTATCGGTATCCTTGATGTACGGGATCACCGTGTCGGCAAACGCCTGTCCGCCCGGCGTTTCGTAAGGAGTGATGGCCACCTCTCCCAGAAACACCTCGAACTCGGGCATCGTGCACTTCGGGATCGGCTCCTGTGCCACCGCGAAGGCGGTTGCATGCGGCGGGTGGCAGTGCACGACCGCCCTCACGTCCGGACGCTGCTTCATGATCGTCAGGTGCAGCAGAATCTCGCTCGATCGCTTCCGCTTCCCGGAAACCTGATTGCCGTCGAGGTCGACGATGCACAGATCATCCGGCTTCATGAACCCCTTCGACACGCGGGTCGGCGTGCAGAGCACCCGGTTCTCATCGAGCCGATAGCTGATATTTCCGTCGTTGGCCGCGGCGAATCCCTTGGCGTAGACCCGACGGCCCACCTCGCACATTTCCTCGCGGAGCTTCCATTCTCCCATGAAATTCCCGTTGACTGACATTGTCTAAGACTCCTGTGAATGGGATCGCGCTCGCGGTGATTTCAGACGTTGATTTGATCAAGCAGGCAGGCACAATATGCGTCGACCGGAACCTTTTTTGGTCCGAACGGGTTGGCCGCCTCTCCCCCCTCGCTGATGCCGATGATTGCCCCCCGGCCCGCGCCCAGCTCATCGAACACGACCAGTTCCTCCCCTCGCCGGGACGAGCCTTCGGTGATCGCCTCCCGAGGCATCGGGACGACCACCAGAAAGCGCGGATTCCGCACGCTCGGGTGCAGTCGAGAGCAGGTCACGCGGCCGATCACCTCGCCGATTCGCATCGTCGGTCCTCCCATCAAGCCAGTCGGGACATTCGGGAGCACCCGATTTCCGGAACACCTTCACGCAGTGCAACAGCGAGGGAAGTGAATGCCCCGCGGGTTCGAGGACCAGCAGATTGACCCCCAGATGCTCAACCGCGCGGGCCACCCCGTCCGCATCTCCCGGAGCCGCCGATCGAACCCCGGCCACCTGTGCAGCCAGCCAGCATGCCACCGACCCTTGATCGGTGAAGACGACCGCGCCTCGCCCTTCCTCGCTCGCAACCCATTGGGCCGCCTCGATCACTCCCTGCCCCGCCTCGTGCCAGGACCCCTCCGAGCCGAGCAGCGATCGTCGGATCGGATCCGCCATCGCCACTCCCTCCTCGATCACGAATCCCCATTCTCCGAGTCGTCCCGCGAGATGCTCAGACACCCATCGGATCAAGATTCCTCGACGCTTCAAGTGATCACGAGCGATTGGCGTAATCACCGTCGTGGGGGCAATCCGAACCTCCCGGATCTCAGGCCCCAACCGTTCCACCTGACGTTCACCGAGCAATCGCCCCGCGAACACGCCGGACGATCGACGATCGGGCCGAGGTGCTCGGCGCAATCCCGCCAGCACGGCCCTCACGGCATCATCGACCTGTCCGATCGTTGGCACGGTCATGAATCCGGCAACCCCAGGACACTCCACCGGCCGGGCGTATTGCGGCCCAGCATTCCCTGCAAGACTCGTCCATCACTGGTCAGGATCACCCGGTCACCCTTTCCGGCCCCGAGCCGGTCGAAGGCGAGCACCGGGTCACCGTCATCTCGGCCATCGGTCCCTTCCAGCTGCACCACGATCAACCGCTCCCCTTGAAAGGTCGGATGCTTGATCGTCGAGGTCGCCGAACCGAGAACGCGGCCGATTTGCACGGGTCGATCCTCCGAGTCGCACTCAAATAAACCGCATGCCGCCGATGATCGCCGTCCGACGCTGGCGGGTGAACGTCAAGGGGGTCGTCACCCCTTCACCCGTCGGCCCGGCAATCGAGTACGAGCCCACCCCTTCGCCTCCCGTTCCGAGCCCCGCAACGCAGGCCCCGTTGATGACGAAGATCGTGCAGTCCATCACTCGCCCCATCTTGTCCATCACGGTCGTGTCCCGAGAGTGGAGGATCGCCGTGTGGCCGTAGCCGTGCTCCGACTGCTTCGCCAGCTCGATCGCCCGATCCACGTTCGTGACGCGCACAAACGGGATAAACGGCATCATCTGTTCATGCTCGACGAACAAATGATCCGCTCCGGTCTCCCCGAACAAGATCTGGGTCCCCGCCGGAATCGTCGCGCCGGCGAACCGCGCCAGTACGTCCGGGTCCTTCCCGACCAGATCCTTGTTCACATGGGCTTTCCCATCATCCCCCTTCACGAATGCCGCCCGGGTCAGGGCGTCGATCTGGTGCGGATCGAGCCGATAGCCCCCGAACCGCCCCACGGCATCCATCAACTTATCGAACACATCCGCGGTGGCGAACACCTGCTTTTCACCGATGCAGAGCAGGTTGTTATCGAACGCTGCCCCGGTGATGATCGACTTCGCCGCGTTGTCAACGCAGGCCGTCCCATCCACCACCACTGGCGGGTTCCCCGGCCCGGCCACGATGGCTCGCTTGTTACTCGCCAGGGCCGCTCGCGCCACCATCGGCCCACCGGTGACCACAAGCAACTTCACCCCTCGGTGCTTGAACAACGCGTCGGCCGACTCAATCGTGGGCGGATTGATGATCGTCAGCAGGTCATCCAGGCCAATCGCTTCTCGAATCGCCCTGTTAAACGCCTGAACCCCTTCCGCCGCAATGTTGGCCCCCGACGGATGCGCGTTGAACACGACCGTATTCCCGGCCGCAAGCATGTTGATCGCATTACTTGCCAGGGTCGGCAAGCTGTGAGTCACCGGGGTGATCGCACCAATCACGCCGAACGGGGCGTATTGAGTCAGGGTCAACCCGTTGTCGCCAGCGTTGTTCTCAGTCCGCAGGTATTCCACCCCCGGGATCGGCGGAATCGCGTCTCGCAGCTTGGCGATCTTGTGATCGAGGCGACCGATCTTCGTCTCACTCAGTTCCTTCCGACCCCACTCCTCGGCCCGCTCCACGCAAAGCCGCTTGATCTCCTTCACCGCCCGGTCCCGGTCGGCCAGAGGACGCAGGCGGAAGGCTCGGAAGGCTGCCTCCGACGCCGCCACCGCAGCATCCGCCGTCGGATAGACGCCATCATTCCCACTGGGGCGAGACACGCCAGGGCTCGCCTGCGAGCCATTGCTGCCCATCTGAGACAGCACTTGCTGCACCACGTTGCGAATCAGGTCCTCGGTCATCGGTTGCATGGCGATCACCCTGGGAAGGCGAAGGGCTTGGCCCAATCCGGGCCGCGCCCGGCATCGACCGCGCGATCGTTCGATCGGCCGATGGGCTCGTGATTCAGTTTATCGACGGCGTTTGATTCGAAAGGGGAGGCAAATCGCAATCGCGGTCAGCCACCCGTAAACGAAGCAGGTCATCCAGGCCAGCGGAAGGAGCATCAGGTTCGTGACTCCTCCCGCCGGAGCCCCGGCTTCGGCGGCGACCACTCCGAGCAATCGCATCGGCGGCCACCAGTAAATTGAGAAGAGGATTCGAGCCGGTGCGTTCGGCGGCAAGGACAGCACCTGGGGCCACCATCCCGAAACATGCCAGGCCACTGCGGAGTGGACCAGGGCAAACAGGATGGCCAGCATGATCTCCAGTCCGCATCCGAATCGCCCCCAACGTCTCGGCTCCTGTCTGGTTTGCATCAGCGATGACGATCGTCGTCTCGACCGGAGAACACGACCGTTCCACCGATATCCACCGTGTCCACCAGGCCGATCACCACCGCGTCGATCGGCAATTTCTCGGTCTCCGGCGTCAAGCGGGCACTCGACCCCTGACAGATCAAGACCATCTCACCAATTCCCGCCCCGAGGGTATCGACCACCACGAACGTCCTCCCGGTCGGAACCAGTCGGGTGTTCGAGTCGGGATCGACCCGGTACGGCTCAACCGTCAGGAGTTTGTGCCCGGTCATCGACGCAACCTTCTGGGTTGCGACCACAGAGCCGGTTACTCGGGCAACAAACATCAATGCGCTCCGATTACCTGAAGGTCGGTACCCACCACTCAGATCGTTCCCGCCAACAGATCACGCGCCTGGCGAGCCACGATGATCTCTTCATTCGTCGGAATCACCCAGACCTCGACCCGGCTGTCTGCCGTCGAAATCTTGTGCTCGCCGCTGACCGCCTCGTTCAACTCGGTATTCAGATGAATGCCGAAGAATCCGAGATCCTGACAGACCATCGATCGAATCCGAGACGAGTTTTCACCAATGCCCGCCGTAAACGCGATCGCGTCCGTATCCCCCAACTCCACCAGATAGGCGCCGAGGTAGTGTCGGATCGAGGTCACGAACATCTCCAGCGCGAGCTGGGCCTTCGCGTCTCCCGAATCCGCCGCCGCCTCCACGTCTCGCAGGTCGTTCACCCCGCAGAGGCCCAGCAAACCCGACTGCGACGCCAGGACGTCGAGCGTTTGTTCCAACGACATCCCGGTCGCCCGCATGACCGCGGGCAAGGCAAACGGATCAAAATCTCCCACCCGGTTGTTTTGAAACAGTCCCGATTGAGGACTCATCCCCATGCTCGTGGCGACCGACTTTCCTTCCTTGATCGCACAGAGTGAGGAGCTTCCCCCGAGGTGACACGAGATTACCTTCAGGCCGGGACGGCGAATTAGCTCCGCCGATCGTTCCGCGATGTATCGATGACTCGCACCGTGGAATCCCCAACGAAGCACGCCATGTTCGGTCGCCCATGCTTCCGGAACCGCGTAGCGCCGGGTCCGATCCGGGATCGTCGCATGGAACCCCGTCTCAAAGGCCGCCACCAGAGGCATTTCCGGAAATCGCTCCGAAAGCATCCGCATCGCCTTCACATAAGGGGGATTATGTGCGGGTGCGACATCATTGAACGCTTCCATTGCGACCAGCAGCGATTCATCAACCCGTTGAACGCCGCTGACACCTTTCGCATGAACCGCTTTGAATCCGATCGCGGCAACCTCGTCAGCCGATGCAATCACCCCCAGCATCGGATCGGTCAGTTGCGCCAGGCAAAGCCGCACCGCCTCCCCGTGATCAGGGATCGGCTGCTCGCCGTCGGTCTTCCCTTTCGACGAGCTGAATGCCACCTTCGACTGCGGCGCACCGATTCGTTCGACCGCTCCCCGAGCCAGCATCGGCTCTCCCGGGGCTCCCAGGTCGTACAGGCGGTACTTGAAGCTGGTGCTCCCGAGGTTGGCGACCAGAATCTTCATCGCGCGTCCCTTTCAAGCATCCGGGTCATTTGCCGACGAAGGCGGCAACCACGGCCGGGTCGGGCCGGGGAATCACGTGCGCCGCGTGCAGCTCGCCGCAACGGGCCGCGGCCTCAGCCCCAGCCTCAACCGCGGCCCGAACGCTGCTCACATCGCCCCGGATGATGCCACTGACCACGCCGCCGTCGAGCTTGATGACCGCCGTAGCCACTTCAACATTCGCAGCCTTGAGCATCGCGTCATACGCGTAGATCAGGCCGATGAGCCCTCTCGTCTCGATCAGGCCCAGTGCCGAGCCGTTCATAGATGGTTCTCGATCATGGAATGGGGTGAGAGGAGCGATGCAAGGCGGGAGGACAGGCCCTCCCGCACAACTGCCCAGGACAATCATCGGCCCGATCGGCCGAGCCGGCTCAGGCGAAGAACGTGCCGAGCACGGCCGGGTCCGGCCTCGGGATCACATGCGCCGAGACCAGGTCTCCCACCCGGCTGGCCGATTCGGCCCCGGCTTCGACCGCTGCCCGAACGCTTCCCACGTCCCCACGAACCACCGTGGTCACGTAGGTTCCGCCCACGCTGATCCGCCCCACGTGCGTCACGTTGGCCGCCTTGAGCATCGCATCGGTCGCTTCGATGATGCCGACCAGCCCTCGGCACTCGATCATTCCGAGTGCCTCTCCTGAAGCATTTCCGCTCGCCATGGGTCAGGCTCCCTCTTTCTTGGGGGTCGTCGGGGTGCCGGCCTGAGCCGCCGCCTTGGCCTTGGCGAAGCTCAACACGCCGCCAAGCTCCTCATGCGGACGCGGAATCACCTGAACACTCAAGACCTCGCCGATTCGGCTGGCCGCTGCGGCACCGGCATCAACAGCTGCCTTGACCGCCGCGACGTCGCCCACGACAAACGCCGTGACCAGGCCGCTGCCGACCTTGTCCCAGCCGGCCAGCTCGACGTTGGCCGCCTTGAGCATCGCATCGGTCGCCTCGACCAACGCGACGAATCCTTTTGTTTCGATCATCCCGAGCGCTTCGTGGATAGATCCATTTGCCATGATCGGTCCCCTGCAGTTCGGCCGTCGACCGGGGTCACGCTCCCCGATACGTCGGCATGGTTCGTAGTGGTGTCGGTCGGTGTGGGTGAGTGACGGCGATCGAGGCACGCCGGCCTCGCTCCGAACCTCACGGCTTGATCAGTTCGACCTTGGTCGCATGGACCAGGTCACTCGCGTTTCCTTCGTCGGTGTCGATGTGGACCTCCAGCTTCCAGTCCGGATGGGTCCGAACGAGCAGGCCCTCCAGCGTGGTCGGGCAGGGGCCGTGAATCCGAAGGTTCATCCGGTCCTTCGCCTTGACGCCGTAGTATTCGGCGTCTCGATCTCCCATGTGAACATGCCGCTCGGCCCGGATGACCCCCTTGGTCAGCTCGACGCTCCCCTTCGGACCAATCAACAAGCAGCCCGGCGTTCCCTCGATATCCCCGGACATCCGCACCGGAACATCGATCCCCAGGCTGATCGCGTCGGTAAACGACAGCTCGACCTGGCTGAACTTCCGGCAAGGTCCCAGGATGCGAATGTTCGGGATCATTCGCTGTCGCGGGCCAACCACCGCCACCGTCTCGTTGCTCGCAAAGTCGGTCGCCTGATAAAGGCGCTTCATTTCGGTGAGCTGGTATCCCTGGCCGAACAAAATGTCCACATGCTCCTGTGTCAGGTGGACATGCCTGGCCGAGATGTTCACCACCAGGTTCGGCCGGTATCCGGTCGACGCCTGGCCGTTGCCGGAGAATTGCTGCTGAAGGATCGACCGAACAACCTGTTCAATCTGTCCTCGGCTGATCGCGGTGGTCGCACTCATCGGGAGACGCTCCTCGATCCGGGGGTTCGGGCCGACGCTCGGCGGTCGGAGTTGTCTTCAATCGGGTCGATCGGAGCGATGGTCAGCGCCACACCGGCCTGTTCCAGCATGTCCCGATCCTGGCCGGAAATCTGCGAGTCCGTCACCACGTGATCAACCTCATCCAGCCCGCAAAGTTTCGACAGGGACTGGCGGCCAAACTTCGAATGATCCGCGGCGATCAGAATCTCCTGCCCGCATGTCATCATCTGTCGCTCGGTCTCAACCAGCAAGCTGTTCGAATTGAACACGCCCTCACCTGTAATTCCACCGGCTCCCAGGACCGCTCGTCGCACGCGAATGCCTTGCATCGTGGCCACGGCAAGCGGACCCATCGCCACCCCCGTTCGAGGGTAAATGTAGCCGCCGATCAGGATCAGGTCGGTTTCCTTGCTCGACGCCAGCAACGCCGCAATCGGCAAACTGTTGGTCACCACCTGCAAGGGCCGCCCCACCAACGCCCGGGCGACTTCCAGCGTGGTCGTCCCCCCGTCAAGCAAGACAGTTTCGCCATCCTCGATCAGGTCGCACACGGCCCGGCCAATCGCTCGCTTCTCCTCGGCCGCAGTCGTCACCCGGTCGTCGAGCGCGGGCATCGACCGCACCTCTCCCGAGCAAACCGCGCCGCCGTGAGTCCGCTTGATCGCTCCGGCCTGGTCCAGCGCTTCCAGATCGCGCCGAATCGTGCTTTCCGAAGCCCCTGTCGCCCGGACAAGTTCCTCCAGGGAGGCAAACCCCTGGCGACTCACCAGCTCTAGCAGGGTCCGTCGCCTCGATTCGACCAGCATGTCACCCTTTCCGGCAGTGTTCTCGCACGTTCCTTCACTAGATTCCAATACCGACCGAACCCCGTCAAGAACCCCCTGAAGAAAATGATCGCTTTTGCGCGATTTTGGAAACACTTCTGACCGTTTGCGATCATCCAGTGAAGTATTCGTGAACGATCCGCGAAGGCGTACAATCAATGCCGGTTTGTCCTGATCCACCGGAACCTCTGCCCCTCGCCGAGTCTCCTCCCATGCCCGAGCTTCCCGAGGTCGAAACCATGGTCCGCGGCCTGCGACCCGCCTTACAGGGCCGGACCATCCGCAAACTCTCGGTCATCGACCCCCACCTTCTCTCGAATTGCAACGCCGAGACGCTCGAACGCAAGGCCCGGGGAGCCGTTGTCGAGTCCGTGAACCGCCGCGGCAAGTGGGTCGTCATTGCCATGACCGCACCCAGAGGGATCATCGTCATCCAGCCGAGGATGACCGGAGCCTTTTACCTGGTGGACTCCGAACTGGCCCGGCACATTCGGCTTACCTTCTCGATGGCCGACCCCGAGCCCTACGCCGCCGTTCACTACAACGACCCTCGGCGGCTCGGTCGGATCGCCTGGTACCCCGACCTCGACTCCGCCACGCTCGCCTTTTCCAAATCCCACGGTCCTGACGCCCTGGTCATCTCTGCCGACGACCTCGCCGCCCGGCTCTCCCGCACCTCCCGACCGATCAAGCCCACCTTGCTCGACCAGAAGGTCCTCGCCGGCATCGGCAACATTTATGCGGATGAGATCCTCCACCGATCCGGCATCCATCCCGAGCGACCCGCCAACACGCTCGACCGCCCCTCCATCGACCTCATGCACCGCGCCATGGGCGAGGTCCTTGCCGACGCCATCGCCGCCGAGGGCTCCAGCTTCGACCAGGGCTACCGCACCGTCCTCGGCCTCGAAGGCGGCTTCCTCGCCGTCAATCACGTCTACGGCCGCACCGGAGAACCCTGCAAAATCTGCCAGACCCCGATCGTTCGCGCCCGAATTGCCGGCCTGATCGGCCGCTCCAGCCACTTCTGCCCCACCTGTCAGCCCGGCGACGGCCCGCTCGTCGAATCACTCCCCCCCACCCGCAAGCGATCGAAGAAGGACCGCTCCACCCCATCGACATAAGTTGTTGCATCGTATTCTTGGGAGCCGATCGCAGTCTGGGCGGTGCTCTACGATCCAGCACGCTGATCGATCGCCCATTTTGCAGAGGAGTGAGGGTCATCTAGGCGACCACGCCCCGATCGGGTATCCTGAAAATTGATTCCAGGGAAGGACCCGAGCCGACGATCGCAAGCGTCTCAAGACCCGCCGGTCGGACCTCGTTGCGTCCGTTGGCGGATCGTTTCGTTCTCCGAGCGTCCCGACGGAGACCGCCGGTGTCGTATCGCACCTTCAAGCACCTGCTCGGCGAAACGAGCCTGGAGCGAAAGTGCCGGTTCATCTTCGGCGGCGGCATTTTGCTGCTGGTCACGATCAGCTTTTATATCTACGGTCGCAAGACCGAGAGCCTGGTCATCGGCCAGAGCCGCCAGGCGGCCCGGATGCAGGTCAAACCGATCCTTGAGGAGATTCACCTCAAGGCTGCCCTCGTCCGCCCCGAACTGGCCCCGATCGTTGACAAGGTTTCCCGAGAGCTGACCCCCAAGGACGGCTTCCAGCATTTCGACTGGCACGTCGTCAAACCGTTTGCCGAGGAGACCGAGCGCCGCCCTCGCGACGAATTCGAGCGCCGGATCGTCGACCGCTTCCTCCAGGCCGCCATCCGCCAGCGAGGCGATTGGGACGCCAATGGCCTGACCCGCCCCTACAGTTTTCCCGACGGCACCCCGGCCGAGTACACCGAGATCGGCCCAGATCGCTCCGAGTACACCTATGTGCAAGCCGTGCTCTTTCGTCCCGGCTGCATCGCCTCGTGCCACGCCAGTCCCGCCGCCGACCCCGTCCCCGCGATGGTCCCGATCGAGATGACCCGCCAGGGCATGGAGGTTCCCGAAGCCGGCCTGGAGCCGATCGTCCCGCCGCTTGACCCGATCGACGACGAACCCGGCCTCTCCTACGCCGCCCAGTACCATGACATGATCCGGCTCGACGAGTCGGGCAAGTACGCCCGCACCCAGCCCGGCGACCTCGCCGGCGTCGTCCTGGTGAAGCTGCCGATGGAGCAAACCAACAAGGCGATCAACCGCAACCGAGCCATCCTGATCGCCACGGCCCTGGTCACGGCCATCCTGGCCATGTTCGCCTCCTGGACGATCGTCCGCTACATCATCGTCCGGCCGGTGAAGCACCTGCGCGAGGTCTCCGACGCCATCGCCGCCGGCCGCCTGAACATTCGCAGCCGCATCCAGACCGGAGACGAGTTCGAGGAGCTCTCTCACGCCTTCAACCGCATGCTCCACAACCTCGTGGCCATGCAGCAGGAACTGCGCGACGTCAACGGCGACCTCGATCGCAAGGTCGATGAACTGGCCCAGGCCAACATGGCCCTCTACGAGATGAACCGGATTAAGAGCGATTTCCTCGCCACCATGAGTCACGAACTCCGAACCCCTCTGAATAGTATTATCGGTTTCTCCGAAGTCCTGTCCGGGAACGAGCAACTCAGCGAAAAACAGCGCCGGTATGCCTCGAACATTCAGAACAGCGGCCGCATGCTCCTGTCGATGATCAACGACATCCTCGACCTGGCCAAAATCGAATCCGGCAAGATGGAGGTCCGCTCCGACGACTTCTCCGTCCGAGAGGTCTGCGAAACCCTGGCCGTGCAAATGCGCCCGATGGCCGAGCGGAAAAGCATCGAGCTGGAATGTCGGCTCGACGAGGCCATTCCCCTCGTCCGACAAGATCAAGGCAAACTGCGCCAGATCGTCTACAACCTCCTTTCCAACGCCATCAAGTTTACCCCCGAAGGTGGCCGCGTCGTCCTCTCGGCGAAGGCCGAAGGACGCTCCATCGTCGTCGCCGTGGCCGACAACGGCATCGGCATCGCCGCCGAGGACCGCGAGGTGATCTTCGAGAAATTCCGCCAGGCCGGCATCCCCGGCCAGTCGGCCGATGTCCTGATCCGAGAACACCAGGGAACCGGCCTCGGCCTCTCCATCGTCCGGGAACTGGCCCGGATGCTCGGCGGAGACGTGTCCCTCGACAGCGAACCGGGACGGGGCAGCACCTTCACCGTGGTTATTCCCCAGCAACTTCCCGGCGACCGTCGCATCGAGGTCGCTCTCTCCGATGGGACCATCGACCTCTCCAAGGCTCGCCGGATCGAACACCACCCCGCCGCCGCCTCAACCGTCGGGGCACCCGCTCCTGCTCCCGCCGCTCCCGATCGCCGCCCCCGTCCTGATGCCTTCCGGGCTCGCTCCGGATTACGCATCGATCCTGGTCAAAATGACTCATAACGCGCCGAAGCCGCCACATCATGCCGACACAAACGATTGCGTGAAACTGATGCAGTCGTGACTCGCTCTCTGCACCACCGTCGCCTTCGCCCTTGCCTACGATCACCGAGACGACCCCCGATGAGCGCGCATCATTCTCAATCGTCCGACAACGCCTCAGGCCCGAGACGGCCCCTTTACTGGGGCCTTGCGATCGCCTCGGTCCTGATCCTCTTCACCCTCGCCGCGGTCATGAGTCATCGCGCCTCAATGACCGAAACCTGGACCTACGGCCAGTTCCGCCGCGCTCTGGTCGACGGGAAGGTCAAATCGGTCGAACTCGGAACACGAAGCCTCGACGCCGAACTCCGGACCCTGCGACCCGACGGCCAGCCCAGACGGGTCCGCGTCTCCTGGTCTGGTGCCCAGGCCGATCCGAACCTCACCGAACTCCTCGATCAGCATGCCGACGATTACGCATTCCAGCGCGACCTGAGCGCCCTCGCCTCCGGCATCGCCACGCTCGGCCTCATCCTCCTCTTGCTCCTTGGCCTCGTTCTCATGACGCGAGGCGGTGGACTCGGCCCCGCGATGGCCTTCACCCGAGGCAAGCCCAGAACCCGGAACTCCTCCACCCGCCGCGTCACCTTCGATGATGTCGCCGGGCTCCGCGAGGCCATCGAGGAACTCCAGGAAGTGGTCGGCTTCCTCAAAACCCCCGAGCGCTACGCCGCCCTGGGTGGTCGCATCCCCAAGGGCGTCCTCCTCGTCGGCCCCCCCGGCACCGGCAAAACCTTGCTCGCCCGTGCCGTCTCGGGAGAGGCAGGGGTGCCGTTCTTCGCCCTATCAGGCTCTGACTTCATGGAGATGTATGTTGGTGTTGGCGCGGCTC
The DNA here is from genome assembly GCF_009177065.1 of Tautonia marina. NCBI lineage: Bacteria > Pseudomonadati > Planctomycetota > Planctomycetia > Isosphaerales > Isosphaeraceae > Tautonia > Tautonia marina. The sequence goes on from NZ_WEZF01000005.1 coordinate 208,801, forward strand.
GGGTCCGCAACCTCTTTGCCAAGGCCGAGGCCAAGGCTCCTTGCCTGATCTTCATCGACGAGATCGACGCCATCGGCAAGGTCCGGTCCTCCGGCGCTTCCGGGGCGCAGGATGAGCGCGACCAGACCCTCAACCAGCTCCTCGTCGCCATGGACGGGTTTGATGTTAACAGCGGCATCATCGTCATGGCGGCCACCAACCGCCCCGAGACTCTCGATCCCGCCCTGATCCGCCCCGGGCGCTTCGACCGCCATATCCGGGTCGATCCCCCCGACCTCGTCGGCCGCGAGCAGATCCTCAAGGTTCACTCCCGAGAGGTTCCGCTCTGCGACCAGCTCGACCTCCGCCAGGTCGCCGCCATGACCTCCGGTTTCGCTGGCGCCGAGCTGGCCAACCTCGTCAACGAGGCCGCCCTGCTGGCCGCCCGTAAGGGGAAAGACCGCGTCGAGCGGGTCGACTTCGAGCAGGGCTTCGAGCGCATCCTCGCCGGTCCCGAAACCCGAGGCCGGATCATGCGCCCCGACGAGCGCCGACGCATCGCCGTGCACGAGGCCGGCCACGCCCTCGTCTCCGCCAGCCTTCCCGGAACCGACCCCGTCCACAAGGTCACCATCATCGGCCGGGGCAATGGCATGGGTGGCTTCACCATGTATCGACCCGAGGAAGACCGTTTCCTCCACACCACCGAATGGCTCATGAACTGCCTCGCCGGGCTCCTCGGCGGCACCGCGGCCGAGGAACTTGCCCTTGGCTCCATTTCCGACGGCGCCACCAGCGACCTCCAGCGCGCCACCCAGATCGCCCGCCGCATGGTCACCGACTTCGGCATGAGCCCCAACCTCGGCCGCGTCTGCTACGGCATCGATCCCTCGTCCGGCCAGGGAGGCCCCGGCTGGAGCGAACGAACCATCCGAGAAATCGACCTAGAGGTCCGCCGCATCCTCGACGAGGCCCTGGTCCTGGCCCACTCCGTCCTCCGCCGCCGCGCCGGCGCGCTCGTTGCCCTCACCGAACTGCTTCTCGAACGCGAGACGATCGACGCCACGGAACTCCACGCGGTCCTCGACCTCCACCCCGACCCGACTCCTCCTCCGACCCTCGCAAGCAACCCTCGCTCGTCCCATCCTCCGCAGCCCCGTTCCCTGGCTCATGAAGCCATGGAACCAAACTGACACAGACACACAAGAAATCAGGATGGAGAGCGAACCTCTTACCGAACGGAGCTGATTTGCTCGCCCGACTTCTCTCGGGTTCCCCAGCCGCTTTCTCTCCTTCCCCGTGTCGGAGGCTCCCTCATGTCGAATGTCTGGACAGTCCTCGCCTCGATCCCTTGGTTCGCCTGGATCGCGATTGTCGCGATCACGTCAGGCTCCGTGGCTGGGATCTTCCACTCCTGGTTCCAGCATCGCGAACGCATGGCCATGATCCGCCAGGGCATGCGTCCCGACCTGGCCGAGGAGAAATCCTCGTTCCCCGATCTTTGATCAATGCGAGGCTCCCTGCCCCCCATTCGCTCTCATCCCATTCCTGAGCGCTCCTCGGCGTTCCCCTTCAAAGAAACGCAAACCGGCCCTGATGGTTCTCGCCATCAGGGCCGGTTATGTTCCATCACTGACCAGATAATCCTCAGCGCCATCGATCACACGGCCCGAAGCCGGCGACAAGAACCTTGGTCCCGCATCATTGCGGATCGGGTCTCCGTCCGCCCCGGGCAGAAACAGGCAGCAAGGCCGACTGGCCTTGCGCAATGAACAGGTTCACCTTCTCGGCGTGGAGCCGAATCAACTCGGCGGCCAGCGGATTGTGGCTGGTCTCGAAGGCCAGAACTCCTCCCGGAATGAGCTCATATTCAAAGGTGATCTCATCGGCAAGGTCAAAGATCATCCGAAACACCAGATCACGTTGGTAGATTCGCGCCCCGCGTTCCAGGCGTTCCTCCATCTGTGCCACGTGTTCCTGAAGCACCTCCACCAGCCAAGGATAGGCCTCGGGATCACTCACCCAGGTGAGGGCCATCACTCCTGATCCATGCTCATCTTCGTAATCATGAACGACATGCCGGATGAGCAGGGAATGGTTGAACAGCAAATTGTGAATGTTGCGCCCCTCGGCTTGCGAGAGGGCTTCGTCTCCCGGCCCAGACACGCGGTCCTTGACCTGCGCCCAGGCCATCGACGGCACACTCAGGAAAACCACGAGCGCTCCCGTCGCGATTCCTGCGGCAAGGCAATGCCTTCGTCCAGGCAGGCCCCCGCGTCTCGGATTGAATTGGTGGTGTGTGATGATGCGTCTCATCGGATTGTCCTCCGGCTCAGGAAGCGCTCGGATCGATTCGGACAATCAAACAGAAATGAGTTCGTGATCCAATCACCCTCAAGGGCGGCATCATGACTCAAACCCTTGGCTCGCCGACCGGCAATGCTCGGCCGGCGAGCCTGGGCATGGTGGTCAGTTCCACCGCCAGTCATCCAGTTCGTCCAGCGCCAGGTCGATGACCTCAAGCGCCTTCGAGGTGTCCGTCACCCCCGCGAGCCGGGCGGCCGAGGCCGATCCGGTCCCCAGGGCATGATCCGTGGCGGCCAGTCGGCTCGCCAGCGGAGCCAGCAGCGGAACCGTCCGGGCACCGTTCGTCCCGAACAGGATCGTCCGCACATCCTCTGTCGAGCTGTCGCGGATCGTCCACAGCGACGAATCCTGACGGAAGGTTGCCAGGTCGATCCGGCCATCCGCGTCGTATTCACCCGGAGCTGCAACGTCCCCGGCCGCCCCCGTCGCCACGGCATAGCCGAGGTTCGTCGACGAAGGCAGGATGAACCAGTGAGCCGACCCCGCGAGCAGGTCGCTTTCCGAACGATACGTCGCGATGTCGGCCTTGCCGTCGCCGTCGTAGTCGGCCGGTACGGGCAGATCCATCAGGTTCGCCGCGCCGAAGGCAATGTGATAGGCCGAGCCGCCGCCCGAGGGCAGAATGAACCATTCCGCCGCGCCGGGGGTCACGTCGCTGTCCGGTCGGAAGGTGGCGATGTCGGCCTTGCCGTCGCCGTCGTAGTCGGCCGGTGCGGGCAGATCCATCAGGTTCGCCGCGCCGAAGGCAATGTGGTAGGCCGAGCCGCCGCCCGAGGGCAGAATGAACCACTCGGCCGCGCCGGGGGTCACGTCGCTGTTCGGCCGGAAGGTTGCAATGTCGGTGATGCCGTCGCCGTCGAAGTCGGCCGAAACCGGCATGTCCATCATTCCCGGAGCGCCGAAGAGGACCTCCCTCGTGCTGCCGGTCGACGATTCGATGATTGTCCAGCCGGCGGCATCCGCGATGCCGTCGCCGGTGATGTCGACGTTCGGGCGGAAGACGGCGACATCGATGATGCCGTCGCCGTCGAAGTCGCCGTGAACCGGGATGTCTCCCATCTCGCCCAGAGGAACGAGGTGGGCCGATCCGTCCGAAGTCTGGCGAACTTCAAACCGGCCACCCGTCGCGTCGTCAGAGGTGTAATCGACCAGGTCGGTCAGGCCGTCGCGGTCCATGTCACCCGGGGTCGCCGGGGTTGCTTCGACCACGACCTGGAAGCTGCTCGATGGTCCTTCGACCCCGTCGTGATCCGTGGCCGAGAGTGTGACCTCGAACGTTCCCGCGGTCAGATAGCGGTGCGACTGCAGACCGATCGGGCCCGCCTCATCAACGACGACCGTCCCCGTCGTGCCGTCTCCCCAGTCGACCACGACCGTCCAGGGGCCATCGTCACCAGGATCGACCAGCGTACCAAGGTCGATGACGACCGTTGTTCGCTCATCCGCGGCCTGTCCGGCCGGAGCGGTGATGGTCGGCGCCACGTCGAGCACCGTCACCATCGTCTGAGCGTCGGTGCTGCCACCGTTCGAATCGAAGATGCGGGCAAAGACGGTGTACGTGCCGTCGTCGCCGAAGGTGAACATCGTGCTGGCGTCTGCCGACGCCTCCCCGAAGCTCGATGCCAGGCCGGCCGGGGTCAACGCGAAGCTGTAGCGGAACTCGGCGGCAGGGTCGTCCGGGTCCAACGGATCGGTGAATTCAACCGTCACCGGGCTCCCTTCATCGACTGGCCCGTTGTTCGACAGGGTCGCGGTCGGGTCGTCCGGGACCGCCAACACGTCGATCGTTGCCGTGGCCGGAGCACTCTCGGCCGTCCCATCGCTGACGATAAAGACGAACGAGTCGGCGCCGAAGAAGTCCGCGTCGGGCTCGTACGAGAACGAGCCGTCAGGGTTGAGCTGCAAGGTGCCGTGAGCCGGTCCGGTCACCAGGATGACGGTCAGCAGATCCCCTTCCACGTCAGAAGCATCTGCCAGCACTCCCGGAGCGGCAACCTCCAGGGTCGTGTCCTCGGCGACCGAGAACGACATGTCCGCGGCCACCGGCGCCGCGTTGATCGTCAGCAGGTAATCCTCAACCTCACCGGCCGCTCCATCGCCGGTCGGGGTGAGCTCGCCGGTCCGGCTGAGGCGGAACCGGGCATAGGTCGTCGCGCCGGCCGAGGCATCGACAGGCACGGTGAAGGGCAGAAGGTTCTCACCCTCGACCACTTCCTGCGACACGAGGATTTGCTCGCCAAGGTCGTCCCAGTCGCCGTCGGCGTTGAAATCAACCCAGGCATCGAGGAATCCGGTCCCGCCGGCCAGCGAAACGAGTACGGTCAGCGTGGTTTCCTGGCCGGGGCGGAGCACCGTCGAGGAGAAGGTCACACCATCGTCGCTCGGGTCGCCATCGGCTCCGACGGTCGGCTGACCGTCGAGTTCCCCATCGATCAGCTCGCCAAGCTGGAAGTTGCCCGTCACCACGTGAGAGGCACCATCAGAGGCGATCAGGGTCGGATAGGTCGGATCGGGGGCATCACCGTAATCAAACTGGGCCAGGGCGCCATTGATCTCCGTGATCACATCGCCACTGGCGAAGGTCACGGTCGTGAGCAGATCGTTCGGATCTCCCGAGCTGGGCACGTAAGCGCCAGGCGGAATGATCTGGATCGTATACGTTCCTGGTCCCAGGTTGGCCAGCGACCACATGCCGTTGGCATCGGTGAGGGTGAGGAAGACGGTCGGTTCGGTCTCTTCGTGACCACCGGCCGAACCGCCTCCGCCGTGGCCGCCACCGCCGCCACCACTGCCGTGTTCCGATTCCTCCACCGCCAGTTGCACCATCACCGTCACGCCGGCCAGGCCCGGTTCATCGAGCCCCTGGACGCCGTCGAGGTCGTAGTCGTCGAACACCGTGCCGCTCACGGAAACGTCGGCGAAGTTGCCGAAGTCGAGCCCGTAGGCGGGCATCAGGTGCCCCGCAACGAGGCGATAGATCGACCCGGCGCCGTCGTTGAACTGGATCGGGGGTCCGCCCCCCTCGTGCGCAATGTCGGTGCCCACGTAAGGAATTTGCAAGACGCCGCCGTCGAACGAGACGGGCGTGCCGCTGCTGGTGTAAACTCCCATCCCCAGCGCGGTCAGGTCAATCTCAAGCAGCATCGAGAACGAAACGGGAATCGCTCCGTCTTCCGTTTCCTCCTCACCGTGCTCGCTGCTACCGCCGAACTGACCGTCAGCCGGCTGCAGGAGCCGCACCGTAACCGGTCCCATGATCTCGCCGGGCGTACCCTCGTGCCCTCCGACCATGACGTAGCCCGAGAGTTCGAGGCTCTGGAAGGTCGCCGGCACCGTCTCGGCCGTGCCATCCCCGTCCTCGTCGGTCGCGGCGAAGCGCTCGACCACCCCCGTTCCGAAGAGGGTCAGGTTCAAGGGATCGCCGCCGTGACCGGCACCGCCGCCCCCACTGAGCAGCGAGAACTGCGCCAGCAGCGGGAACGTGTCGGTGGCCGGCCCCAGGTCTGCCAGCCAGGTCGCGGTGCCGTCGCTCTCGGCATCCACGTAGGGCGCGCTGCCGATTTGGCCAGGGACCACATCGATGAAGTAGGAGACAGCGCCACTCTCGCCACCGGGGTAGGTCTGCAACCAGGTCACGTCCCCCTCGGGAGCAACCTGACGAATCTCGTAGGTCCCCGGGATGACGTCGACGAACGAATACATCCCGTCGTTGTCGCCATCGGTGGCCGAGATCGTCGAGGCCACGACCACGCCGTCGAGCGTGACCAGCTCAACCGTCCAGTCGTTCAGGCCCACTTCGGTCGGATCACGAAGTCCGTCGCCATCGAAGTCCTCGAAGACCTGGCCGATGATGATCCCCACGTCCGAGGCTGCGTAAATGGTCACGGCGTAGTCTTCGACCTCGCCGTCGCTCGCCTCGCCAAGCGGGCCGAGCCCTGCGTCGGTGCTGAACCGGAACCGGGCAAAGGTGTCGACACCCTCCTCTAGCTCGCCAATCGCGGTCAGGTCGAGATCGACCTCGTTGTCACCCGCCACGAGCGGCTCGTCGGTCAATACCTGATCGGTCGGGTCGAAGACCCCGTTGCCGTCCAGATCGAGCCAGGCGCTGAGGTTGCCGGCCCCCGAGGCGTTGACGATGATCGTGTTGACCCTGCCCGCGACCAGGGCGGACGTGAAGTTCACGCCGTCTTCGTCGTCATTGCCGTCAAGGTCGTCACCCAGTGCCTGCCCGTCAGGCTGGCCGTCCTCCTCGGGATCGACCGACCCACCCAGCCGCAAGGCACTGACGATCTCGTGCCGGGGCCCGTCGTCGGCCAGCAGCGTTCCATAGCTTTCGGGCGCGTCGCCGTAGTCGAACCCGCCCAGTTGCAGGACGTTACCGAAATTGAGGATCTCCGTCCCGCCGCTCGTCAGGAGGATCGTGTACGAGAAATCGGGCGCTCCCGGCAGGGTCTGTACCCAGGGCAACGCCACGCTCTCGGTGACCTTGTAATAGCCTGGACCCAGTCCTTCGAGCACGTACGACCCGTCAGCGCCGGTCGTGACTGTCACCGGACCACTAGGGGCATGACCGTGTCCTGGAGGAGGTCCAGCCTGACCACCCCCAGGGCTCCCGCCGTCTTCCGTGTCCAGCTCGGTCCCGAGGCTCTCGATGACGATTTCCCAGCCTTCGAGGCCAGGCTCGCCTTCATCAAAAACGCCGTCCCCATTGATATCCTCAAACTTCTGCCCCTCGATCGCTCCGAGTCGGAAGACCCCGAAATCGGCCCCCGGTGTCGGCGTCATCGACGAGAAGAAAAGCTCACCCTGCTGCTCACCGGCTTCGTTGAACAGCACCACCGGCGGCTCGGTCCCCCGTTGCTCGTACACGTGGCCAAAGGCCGGGAAGCGAGCGATTTCACGGGCGAGGAATCCGATCGCGGACTCGTTGATCAGGGGAGAGGTGACATTGGGCCAATCATCGGGCACGTCGATCGAGACGTACAGATCAAACGACCCATCAGCCAGCAGGGGCGTATCTTGCCGGGCCTCGACAAGGCCGGTCGACGCAGGCGTTTCCCGGAGTGTCAGAGAGATCGGTCCCTGATACCCTGCCTCGTGCTGGTCGGATCGGAGAATTCCGTTGAGCGTCAGTTCGGTCATCGTGGCCGTAACATCGGCCAGACCATTGCCGTCGGCATCACCTCCGGGAGAGGCGGTGGTCACCACCGTGGCCATCCCCGAGAACGAAACCCGCGACGGCCCGATCCCCTGCGGACCGAACTGGAACAGGAAGTCGCCGTTCATGAAGTAGGATTGGGTGCTTTCCGGGCCCGACGTGGGGATCTCATCGATCCAGCCTTCCGTTGGGTCGGTCAGCGGTGTGTCGGACCAGGCGCCGATGGTCTGGTTCGCCGAGTCAATTCTCAGGAAATACGGCCGTGCGGCATGCTCGACCATCGGATAGGTCTGCACGGCATCAGCCGCTTCAGGAGCGATCTGAAGCTGATAGTCGCCGACAGGAACAGGTTGGCCATCATTGCCAAAGGAATAACGTCCCTGCGTATCCGAGATCGTGGTCCGATACGGCTCGGTCGAGCCATCCACGATATTGAACTTCAGGAGTTGAACCTCAACCCCCTCAATACCCACTTCGCCCACATCCCTCAGGCCATCGCCATCCATGTCTTCAAAGAGCTGACCGAAGATCTGGGACAGCAGCGTCCGATCTTCGAGGCGTTCCAAACGGCACCCCGTTGGTCGTCGCGAGTGCCCCGACCACCGACGTGCATTGAGAGACGCCTTCCGGGTCAGCCCTGATCTCGATGTGAGAAGATGAACCGACATGAGACTCTCTCCTTCCTTCTACGCAAAGCATCGACACCTGTAAGAGGCTCAGTCATGGCGCACAAATCCCCGGTCACCGAGCCTCCTCCGGTGAACCGCTCTCATTCACTCACGGCGAGATACCCAATGGGTCGAATCTGCGCACCGGCCCGACTCGACCCAACAAATCAGGCAACTGCCCTGTCAAAACGCATTCATCATTCCTTGGGTCTCCTTTCATCCAGACAGCCGGATACGAACACAAAACTTCAACAGACAATCAGATGATTTTAAAAACACAAGCTCACGCAACACTCACAAAAAAAAGCCAAACCCTGACCACTCATGGCCTGGTTTGGCTCTCACAGCCGTTAAGCCACCCATCGAGAGTGACCTATAAGATAGGATAGCAACCGTCTTCTAGGTCTTCAAGAGGTCTAACACAAAAAATTTTCCCCGTCCTACCGGGCACCCACTCGACCCCCCAGCTCGCACCCGTTCGCTCCCCCACCAGCCCAACCCCCGCCAACCACGCCGAAGGAGTTCAAAAAAAACGGCCCCACCGGAAAACCCGATGGGACCGAATCGTTGAGATCAACCACTGAAATCAGTGATTGTTTAAGTTGACGTCCACCTATCAAGTAGGCTGACATTAGTGGGCGATACAGGGCTCGAACCTGTGACCTCCAGTGTGTCGAACTGGCGCTCTAGCCAACTATAGCATTCCTGCCATCCGGCGACACCACCTGCCATGAAGTGAAATAGTCGAAATTCCCAGGGAAAACACGGAAAACAGTGCGAAAAGAATAAAAAAATTTCCACGGTTTATTCCGACACTTTCTGCCACGTAATGTAGGATGCTGGTACAGCCAGGGGGGCAGCCAAGATCATCCCCCCGGCGATAACCACCAGGATCATTACAATGGGCAACGTGATGAAGCTGACGTCCACGCGGTATGTGGACAAGAACGGGTGCCGCGTGTCGAAGCAGACGCCGGGGGCACGGAAGGTCAACGAGCGGTCGACGAAGTATTACGGTCAGTACGTCGACGCCGATAGCAATCGATGTCGAGTGCCATTGAGTACAGATAAGACGGTCGCCCGGCAGCAACTCGCCGAGATCGAGCGTCAGATCGAACTGGGCAAAGCAGGTCTCGTCGATCCCTATGGTGCCCAGAGAAAGGCACCGATCGCCTCGCAGATCGACGCTTACGAGGCCCACTTGCGGAACAAAGGGGTCACGTCGAAGCACCTCGCGGAAACCATGAGACGGCTCCGAGCCGTCCTCGAAGGCTGCCAAGTCCGATCTCTGGCTGATCTGAGAATCGAGGCCGTCGAGCGGTTCTTTTCGCTGCTCGCCGATCGCGGGACAGGCGCGACGACTCGGAATAGCTACCGGATGTCGGCCAAGGCGTTCTCCCGCTGGTGCCTGATGACCCGCCGAATGGGGGAAGATGCCCTGGCAAGCCTCGGCCCCGCCTCCGGGGAGATCAGGCGTCAACGCCGAGCGCCGACCGAGGACGAACTCTCCCGACTCATCACCACCGCGAGGGAACGACCGCTCATCGAGGCGTTGACCGTACGACGGGGCAAGAATAAAGGGAAGCCACTCGCAAGCGTCCGCCCCGAGGTGCAGGACGAGCTGAATCGACTCGGGCGCGAACGCGGACTGATGTACATGACGCTCGTCCACACTGGACTTCGCCGGGGCGAACTGGAGGCACTGGAGGTTCGGCACCTCAACCTCTCGGAAGACCGCCCCCAACTCATCCTCCCCGGTTCGATGACGAAGAATGGCAAGGAGGCCCGCATCCCCCTCCGTTCCGATCTCGCCGAGGCGCTTCGAATCTGGCTGGCCGAGACCGGCAAGTGGGGCTTCGACCGGGTGTTCCGCGTCCCGGTCCAACTGATCAAGATTCTCCGACGCGACCTGAAAATGGCCGGCATCCCCTACCGTGACGACAATGGCCGGACGATCGACGTCCACGCCTTCCGGCACACGACGGCGACCTACCTCGCCAAGAACAAGGTCTCGCCCCGCGTCGCCCAGAGCTTCATGCGGCACAGCGACATCAAGCTGACGCTCCAGACGTACACCGACCTCTACGCCCTCGACGAAGAGGAAGCACTTGCTGCCCTACCACCATTGCCCCGCGTGATGAGTCCAGACGAGACCTCGCCCCCGACAGAGTGACACAAATTGAAGGACACCCGACCAATCACCAATAAGGATTCCGACTATGAGTACCAAAACGATCAATTCGTGCGGCAACTCAGCCCTCACGAAAGACCCTGAGGGACTCTACAATCTCCTGATCAAAACCGATGCGTGCCTGTACTCGCGAGAGGACTTCGGCTACATCGACGTCTATGAGGGACGGGTCATCTTCTCACCGTACGAGGGCTCCCCGGAGCGTGCCGGATCGTTCATGGCCACCGTTCTCCGGGGGACCGAGGCAATATCGTCCGGGTATCCGATCTCTGAACTCTGGGATTACACCCAGTCTCTTCACGACTGCTATTCGGTTCTCTTCGACCCGAGATCAGACGAGTATAAGAAGTCTATCCGGAATCGCTTCGAGCCGCTGAGCCTCGATGTCCTCGTCCTTGACCGAATCGAGGTCATGCCACGCCATCGTGGGAGATACCTCGGTCTCGCGGTCGCAGACCGGATGATCAACGTTCTCGGCCGAGGATGCGGTCTCGTGGTCTGCCGACCCCTGCCGTTGCAGTTCTCCGAACGGGTCATGGCCGACCCTGTGAAGCGGATGGAACTTGCGCTCGACGAGTTCGATCCGCAAGATTGGGACGGTGCGTGCAGTCGACTGAGACACTATTGGTCGAAGCTTGGATTCGAGCGGATCGGCACGCAGAAGGACTACCTCGTGCTGTCGCCCGCCTTGGGACGCCCGCGTGTCGAAATGCTCTGCCCGTGGCTCATGTAACGGCACCAGCTACGACGAGGCCGGGTTGCCGCGTTACGCTGCCCAGTCCTTGCAAAGCGTCTCAGCCTGGGCGAGCACCGTCATCGTCGCCTGCTCCTGCTTGTCCGGCGGGTAGCCGTGCTTGCGGAGCAGGCGTTTGACGATCGTCCGCAACTTCGCCTTCACGCTCTCCTTCTCCGTCCAGTCGATCGAGACGTTCCGCCGGACCACGTCGGCCAGTTCTCGGGCGATCCCCCGAAGCGTCTCGTCCCCCATCACCTTGACGGCGCTGTCGTTAACCTCCAGGGCATCGTAGAACGCCAATTCATCCTCGGTAAGCCCGAGAGACTCCCCCCGACGATGGGCGGCTCGCATCTCCTTGGCGAGTTCGATCAATTGAGCGATCACCTGGGCCGTCTCGATCGAGCGGTTCTGATAGCGCTGGATCGCCTCCTCCAGCATCCCGGCGAACGATCGGGCCTCGACCAGGTTCTTGCGCGACCGCGACTTGATCTCGTCGTTGAGCAGTTTGCGGAGCAGTTCCAGAGCGAGGTTCCGCTGGGGCAGGTCGCGAACCTCGGCCAGGAACTCGTCCGACAGGATCGAGATTTCGGGTCGCTTCATCCCGGCGTCGGTGAAGATGTCGATCACCCGGTCGGTCGTGATCGCCTTCGAGACCAATTGCCGGATCGCCGAGTCGACCTCGTGCTCCGACTTCCCCTCGGCCGGCGTGTACTTCACCAGCCCCGCCCGGACCGCCTGGAAGAACCCGACCTCATCACGGATCGTCAGGGCGTCATCGTGAGGCACGGCCAGGGCGAAGGCCCGGACCATCTTGGAGACCTCGTCCATGAAACGGGACTTGAGATTGTCCTCGGGGGACTGCTGGTCCCGCTCCAGGATGAAGTTCATCGCCCCCGAGACGACCCCGAGACGACGCCCCGGATCGTCGCTGTGGATCGGCGAGAAGTCGAACCCGAATAGCATCGCCGAGACGACTTCGTGCTTCTCCAGCAGCAGCGCAACGGCCTCCTCCTTGGGGATACCGGCCTGACGCCGATCCCCCTCGGTGTACGAAGCCAGGGCTTTCTTGAGCACGTGGGCAAGCCCGAGGTAGTCGACGATCAAACCGCCGGGCTTGTCTCGGAAGACCCGGTTGACCCGAGCGATCGCTTGCATCAGGCCGTGCCCTTGCATCGGCTTGTCAGCGTACATCGTGTGCAGGCAGGGGGCGTCGAAGCCGGTCAGCCACATGTCGCGGACGATGACGAGCCTGAGCGGGTCGGCCGGCTCCTTGAATCGCTTGGCGATCGCTTCCCGACCCGACTTGGTGCGGATGTGGGGCTGCCACGCTTGAGGGTCGGAGGCCGAGCCGGTCATCACGACCTTGATGGCCCCCTGGGAGTCGTCGTCGCTGTGCCAGTCAGGGCGGAGCTTGACGATCTCGTCATAGAGGTCGACGCAGATACGCCGACTCATCGCGACGATCATCCCTTTGCCCTCCAAGGCAGCCGTCCGTTGCTCGAAGTGGTCAACGATGTCTTGGGCGACCAGTTCGACCCGCTTCTCCGCCCCCACCATCGCTTCCAGCCGCGCCCACTTCGATTTCAGCTTCTCCTTCTTCTCGACTTCCTGACCCTCGGTGACTTCCTCGAACTCGTCATCGAGCTTGGGTTTCTCGCCCTCGTTGAGCGCGATCTGTGCCAGTCGCCCCTCGTAGTAGATTCGGACCGTCGCTCCATCCTCGACCGATCGCGTGATGTCGTACACATCGATGTAGTCGCCGAAGACAGCCTGGGTGTTCTTGTCCGTCGCCTCGATCGGCGTGCCGGTGAACCCGATGAACGATGCGTTGGGCAGGGCGTCGCGCATGTGGCGGGCGAAGCCGTCGATAAAGTCGTACTGGCTGCGGTGGGCTTCGTCGGCAATGACGACGATATTGCGGCGGTCGGAGACGAGAGGGTACTTGGCCCCCTTGGTCTCGGGCAGAAACTTCTGGATCGTCGTGAAGACCACCCCACCCGACGCGACCTTGAGCATCTCGGCGACCTGATCGCGCCGCTCAACCTGCACCGGAGCCTGTCTCAACAACGATTGGCAGTTCGAGAAGGTGCCGAAGAGTTGATCGTCCAGGTCGTTGCGGTCGGTCAAGACCACGAGCGTCGGGTTCGCCATCGCCGGGTCTTTGACGATCTTGCCCGCGTAGAAGGCCATCGTCAGACTCTTGCCGCTGCCCTGCGTGTGCCAGATCACCCCGACCCGCTTGTCCCCCTCCGGCGAAGCTGCCCCGACGGTGCAGGCGACCGCCTTGTTGACCGCGTGAAACTGGTGGTAGCCGGCCAGTTTCTTGACGACCGACACGCCATCGGACTCGAAGACGACGAAGTTCTGGACGAGGTTCAGGAACCGCCCCTTGTCGAAGACCCCCTTCACCAAGACTTCGAGTTCGGGCGTCCCCTTCGGCGCCACATCGTCCCCCTCGACCGTCCGCCAGGGCATGAACCGTTCGAAGTCGGCTGTCAGCGACCCGATCCGGGCCTGGAGCCCATCAGAAACGACCAAAACCTCGTTGCGTGCGAAGAGGCTGGGAACGTCGAGCTTGTAGGTCTGGAGCTGATTAAACGCCCCCCGAACAGTCGCGTTCTCGTCGCCTGCGTTCTTCAACTCGATGACGGCCAAAGGCAATCCATTGACGAACACGACCATGTCGGCTCGACGTTTGCGCCGATCCTCGACGACGGTGAACTGATTGACGACAAGCCAGTCGTTTCGCTCATGGTGAGTGAAGTCGACGAGCCAGACCTTGTCCCCCGCGATCGAGCCGTCCGGCCGTCGGTACTCAACATCGACCCCTTCGGTCAGCATCCGGTGGAACCGGCGGTTGTTCTCAACCAGGCTCGGCGTCTCGGTCCGAAGCACCTTCCGCGCCGCCTCGTCGATGGCCGTGGCGGGGATGCCCGGATTGATCCTGGCGAGGCTCGCGCGGAACCTCCCCTCCAGCACCACGTCGGCATAAGAGTCCCGCTCCGCGCCCGGCTCGCCCGGCGCCAGGTCGGGGCCATGCGCGACCTCGTAACCCATGCCTTCAAACCAGGACAGGGCAGCGTCCTCGACGACGGACTCGGAGATACCAGGGCTCATCGGCGTCACACTCCAGCGCGATCGGGAACCAATCTACCCGGCGTCGGTCGCTCCCTCATCCATGTTCGCCCCCTCGCTTGCGTCATTGACCATATCATCAGTCTCGGCGGTTTCCAGGTCTTCAGGGCTGATCGCCTTGATCCTCGGGACGAAGACCCGATGGAGGCACTCTAGCTTCTCCCGAAGCCACTGGTGCTGATCGGGCCATTCCTGACGGTTTGCCAGATCGACGCCCTCCCGCTTGATCCTGATCTTGCTGTGCCTCCGATCACCTTGGTCTTGCCACTCCAGCGGTTCACCAATCTCGGCCTCGATTGCCTCGCGATCACGCGAGAGGATGGTGTAGTACGCCTGGGCCTGGTCATACCAGAAGGTCAATTCCACCGCGATCGAGGCTTCGCGCCAGCCCAGGATGGTGGCCAGTTGGGTATGAGACCTCCCGGCTGCAAACTTGTACCACGGGTCAGGCTGCGGCTTCCTGGGCTTCACCGGCGAGGACGAGTTCGTGAGCAAATCTCGGAATGCGAACCAGTAGTCGAGTCGGAACTGCTCGGCATCGGAGACACCCTCCCCGTGATTCGCGAGCCGGTCAGCTTTCGGCGTTCGAGTGATGTGCGGGGCCAGAACTCGTCGAAACGTTTCCAGCGATCGCCGCATCCAGTCGTAGTACGACGGCCAGATCGTCTCGTCGGTCGGGTCAACGGGGTTGCGAAGGACGATCAAGGAGTCACCCCCCGGTCGGGCGGTCCAAATGAGCCGCGAGCCGATCTCCGCCTCAATGGCCTCCTGGTGCTGCCGGATCGCGTGGAACTGCTGCTCGGCCCGCTTGCCGTGAAAACATGCGCTGACGGCTAACCGTCGGTTCCTGAGATTCAAATAGGCGTAGAGGGGTTTCCCAACTCCCAATCGCCCGCACAGGTGCCTGTACCTCGGTCCGGGCTCGGCCGGGTCCAACTCGCTCCCCGACTCCTTGAGATGGTCACGGAAACCCGTCCAGAACCGGAGCCGCAGATCGAACCGCGACGGACCGATCCGAGCAGCCTCATCGCTGGCGCGCTCGACCGGGACCGCCGGGCCTGGCCAGATGCGGCTCGCGTCCTCGGCCATCCATCGGGCACGTTGCTCAATCTCTGCTTCACCCCACGACTCGCTGTCGGCCACACGTCGGGTCAGGACGATGTTGCTGTTCTTGTATCCTTCTCGCTTGATCGCGAAGGGCTTGTTCAGCAACTCGGGGTTATACCCGGTCAGAGTCAGGTTCCCCGGCGTGTGCAGCCAGGTCGAGTGAATCCGGGCCGACTCGTCCCCGAGCGTCTCACGCCAGGCGTCGGTGAGGGTCTGGGGCATGATGTGCTCGACCTGGGCCTTCGACAAGACTACCGGCTCCTTGTGCCCCTGGGCACGCTCCAGGGCAACCAGAACGGCCTTCCGGTAACGACTGTGATACAGGTCGAACGTCACGAACGCGCGGACGAAACGCGGCGTGTCGGGGAACCCGCGCGACTCCAGGAATCGCCGCAAATCATCCACCGGCGATTCACCGATCGCTCCGGCGGCCTGCACGAACAGCCGGGCATAGCCGCGCGAGTTCTCCCCGCAGACGAGCCGACGCAGGATGAACCCGGAGAGCAGGCGAAGGCACTCGATCAACTCCTTCGGGCTCAACGCCCCGCGATCCCGGCGCTCATACAGGTTCAGCAACAGGGCGTCCGTCGTCGAGCTTTCCAACTGCCGGAACTGGGCGAGCACCGCCTCGACCTCCGGGTCGGAATCGGGCCGGTTGCCTAGCAGAATCTCGTACCAGCCCGACGCCTTCTTGGCCTCGATCGTCACCTGGACGGGGTCGAATGCCGTGGCCGAGTGCTTCCGCTGAAAGGCGTCGAACGTCTCGGCGGGCCGGATATACTCGCCGTGCCGCATCAGGTGATCGCGCAGGAACGACGACAACCCCTCGGCGTCGAGAATCCCCTGTTGATCCTCGAATCGCCGCTCCATCGGCTTCCAGTGGGCTTGGTCGAATGCGTCCTGATGCTCGACCGGCAGGTTCATGAACACGAAATTGCGGATCAAATCCGCCGGGCCGAGCGGAACGCCCGTCGAGTTCAAGCTCTTGAAGATGTTGAACGGGTTCTCCCCCTCAAGCTGAGCGTAGACGAACTCCAGGCGCTGGCTCAGGAGGTCGTAGAAGGCCCGCAGACCGGCCTCCGTACCCGCCTCGGGGATTGTGGTCAACCGGCCTGCGAAATACCGCACGGCGGCCCCCAGACGGCCGTCGGCGGGCGTCTCGCCGTTGATGCAGGCGACATACTGCTCACGGTCCCGAAGCTTCGGGAAGACCCGGAAGCGATCCTCCCCCGTCTCGAACTGGTGAACAAGAGTCGAGAACTCGATCTTCATCGCCAGATCGTCGAACCCAGCCAACCTTGCCGCGTCTCTCAGGGCGCACAAAATCAGCGAGAGCGTCGTCAAGCGTTGCTGCCCGTCGATCAGATGCGATCGGTTGATCCGCCCCGGCATGAACGTCTCGGGCACCATCACGAGGAACCCCATGAAGTGCCGGCCCGTCCGATCCGGTTCCTGCAAGTCCACCAGGTCATTCCAGAGCTTGTCCCACTGCGGCTGGTCCCATCGGTAGTAGCGCTGAAAGACCGGGATAACGTACTGGCACGGAGAGGCCAGCACCTCGCCCAGGGTCAGGTTGTTCGACTTCATCGACAGACCTCGTCATGCTCCCAGAGGACGCTGCGCCCGAACCTCCGGGTCGGAATGGGAGCAATCCTCAGATCACTCCTTCCCTACGAGCAAAGGCGGAGGCACGGCGGCACCGGCAACGCTCCGGTTCCCCCTCCGCATCGGGGAGCCCGTCCCCCGATCATCGCAATCCGGCCAGGCGGCCGGGGCGACACCGAACACCGCGTCCCACTCAAGACGACGACGCCCGCAAGGGCGTAAACCCCGTGACTTCCACGATCCGGTGGGCTCGATCGCCCATCATCAGGATGCCGTGGAGCGCAACGTACTCACCGGCCAGATGGGCTTCCCCGGCCTTCTGGTAATCGTCGGCGTCCAGGGTCACTCGGGCACGAATCTTCTCCTTTTCCTCCTGATTCAGGATCAACAGTTGCACATCTCCGCTCACACGCCCCGACTCCTCCCGGTCGCCGTGCAGGGAATCGACCAGGCCGACGAGGAACGACTTCTTCGGGGTATGGGTCGGCCGCAGCTTGACGGCTAACTTCGCGATGGCAGGGAAGTACTCCCGGCGCAGGTGGACCGCCGACGGCGGGGTCGCGGTCCGGGGCGGGGGTAAGGTGCGAGCCCAGGTTGCCAGCACCGACACCTGCGAACGGTCCCCCTCCGGCTCCATCATCATCAGCGCGTCGCAAAGGTTCGCGCTCAGGCTTGGTTGTCCCGCCGCCGGTTCAACAAGGCTGTCCTCCTGGTCGCCGTCGATGGCCGATGCGATCCGTGCCAGCGACCGCATCAACAAGCCGGTGGTCTGACGCGCAAACGGCTCGGGTCCGGCGGCATCGGGGGTCTCGACGGACGGGCCGGAATCGGTGCCCTGCTGACCTTCGAGCATCGCCAGCAGCGGGCGATCCCCCGCCGACTCCGGGCCGGCGGCGTCGAGCGGGCAGGCGACGACGGCCGTGAAGCTGCCCCGCTCCGTCTGGCCCAGTCGGCAGGCCCGCACCAGTTGCTCCGCCTCTCCCCGGCTCAAACGCGGGTAGAATTTCTGGGGCTGCACCACGGCACACGCAGCCGACAGGATCGCCTTCCTCGCGCCGTCCAGGAGTTCGATCCCCTGATTCAGGCTCACATCCCCCTTTTGCGTCCCCGGCCCGATCATCCGGAACCGGAGCACATCCGAGGGCGGCAGCAGCAGGTCGTCCAGGATGTCGCTGGCGGGGCGCCCCTCGTGCTCGGCAAGGGTGGAAATGACCTCGGCCATCCGCCGGGCATAGTCGGCCAGACCCGCGTCGAGCGGGATGAGCAACTGGTCCAACTCCGAGGTCGGATGGTCAAACACCGCCACCTTGCCATTCACGCCAGTCACGCGCTTCCAGCCCGAGGCCGCCACGTAGTGTCGCGCCTCGACGGGGTTAATGCGGGAAACCAGGTGCTCGGGGAGGTCAAACGGGTTGCTCATAGTCGATCCTCTCGCCGCGCGAAACCCGTGTCAGGACTGATCGCAGGCCCGCGACGGAGAAGAGGTTGCTCGAAGGAAGATAGACCGTTTGCGACGACTTGTTCGGGCTGTCCGGGGCGGCTTGCAGGCTGACCCAGTAGGCGCACCGCTGGGCGATCATGCGTTCCGCCGAGTGAACCAGCCACTGCTCGGGGTCGGGCGGGAGATACAGCACCACGAGGAATTGCTGGGCCTGACGGTCCGTGTCGCGAAGCTTGTTGTAGTGGTCCAGTCGCAGGGGAAAGGGATAGCATCCCCGATCGTCAAGGTTTGGCTCGCCGCTGGTCGCCTTCAACTGAACGTCGATGCTGAAGTGCGTGAAGACCGAGTCCGGAGCAAACCGCTCCCTGGCCCGGATCGTCGCATCCACGCCGGCCCCGTCGCTATACCGCTCCGCCTTCTGAACCTCGCACCCGGCCCGCGAGGCGACCGCGTGCAGGTAAGCATAGCTAAGTTCCGACTTGATGTCGTTCTCGGTGAGCAACATCGAGCGACCTGCCCCCCAGGGTCTTCTTCCGGCAACCGGCCAACCATTCACGATTGTACGATGGCACCGCTCACTGAACAACCGTGCTCATTTCCTCGATCCGAACTTCGCCGGAGAGCAGCTTCGGCAAGAGGGTGTCGCGCAGAGCGGCGAGCGTTGCCGCCTCCTCGTCGTGTGTCTTTTGATTCGCCCAGCAGGGCGTCAGAACCTCGACGAAGCGGCGTTGAAGCTCAACGGGTGGCTCGATCACCGGCAAGCTGTAGAAGTCGTCGCGGCTTGTCGAAGGGATCGCGGAGCCGCTATCCATCCCGTTGATGTCGAGCCGAAGCATTTCGTAATAAGCCCAGCGCAACTCGATCTGGGACTTCGGCTCGACGTAGTAGGCGGTGTCGATGACGAAGAACGGGGCATCGTGGTAGTGAACCCCGCGATACGCGCCCTTGCGGCCGATGATGATACCTGGGTGACTGCAAAGCGGCTCGACGTGCCGACCGATCGGTCCGTTGGTGCCAAAGACAGTAAAGGGGCCGTCGCTGTCTTCGTAACTGCGCAGACTCTTACCATATTCGAGCCTCACCAGATCGCCCCATCGTCGCGTATGCCAGCCCTCCGGGATCGGGCCGAGGGGGGAGTCGGCGAACGAGGAGGGGAACAGGGCGGCGGTCTCGGCGTCGAGGCCGGGCGGCTGGCGCCCCTCACTCTTGGCCCGCACGGGGTCGAAGTCCACGAACCACGACCGGAACACCGCCCGCGCCATCCCCTCCAGCGTCCCGTTCATCCTCCGGTTCAGGTCGATCTTGTCGTCGAGGGCACCGAGGATGGCCGCGATTTCCCGTTGCTGGTCAATGGGGGGAAGGGTGATGTGGAGGCGTTTCTGATCGACCAGGCTCAAGTACGGGGCCATGTCGGTCGAGGTTTTCATGCTCGAAAGCTGGCCTTCGAACTCGCGGCCTCGTGACCAATACCGGAGGAAGCCGGGCCAGAGTCGGTCCAGGTCGAGCGAGCGCCAAAAGCTCAGGTGTGGTGAGTAGACGAACCTCGGCATCCGATCGTCAACGTATGTCACCCGGCCCGTGCTATTCCCCTTCGTCGTGACGACAACATCCCCCGGCTTCGACATCTTGGGAAGGACGCGGTCGGTCAACTCCGCACGAAAACGATCAACCCCGTCGAAATGGATGTGCGAATCGGTCACATGCCCCGCACGAAGGAAGATTGGCCCGTCGCCCCCGAGTTCGGAGTTCTTGGCACGGTAGCCATCGCTGATCTGCAAAACTCCTTCGCCGATCAGGTCGCCGAAGGTTGACTCGGTCCAGAGGTCAGGCATCATTACCGATGGCTCGCATGTTCACCCAAATGTGCCCGTCCAGCCGCTCTCTTCAGGCGGCGTGTAACGGTGCCAGTTCCGACGCGGCAAGCTCCGGCTGGTCGAGTTGCCGCAGCACCGCGTTGACGCAATCGACGGACACCGCCCCCGGATCGACGAGTTCCAGGCCGATCGGCCGACCATCCTCGGCGCGGTCAATCACGATCAGATCGTCGATCGGCTCGCTCCGTACGGCGCGGTCCCCCGGCCTCCGAGGCAGGTACAGGTAGGCCGCGATGGGCTTTCCCAGGCGGAAGGTCACTTCAAGGTATGGCTGGTTCATGACGACCCCCTGGCATCAGCCGTGATCACGAGCAACCGGAGGCTCGACTCACCCCGCTCGACAATGACTCGGCCTTCGGCTTCAACAGTTTCTCATCTCCACCTCGCGTCAGCTCGCCGCCGCGAATCGCCGCACATCGACCTGGGCACCTGCCTGATGGAGCGCCTCGGCAATCTCCAGCAATCGAGCGGATTCGGCCTCGCCGATGTAGGCTTCGCCACAGTTCGGGCAGACGGCGGCGGGCACGTCCTTGATGACCAGGGTCGAGCCGTCCCGTTCCAGGGTCACGGTGGTCGAGCCGGGCTCGGTCTCGGCCCGCTTGCAGATGGCACAGATCATCGCGTCCTCGGTGAGCCTCTTCTCAGGCGGCGTGCAACGGTGCCAGTTCCGACGCGGCAAGCTCCGGCTGGTCAAGTTGCCTCAGCACCGCGTTAACCCGATCGGCCGACACCGCAACCGGATCGACGAGTTCCAGGCCGATCGGCCGACCATCCTCGGCGCGGTCAATCACGATCAGATCGTCGACCGGCTCGCTCCGTACGGCTCGGTCCCCCGGCCTCCGAGGCAGGTACAGGTAGGCCGCGATGG
Source organism: Tautonia marina (assembly GCF_009177065.1). Taxonomy (NCBI): domain Bacteria; kingdom Pseudomonadati; phylum Planctomycetota; class Planctomycetia; order Isosphaerales; family Isosphaeraceae; genus Tautonia; species Tautonia marina. The sequence continues at coordinate 229,930 of NZ_WEZF01000005.1, forward strand.
GCTTTCCCCGGCGGAAGGTCACTTCGAGGTACGGCTGGTTCATGACGACCCCCTGGCATACGCCGTGATCACGAGCAACTGGCGGCTCGTCTCGTCTGGTTCAACGACGATGTCCCAGTCGCGCCCATCGTATCGTGCCATGATAACAAACCGTCCTTCCGACGCGGACGGCCGGTAGCCCGATGCGGAGGCGAGCATCGCACGCAAATCGACCTCGTTGAATCCCCGATCGACCATGCGCTTGAGCAGGTGGGGCGTGAATTCGAGTTCCCACTCCCACCAGTCCGGCCAGTCGAGGGGATCAGGCACCATAGCCAAGCCTTTCCAGGTTCGTCGTGATGGCGGCATCGAGCCGCGCCGCCTCGGCCTGCTGCTCCCGGAGCGTCGCCACCAGCCGCCCCATCTTCTCCTCGAACGGCTCGCCGTCGTCCTCCACGTCCTCGGCCCCGACGTACCGCCCCGGCGTCAGCACGAACCCATGCGCGGCGATCTCTTCCTGCGTCGCCGCCTTGCAGAAGCCCGGCACGTCGGCATAGGGGCCGGCATCTGGCTCGCCGCGCCAGGCGTGGTAGGCGCGGGCGATCCGGGCGATCTCGTCGTCCGAGAGTTCACGGTGGGTCCGATCAACCAGGCTCCCCAGCTTGCGGGCGTCGATGAACAGCGTCTCGCCCCGGCGATCACGGAACCGCCCGTTCGCCTTGTTCCGGGTCAGGAACCAGAGACAGGCTGGGATCGGCGTGGTATAGAACAATTGCCCCGGAAGGGCGATCAGGCAGTCGACCAGGTCGGCCTCGACGATCCGGCGCCTGATCTCCCCCTCGCCTGACTGGTTCGACGACATCGACCCATTCGCCAATACAAAGCCCGCCACCCCCTTCGGCCCCAGGTGCGCAAGGAAGTTTTGCACCCAGGCGAAATTCGCGTTCCCGACCGGCGGCGTCCCGTACTGCCATCGCGCATCTTCGCGGAGCCGGTCGCCCCCCCAGTCGCTCACGTTGAACGGCGGGTTCGCCAGGATGAAGTCGGCCTTCAGGTCTTTGTGCTGGTCGTTGTGGAGGCTGTCGGCGTGGTGCGGCCCGAGATTCGCCTCGATCCCCCGGATCGCCAGGTTCATCTTGCAGAGCTTCCAGGTCGTCGGGTTCGACTCCTGCCCGTAGATCGACAGGTCGGTCTTCTTCCCCCCGTGCGCCTCGACGAATTTCTCCGACTGCACGAACATCCCGCCTGACCCGCAGCAGGGGTCAAACACCCGCCCCTTGTACGGCTCGATCATCTCGACCAGCAGCTTCACCACCGACTCGGGCGTGAAGAACTCCCCGCCCAGCTTCCCCTCGGCGGCGGCGAACTTCCCGAGGAAGTACATGTAGACCTGTCCCAGCAGGTCTTTCGACCGATGATCACGCTTGCCGTCGAACAAATCAGCATCTTCGCGGTAGACCAGTTCGATCGTCCCGATCAGGTCGATCAACTCGCCCAGCCGGGTCTGATCGAGCGTCGGCCGTGCGTAGTCCTTCGGCAAGACCCCCTTGAGTGACCCGTTCTCCTTCTCGATCGCCTCCATCGCGTTATCAACGCGCTTGCCGATGTCCGCCTGTTTCGCGGCGTCCTGGAGCGCCTGCCAGCGTGCCACCTTCGGCACCCAGAAGACATTCTCGGCCAGGTACTCGTCCCGGTCTTCCGGGTCGGCGTGCGGCTCGTCCTGGAGCGCGTCGTACCGCTCCTGGAAGGCGTCGCTGATGTACTTCAGGAAGATCAGGCCCAGCGCGACGTGCTTGTACTCCGCCGCGTCCATGTGGCCCCGCATCTTGTCGGCCGCCGCCCAGAGCTTCTCCTCGAACCCCAGGTTCGCCCCGCCCCCGTTCTTCTTCCCCGTCCCCGCTTTCGGCCGCCCCATCGCGCTCCACCCTCCACCTCAAGCCCTCGGTCGTCGTGCCCCATTATGCGTGCCAACATGCGGGGTGTCGACGACCCCCTCCCATGCTCGCTCCTCTCCCTCCCCATCCCCCCTCCGCCCGATCCCGCAACGCCCCAGAGACCGGGACTCTCCACTCACGGTGAGTGAACGAACCCATCCATCCTGAAGCATATCACCAAGGGGCTTCAAAAACTCCGCGAGCGGTGGGTTACGCCCACGATGGCTCGCTCGGGGGGGACCACGCCCCTCTTCCCGCAAGTCGTCACCCCTCAAGACCTTGGGCCTCTCACACACGAACCTCTGACTGGAAACTCACCCCTCTTGAGAATCAATTCCCATCAATCCACTCTCTCTCGCTCGCCTTCACCTCAACGACCCGACCGTTCCTTGACCTGGCTTCGCGCCCGTCTGAATCTCCCTCACCCTGGCCCGATCCCGCTCCCTCGGCCTCCTGACCGAGGTGAGAACCGCGCGGTTCTCACCCTCCTCCGAGGGGTCGAGTTGGGGCGCGTCCGTCTCGTCAACGACCGTTCCTTCCCCTGGTCGCCCCCCAATCAATCCGATACGCCCTGGCTCGGGTTCTTCCTCGTCGGAGGACACGCTCCCCTTGCTCGGCGCCTCGTGACTGTCCTCCATCTCACACCCAGAAACCAACATCAACGAAATTTTTTCGAGATTCTTTGCCACCCCGAAATCGTGTTTTACGGTCGAGTGTCCTCGGTCGGTTCGCCAGCCGATTGAGTCCCCCAACCCTGAGATACCCCTTTGAAATTCGAGCCCAATCATGACCCCGAACACCCCCGACCCGAACATCCTCCCGATCCCTGAACCCGCGCCTCCCTCCAGGGGGCTCCTCATCGACATCGCCGAGCTTTCGACCCTGCTCGATCGTTCGGTCCGCTCGCTTCACCGCGACGACCTCGCCGGCCGCATTCCTGCCAGCCTTCGCCTCGGCCGCTCGAAGAAATGGTCCCGCGCCGAGATCGAGGCATGGATCAACGCCGGCACACCTCCCAGACGCAAGTGGGAAATCATCAAGAAGTCGCCCCCTTCCCGCCAGGCCGGCTGACCGACCATCGCCCCTGAAGGGCTTCAACGGCCCGGCTCGGCCCCTCGGAGCCCGATCGTTCCCTCGCACCGGCGGGCCATCCTCCCGGCCCCTCCGCCCAGGTCAAGGATCGGCCTCTCCCTCTGGATCGCACCCCGACCACCACCCCGCCGCCATCGGACCGACGGAGTCCCTGAGACTCCCGCATCGGTGACGGCCCAGTCCTCCCTGGGGATCGTCTCCCCAGCGGTCACGTCACCCCTGCGCGCCGACCTCGATCCCTTCCCAGTGGGCCGAGCGTTCGGCCCCGCGCGCCTCCCCGTCTCGCGGGAGTCGCATCACTGCCTCGCGATTGTCGCAAACGACCATCCGATCGAACCCATTCACCCCAACCCCGCCCCACTGTCGATGCCGGGCAAGCAACGTCGCTGGCCCGGCAGGTCAACCCCCATCTCAGAGATCACCCATGAGCCTCGCATTCGAATTCGAACACACACCGCTCCAGGATGTCACCTCGGAGCGTGAGCCAATCGCCCTCTGGAACCCCTGCGATTTCGACCCGACCGACTTCCTGACGGTTTCTGACCGCCGTCTCGGCGACTGTGCCCGCTACATCCTGCACCTGGTCCACTACCGGGGGATATTCGACGTGCGCCTGCGAGGCACGTTCGTCCCCCTGAAGGCCAAATACCTCCGCCGCTTCTTCCCCGACAACACATCCTACACGCGAGTCCGTGACCAGCTCATCGAGAGCAAGGTGCTCCTCTTCGACAATCACTACGAGGTTGGGAAAAAGTCCAAGGGCTTCAAGCTCGGCCCGGCGTTCTCCGCGATGCGACAGCGGAAGGTCGCCATCGCCGATCCCACCCTCTCGCGTAAGATACTGGCCAAGCGGCGAGACTGGTGCCACGCTCCCTCAGACGTTCATCGGCATCTGCTGGCATACTTGCGCAGGATCGAGATCGACTTCCCGGCCGCGCTTGCCTGGTTGCTCGGCCACTCGGAGTTCGAGCCGGCCCACGAGACCTCGATCAGCATGCTCCACGATCGAGACCTGTTCTTCCACGTCGACTCCTATGGCCGCGTCCACACCAATCTGACGAACCTTAAGACCGAGTTGCGCGGCTTCCTCTCCTACCAGGGGCAGCCGCTCGTCAACCTCGACATCAGGAACTCCCAGCCCCTCCTCTTCTCGATCCTGCTCCAGCAGCACTACCGGGGGACCGGAGGGCTCCCCCCGGATGTCGCGCGGTACATCGACCTGGTCCAGGACGGACAATTCTATAATTTTCTGATGGATGCGACCGGCATCCCCCCCGAGCAACGCTCCGACTTCAAGCGAAAATTCTTCGGGAATACGTTCTACTGCGAGAACTGGCGTCGGACCGATGCGGCCCGCGCGTTCGATGCCCGGTTCCCAAACGTGTACCGCGTCGTCCGGGCGCTCAAGGAGGGCGACCATACCCGGCTCCCGAAATGCCTCCAGGGGGTCGAGTCCGACCTGATCATCGGCGGCGTCGCCCGACGCTGCATGGAGCAGTTGCCGAACGCCTTCATCGGCACCATCCACGACTCGATCCTCACGACCCCCGATCACGCCGAGGCGGTTCAGGAGATCATGACTCAGGAGTTCTCCCGCCTCGCCCTGGCCCCGACGATCAACATCGAGCGACTCAACCGGCCAGCACCCCGGACACTTGTACGAGACCTACACCGTAATGGTCTTCCCTCCGTGCCTGCCCCTGGTGCTGGTTGGTAATGGTGGTTTTTGTCCGTCTGGCAATCCCTGGCAGCTCCAATTTTGAATTTACGAGTGCTTGAACGATGTTGCGAGTCTTCTCCGACCTCGCACGGCGAGATCAAGCCTTGGGAGCTTGCCGGGGATTCGACGACACCCGGCTCACCGTTTCGCAATGTCCCTGGCGGCTCGTGACGCGCCGTCAGGTGACATCCACATCCAGGGCAGGAACTCCGCGCCGACCTGATCTTGTCCGGCAAGCCGATGATCAGTCAGTCGCGGCGTTCGCCTCGAAGGACGAACCCTCCATCATCGCAATGATCCGCTTCTTGCACTCGCGGCGCCGAGTCGTCCTGGATCACCGCCCCCAGCGGCCCAGGAACCCATTTCGCAGGGGATCAGCCCGAGTCACCACCCCGATAGCCACAGGATGATCCTGGCTCCCCTCGACCGGAACTCGACCTCGTCTCATCGGGAGTCGGCCAGGCCGACCAGTCACCTCCCCTCCCACACGCCATGTCATCCCGGTCGGGGACTCTCCCCAAACACCAGCCTCGCTGCGGGGCCTTCTCAGCGGCCTCCGCCTCCCTCCCATCCCATCGCCCCTCGCCTGCGGGGTACTCACGATCGCGCAGGCCACCCAGGGCGCCACCGCAGCAGCGCTGCCGAGCAAACATCCCGCTCGCCCGCCCGTGACCATACGAGCGATGGAGACCGCCTCACAGGCGGCCGGTCGATCGCGATATGGACCAGACAAGCGCGTGCCGGCTCACCCGATGCCCGTGACACCCTCTCTTCCGCCCCAGCGCGTGCCCGGTCCACCTCCCTGGCGACTGCCCCAGTCCGAGGCATTGCCCCATCCCGAGCCCTGTGATCCGAGCCCGAGCGAGGAACGCTGCCCGAGATCGGTGCGCTCCATCAGGTAGGGATGAGCACCCACGAAGCGGCGAATGAGATCACCCCCCTCCGACATCGTCGGTCAAACACGCACCGAGCATCCTTCCCGCCCAGGGCGCGAGCCGATCATCGGCAACAGGATCGACCACTCGGCCTCAATGCGAAATGATCAGCCCAGGACACACCCACGCATGGACGCGTGCGGAAACATGTCAGAGGGAAGACGTGCCTAGTCTCGCTGCCCGCTCGTTGCAGGATGGGCCAGGTGATTCCGGGCACGATGACACGTTGTCCAAGCGGTCGCTCTCAGTGAGCAGTCCGGTCGTGGACGTGTCCGGCAAGCTGACGAACCCGAGATGATGACAAAAAACAACACGGCCCCGCTGGTGAACACCACCGGGGCCGGTCATGTAAGAATTGACCTATGAGTCAGCCGAAACAGATGGGCAGCCATAGGGGCAGCCAGGTGATCGGCTTGACGTAAGTCTATGGGCGATACAGGGCTCGAACCTGTGACCTCCAGTGTGTCGAACTGGCGCTCTAGCCAACTGAGCTAATCGCCCGAGAGGTGTGTCTCGTGTGAAGGAGATTATGACGGAGAGGGCGGGTCAGGTCAAGGGGGTGGTGACCGGACCCGCGATCGAGGCGAGCGGAGGAGGGGTCACTCCTCCATGATCTCGGCTTCTTTCTTCTCGGCAAGGTCGTTGACCTTCCCCTCGTACTTCTTGGTGAGGGTCTGGATCTCGTCCTTGGTGCGGGCCTGATCGTCCTCAGTGAGGAGCTTGTCGGCGGTCTCGGCGTCGGTGGATTTGTTGGCGTCGCGGCGGATGTTGCGGATCGAGACGCGGGCCTCCTCGGCCAGATCCTTTACGCGACTGGCGAGCTTCTTGCGCTGCTCGACCGAGAGGGGGGGGACGTTCAGACGAACGACCTTGTTGTCGGAGTTCGGCGTCAGGCCGAGGTCGGAGGTCTGAATGGCCTTGATGATATCGCCAATGATGCCGGTGTCGTAAGGGCGGATCAGGATCTGCTGCGGCTCGGGGGTGCTGAGGTTGGCCAGTTGCTTCAACGGGGTCGGCGAGCCGTAGTACTCGACCCGGATCGACTCGACGAGCCCGGTATTGGCTCGGCCGGTGCGGATGCCCCGGAGCTGGTCGGCCAGCAGGGAGACGGACTTCTCCATCCGCTCTTCGGCCTCAAATGTGATCTCTTCAATACTCATGAACACGGCCCCTGCCTTGCGGGGAATCGGAATCGGGATCGTCTTCAGGGACGAGCCGAAACGGTCCTCAAGGCGAGGCCGTCGAGGATCGTCCCAGGACCTGTCATTGTGACGGGGACGGGGCCGGCTGGCCAGTCTCGGCCGACCGAGCGGTGGGCCGGGGCTTATCACTGACCCAGGTGCCGATCGACTCACCGGCAACGACCCGTTCGATGTTCCCTTCCCGCTTGTAGTTAAAGACGATGATCGGCAGACGGTTATCGCGGCACATGCCGATGGCCGCGCCGTCCATGACCTTCAGGTCTTCTCGCATGACCTGATCGAAGTTCAGGGCCTCGTAGCGGACAGCATGAGGGTTCTTCTCCGGGTCGGCTGAGTAGACCCCATCGACGCGGGTGGCCTTGAGGATGATGTCGACTTCCAGTTCCTTGCCTCGAAGGGCGGCGGCCGTGTCGGTGGTCACGAAGGGGCTGCCGGTCCCGGCGGCGAGGATGATGATCCGGCCGACGGAGAGGTGGCTGAGAGCCCGGCGGCGGATGTAGGGCTCGGCGACCTCGTCCATGCGGATCGGGGTCATCAGGCGGGTCTCGCAGCCGATCCCTTCGAGGGCATCTTGCAAGGCGAGGCCATTGATGACCGTGGCCATCATGCCCATGTAGTGGCCGGTCGCCTCTTTGATGACATCGGAGCCTCGGGCCAGGGTGGCGCCTCGGAGGATGTTGCCACCGCCGACGACGATGGCCAGCTCGACTCCTCGACGGGCGACCCGGGCCGCCTGATCGGCAATCCGGCGAACCTCCTCGGCGTTGATCCCCCCTTCGCCGGGCCGGGCGAAGCTTTCTCCGGAGAGCTTCAACAAGACGCGACGGAACACAGGGGCTTCGTCGGAGGGGGGGGCCGGGTCCATGAACTCATCCTCGAAGGGCAAGGAGCAAGGGGGGATCGAACGGCGAGGTCGGTGGATCAGAGCATCAGGGGACTCGCTCGAACTCGGGCACGTGCGGCGAAGGGAATGCCAGAAGGTGGTTGACCTGCGAGAGGGCCTCCGGACAGCTTTCCTTGGCCGCTGCGAGGTCGAGTTCGAACGAGCCTCGGCGATTGAGCAGGGCAATCAGTCGGCCGACTCACCCACGGCAAGCCGAGCGAAGCCGCCCAGTTCGATCTCCTTGCCGACCGAGCTGATCTCCTCGTGGACCTTGCGAGACGGATCCTTGACGAAGACCTGATCGACCAGGACGATCTCGCTGTACCAGGCGTTGAGCTTGCCGTCGGCGATCTTCTCGCGGATGTTCTCCGGCTTGTCCTCGGCCTGAGCGATGAAGATGCGCTTCTGCTCGGCGACGGCGTCGGCGGCAACCTCGTCGCGGCGGGCGGCGAGGGGACGGGTGGCGACGACCTGAAGGGCCAGGTCCTTGGCCAGGGCGATCACCCGGTCGCTGCCGGCGGTGGCGTCGTCCGGGCACTTGAGCGAGACGATCGCGCCGGACTTGTTGTCGTGGTGAACGTAGGCATCGACCCGTCCAGGGCCGTCGAGCGAGAGCCGGGCGGCTCGGGTGAACTGAACGTTCTCGCCGGTCCGGGAATTCAGGTCGAGCAGGAACTCGTTGAGTGTCTTGGGACCGATCGACTGATCCTTCAATGTCGAGGCGTCGATGGTGCCGGTCGTGCTGAGGCCAAGGACGAAGTCGGCCAGCTCGACGGAGGCCTTGCGGAAGTCGTCGTTGCGGGCGACGAAGTCGGTCTCGCAGTTCAGCTCGACCATGGCGCCGGAACGGCCGTCCTCGGAGATGACGACCTCGACCCGGCCGGCGGTGGCGGCGCGGCCGGCTCGGCCGGCGGCCTTGGCCATGCCGCGTTCCTTGGCGAGGGTCTCGGCCTTGGCACCGTCACCGTCGGCTTCCTGGAGGAGCTTCTTGCACTCCATGAGTCCGAGTCCGGTGCGTTTGCGGAGTTCGTTGACAGCCTGGGCCGTAATCTCGGCCATCGTGCGGGTCTCCCTGGCAGGCGTGCGGTGGAGTTGAGAACGAGACGTCAAGACGAGGGACAGTTGTCTGCGAAGGCTCTGGCGGTTGGACTCGATCCGAGCCGGATCGAGCGGATTGCCAGACCTGACCGTCATGGCCAAAGAACGCTGGCTCGAAACCGGCTCGCGGCGGGGTGAGATCTTCCGATCGAAGGGCCGGAGCAGCGCATCGAGTCAGCGTTCGGTCGGTCGGGAGCGACGCTGGCCGTCGGGAGCGAAACACTCGACCGACGGCCAGGAATCGGGGAATCTGACAAGGCTCGGAGCGGAATCAGCCCTGAGCAGGAGGCTGCTGCGGCTCGTCCGGGGTGGCCTCAGGCGAGGGGGCTGCCTCGGGAGCAGCCGGAGGAGCCTGAGGTTCGACAGCTGGTTCACTCGGAGCGGCGGATTCGGGGGCGGCGGCCGGTTCGGCCGACGCGGTCGCCTCGCCGGACTCGGCCGGAGCAGGGGCCGACGCCGGAGCGCCGGGAGCCGCCACAGGAGCCCCCGGGGCGTCACCCGGTCGCGGGCCGGAGCCTCGCCGTTCGAGTCGGCCGCGCTGGCCCTGTCCACCCGGCTGGCCCGGCTCGGGGCGCTGAGCTTCGGGAGGAGCGGCGGCCTTGCCGTCGATGATGGCGGCGGTCAGGCGGTCGAGGATCAGCTCGATGGCTCGCATGCTGTCGTCGTTGCCGGGGATTGGCAGGTCGACAACGTCGGGGTCGCAGTCGGTGTCCATCAGGGCGACGACCTTGACGCCGAGCTTCCGGGCCTCGCTGACGGCGATCTTCTCGCGGTGCGGGTCGATGACGAACATGGCCTCGGGCCGGCGAGTCATGTGCCGGATGCCTTCGAGGTTCCTCGAAATCTTACGGCGCTCGCGGTTCAGGGTGCTCAGCGCCTTCTTCGAGTAGGTCAGCGCCATATCGCTATCGAGCGTCTGCTCCAGCTCGTCAAGGCGGTCGAGGCGGCTGCGAATGGTCTGGAAGTTCGTCAGGGTGCCGCCGAGCCATCGCTCGGTGACATACGGCATGCCGCACTTGGTGGCGTGCTCGACCACGATATCGACGGCCTGGCGCTTGGTGCCGACGAAGAGGATCAGGCCGCCGCCGGCGGCGACGCGGTTGAAGTACTTGGTCGCCCGCAGGAGGCCGCGGACGGTCTCCTTCAAGTCGATGATATGAATCAGGTTGCGCTTGCCGTAGATGTACGGCTTCATCTTCGGGTTCCAGCGGCTGGCGCGGTGGCCGTAGTGCACGCCGGCTTCGATCAAGTCCTTCACAGCGATCGCCACGGGCAATCCCCTCCGGGGGCAGTCAGAAGGTCGTCCGGCCGATGGTCCGGGGGCGACATGCCCTCGGGGCGGCCTTGCTTTCGGGATGGTCGAGTGGGGTTCGGTCAACACGGAACACGACTCGGTCGAGCCGCCAAGTTTACCGACCTCGGAGGGAATCGTCAAACGTGGGAGTTCTGGCGTCGTAATGCCGGAGAATCGGCAGGGCAACCTCGTAGGCAAACCTCCCGTCGGCGTTCGATGCGAAGGCTCGGGCACGGCCGGTCCCCGCGCCGGTCGGCCAGGCCGGCGCGGTCTGTTCGGCAAACCGCCAGTAGGCCGCTGTTTCCCGGGCAAAGGCGGCGCGTCGGAGGCAGGCCAGGGCCGCCTCTTGCAGGATCAAGGCGTCGTACGGTTCCCCCGATCGCCTGGCCAGTTCTGCCCCGTCCAGGAACCGGGCGGCAAAGGCCTGCTCGACCGGTTCCCGTGCCTCGAACGCCTCCGCCGACACGATCGCCTGAGAGCGGTTGTGCGCCGTCAACCATGCCAGGAACCAGGAGCGGACTTGCAACACCCCTCCGAACGTCACGGCGACGACCGCGATGATCCCCATCAACCGGCCAATGGTGAACCGTCCGAGACGAGGCATGAACGGGGCTCCGGTGGGGAATCGAGGCATCACGAGCGTGTTCAAGGATTCGCGTTCCGCCAGAAGGACCAGACCGATTGGTCGTGATGCCAGGCTCTCCAGGCGGGATGCCCGCCGCGCTCGTGACTCGCAGGGGTGAACGATCGGAGTCGGCCGTGGTCGTCGAAATCGAGGACGAGGTATCGCAGCGAGCCGGTCGGGGCGGCGATCCAGGTGGAGGAGGAAGCCTTCCAAAGGGTTGCGAGCGTCGTGCCTTCGATGAGCGGAGTGCTGAGAACCCGCCTCACCTCGTCCTCCGGGAGGTCGAGGCTCAGCCGTTGGACGGGGACGCCCCCACCATAGAGGACCCACCACGTCTGGAGAGACACGGCCGCCAGGGGGACGAGCACCACCAGCGCCGCAATGCGAACATACCGGGATCGAGGCCGACCCGCAGCAAGCCCGAGGACGATCACCGACACCGAGAGGCCGGCGACCGTGGGGGAAAGACGCCGGGCCAGGGTCGGCATTGGGGGACGGATCATCCGAGGATCACGGTAGCCCCTTTCCGCATTTCCCCTCGCGTAGAACCAACTCCCGTCAGGATTGACAGCATGCATTCCCCGTCCGTTGCCAATGGAGACGGGCAACGAGGACCGACGCGGAAAGGCTTTATGAGTCGCCGACGCGGCGGCGAGGTCGAGGGCAATGAGAGCGATGGCGAGCATCATCCCGAGGACCGTGAATCGCGGGTGTGGAATGCGCATCGGCTGGACCTCGCTCGGTGATCGTCGGCGGCTCCAAGGCAATGAACCTCGGCGGAAGACAGGCAAACGCCTGCCCGACACGAGTCTTGAGCGAGATCCGGGCTGATCAAGGCCCGGAATTGTCGTCGGGCAGATCGTCGAGGACGGGCAAACCGGGCGGGTAGGGGCCGTCGGCGGGGTCGAAGGGGCCGCAGAGGCCTTCGGCGTCGCAGGCGCGGCAGGCGGCGATGTCGGCGCGGGTGAGGCCGGGGTACCAGGTCATCAGCTCCTCCTCGGTCTTGCCGTCGGCGAGCCAGGCGGCGACGTCTTCAACCTCGCGGCGGAGGCGGAGGAGGACGGGCCATTGCTCGCTCATGCTGCGGACGAGGGCGATGTGAGATCGCCAGTTGGCTGAGGCGTCGGCAATCTCCTCGGGGGTGGACTCGGGGAGTGGGGCAGGGGAAGGATCAATGGCCGAAGTCGAGGAAGTCGACGAGCGCGAGGGCTTCGAAGGTCGGGGAGCAGAGCCGGCCTTGTGGTCGCGGTAATGGCGGAGGTCCTTCAGGGCGGAGCGGAAGTTGCGGTCGGCGAGGGTCTGGTACCGGCACCAGGCGAGGTCGGGGATCTCGGTCGCCGATTCGGCCTGCGAGGCTTTGCGGAGGCGCTGGGCGGCAAGGATGAGGAGTTCGACGAGCAGGCGCTCCTGAGCGTCGCCGGGAGCGACCGAGGCGAGCAGACTCGTCGTGAGGGTGGCGAACGCGGAAGGGTCGGAATCGAGCAGGGCCAGGATCGTCGTCGAGGGGTCGGCCGACGAGGACGAGGTGGTGACATTCGAATCCGACGAGCACGACGGCGAACTGTTCGAGGGGTGCATGTCCATGATGACAGGAGGATCCCGGGCGAGGAAGTCGGCGGCGGCAAGGCCGGGCGGGTCCTTTGGTCATCAGCCCGGTTGCCGTGGGGTGGTCGCCGTCTCATCCCGGCGCGGTCCTCGGCCGCCCCTCGACGGCCAACGGCGGGGGGCGGAGCGGTCCTCAATTGCAACGTGCCTTTGAGGATATCATCGAGAAATCGGGGAGGTTCAGTCACAAAAAATGGATTGATCGGGTGAAGCAAACTCTTCCGAGGTGCGAGCGCGGCGGAGAATCGGAGTGATCGGGGGGGCGATCGCGGGGGCCAGCTGTCCCGTCGCCCGGCCCGGGGTCCGCTCCACGGAACCCGGGGCACTCGAGACGGCAGCGGACCCCAGGGACCGGATGGCCGATGTACCCGAGGCAGCAGCGGATGCCGGAATCCGGATGGCCGTGACACCCGAGGCGGCAGCGGATGCCGGGGTCCGGATGGCCGGACAATGGGGGAGCCAGGCGCGGAGCGTCGGGGCCATCGGGGTGCGATCCGAAGCAAGGGAGGCAAGGGCAGCGTTTCGCCGAACGGGGGAGTGTGCCTAGAATGAATTGAGCAAACACGCCGGAACCGCCGACCGAAGCCGCCGGGAGAGGATCGCCATGCCGCCGTTACTCTGGGCCGAGTTTTCGATTCAGTATCTTGTGCCCGCGATCTTCCTGGTAATCTGGGCCTTGAATCAGGTCTTTGGGAAATCCGAGGCCCCACAGCCGCCCATGAAAGAACGGATCGGTCCCCGGCCGGTGCCGCCGGGCGGACCCTCTCGGGCACCGCAAACCCCGTCGAGAGCGCCCAGGGGGAATGCTCCGGAGCGATCGAGGACCAGCCCGAGCCGGGGTCAGGCTCAGGCGACTCGGAGCGCAAACCGATCGGCAACCCGGAGCCGATCGCAAGCGAAGCAGGAGGAGCCCGCCACGTCTTCGAATCGCGTGGGGGAAGCGCAGCGCGTGCCGAGGCCGATTCCGGCCGACATCCAGGAAGTGTATGCGATCTACGATGACGACCGGATGGACGCCGCCGAGATCAAGCGGGGGCTGGGTCCGATCTCGGCCGAAGCAACGCGAGGATCGCGGTCACGCGGCGCAGTGCTGCCGGCGGGTCTGTCGGCCTGGGCGAACCTGGGAGGGGAGCAGGGGGTAAACCTGAATCGGCTGCGAGAGGCGATCATCCTCTCAGAGATCCTCACCCCACCGCCGAGCGTGGCGCGATTGCGGCAGGCGAGAACCGGCCGGCCGATGCCGCTGATGGAACAGGAGCCTCCGGTCGAATCGTGATGAGGGAGGCAGGGTCAAGCAGTCGGCGGGAGGCAGATCTTGTCTGCGGCTGGGGCGAGGGGAAGGACGCAGCGCCCTGTGATTCGGCAACGGCCCCCTCACACGGCCTGACGGCCACCCTCTCTCCCGTAAGCGGGGCGAGGGTTGATGATGCTCGATCGGATCGACCGGCAAGGCCGGGCGGGTCTGAACGGCTCGGGGGATCTTTGGGCCGATTGCGATTCTCAACGGGTGGTTGGTCGGAGTAGAATCGCGGTTTGGTTCGCGACTCCTCTTTTCGCCGTCCTTGAGGTTCGTCCCGCCGATGCAGCCCGCCGACCAGTCCCGGCGTCCGGTTCTCGTGCTCGATTTCGGTTCGCAGTACGTTCAGTTGATCGCCCGGCGCGTCCGGGAGCGGCGAGCGTTTGCGATCATCGTGCGGCACGACATCACGGCAGATCGGGTCAAGGAACTCGACCCGATGGCCATCATCCTCTCTGGAGGCCCGTCGAGCGTTTACGAGCCGAACGCCCCGAAATGCGATCCAGGGCTGTTCGAGCTGGGCGTGCCGATCCTGGGCATCTGCTACGGGATGCAACTGGCCTGCCAGGCGCTCGGGAGTAAGGTCGACTCGGTGCCGTCTCGCGAGTACGGACCGGCGGCCTTGACGCAGGTCAACGACGGCTCGCCGTTGCTCGCCGAGGTGACGACGGGGACGACGGTCTGGATGAGCCACGGCGATCAGGTGCATACGCTCAGCCCTGACTTCGAGGGGCTCGCGGCGACCTCGACCTGCCCGATGGCGGCGGTTCGGCACCGATCGAAGGAGGTTTATGGCCTTCAGTTTCACCCTGAGGTCAGCCACACAACCCTCGGGAGCCACATTCTGGGGAACTTCCTCGACCGGATCGCCGGCAGCCCTGGCGACTGGACGATGGAGGCGTATCTCGACCAGGCGGTCGAGGCGATTCGGCGGCAGGTCGGGCCGGACGAGCGGGTGGTGTGCGGAGTGTCGGGCGGGGTCGATTCGTCGGTGACGGCGGCCTTGCTGGCGAGGGCGCTGGGAGAGCGGGTCGTCTGCATCTTTGTGGATAACGGCTTGCTCAGGGCAGGGGAGCGAGCGTCGGTCGTCGATATGTTCGGCAAGCACTCGAAGGCCGAACTCAGAGTGATCGACGCCTCGGAGCGGTTCCTGACGGTGCTCGACGGCGTGACCGACCCGCAAGAGAAGCGGGTGAAGATCGGTCATACGTTCATCGATGTGTTCCGAGATGAGGCGAAGTCGATCCCGAACGCCCGGTTCCTGGCGCAGGGGACCTTGTATCCGGACGTGATCGAGAGCGGGGGATCGGCCGATGCCCCGGCAGCGACGATCAAGCATCACCACAACGTCGGCGGCCTTCCGGCGGAGCTGGGCTTCGAGCTGATCGAGCCCCTGCGCGACCTGTTCAAGGACGAGGTCAGGCGGCTCGGGATCGAGCTGGGATTGCCCGAGAGCCAGGTCTGGCGGCATCCGTTCCCCGGCCCCGGCCTGGCCGTGCGATGCCTGGGAGCGATCACGAAAGAACGGCTCGAAGTGCTCAGGCGGGCAGACACGATCTTCCTCGAAGAACTCCGCGCCGCGGGCCTGCTGCGAGCGACCGGACAGGCGTTTGCCGTGCTGCTGCCGGTGCAGTCGGTCGGGGTGATGGGGGACGGGCGCACCTATGAGAGCGTCGTCGCCCTGCGATGCGTGGACACCGACGACTTCATGACCGCCGATTGGACAAGGTTGCCCCCTGAACTGCTCGCCCGGGCGTCGAGCCGGATTATCAACGAGGTGAAGGGGGTGAACCGGGTGGCCTACGACATTACGAGCAAACCGCCGGGAACGATTGAGTGGGAGTGATCTTGATTGGTCCCGGCCCGATTTTTTTCGAAACGGGTCGGAAAGATCGGAATCGGTTGAGCGAAGACTCTTTGACCCCCGAAGTTCGGTCCCTTTCGATGCATCCTGGCTGGAGTCCCCGCCATGTCGACCTCCTGGTCCGCGACCGACCATGACTATGACCCGGAGTTCGAGGAGGCGCCGGACAAAGGAGCGCCTCAGGACTTGCCGACCGAACGGCTGGCGGTGGTCAGCCTGGTGGCGGGGATCGCGGGATTTTTCCTTCCCGTGGTGGGGCCGGTGACCGCGGTGGTGTCGGGCCATGTGGCGCGGGGAGAGATTCGGAAGTCGAACGGCAGGCTCGGGGGCGATGCCCTGGCAAAAACCGGGCTGATTCTGGGCTACATCTGGATCGGTCTGACCGTGCTGGCAGTGTTGGTGATGCTCAGCTTCACGATGGTTCTGGTGAGGAGCAGCCCGGAGCACACGGTGGTGGTGGGAGGGAGAGAATTCCCAGCGGGCATTCCACATGACCAGGAATCAAACGTGGTGATTCAGCGATTGGAAGATGGCCGGGTGATGATCGAACATGAGGGCGGGCACGGGGAATCTCCGAGACCCTCCCTCCGAATCCATCCACGGGGCCTGGACCGATCGGGGCTTGAGTTGCGTAAGCCTCCGGCTCCTCCTGAACTCCCCTCGGATCTGCCTGAATTCCCATAAGGTTGGGTCTTGAGTGTTCGGCGCCCATTGGGAGGCGGGCTCGGATAGACCGTCTCGGAGCCTAAGAGGCACGATCCCGGATCAGGTCGACGGGCCCTGGTCGGTTCGAAATGGCGGAGCAATGAGGCATGGAACCGAAGGTGCCCGCCGGAAATCGACCCGGATCGCGACGAACTCGTCCGACGATCGGCGAACTGATGATCGTGGTGGCGGGGGTCGGGGTGGGTCTGACGTTGGCCTTGCCGATCTTCCGTGATAAGCCGTCGCTGGGTGAAGGGTTTCTGGTCCTGGGAGGTGCGCTGCTGGGCGGGGTCTCGCTGGTGGGTGTGCCGTTTTTGCTCTGGGAGCGTTGGCGAGGGAGTCAACGCCGCTTCGGGCCGGGAACCTTGCTCTGGTTTGCCCACGGGACGGCGGCCTGGTTGCTTTGGCCACCGATCATCATCGGTCGGCGATCGAGTGCCCGAGGGCAGAACCCGCCGATCGTCGATCCCTCGGCCGCGGAGATCTGTTTCTTCTACGGCACGCCGTTGATGGCCGTGTATGTGACGGCGTCGCTCCTGGCCGGTGGTTGGTTGCGGAGGCGGAACCGGCGGAACCGACGGGCACCGGTACCAATGCCGTGGCGCGAGCGATTTGGGCGTATTCTCGGAATGGGATGGGCCGTGCTGGGCCTGTATGTCCTATCGATGATTTACCGGAGCAAGTTCCGGTGATCTCCTGCTCCACGATTTTGAGCGGGATTCCGTAAGAAATCGGGCCGGGATGCGATACACTCTTTGGAAATTGACCGATCGTTTGCAATGCTCCGAGACGTGGCAGCCGCCTCGGGACGATTGCGTGAGGCGCCGACCTCGCATTCGCATGCGATGATCTTTTTCTCCAAAACACCTTCCTTGATTCTCGATTGACCGAGGCGATCCATGTCGCAAAGCGACCCGTTCGGACCCGAAAAGTTTGACATGTATCAGGAACCTCAGGCCACGGCGGCGCCTCCGGAGCGCAAAGGGCCGGGATGCCTGTTCTGGGGGTGCTTGATCTCGGGCATTCTGTTCGTGGTCACACTGATCCTGATTATTGCGCTGGTCTTCTTTGCCCGAGGGAAGCTGATTGGAGTGATCGAGGAGTACACCGATCCCGAGCCGGTCGAGCTGCCCGAAATCCAGCTTGCCGAAGAGCAGCGCCAGGAAGTCATCGCGCGCTGGGAGACGTTCAAGCAGGCGATGGACGAAGGTCGCAAGGACGAGCTTTCACTCGACAGCGATGAGTTCAACCTGGTCGCCCAGCACGTCGTTTCGGAGGCCGAGGGCCGGGTTCACTTCACGATCGAAGGGGACAAGCTGCGAGGTCAGGTCAGCCTGCCGGTTGAAGACGTGGGACAAAAGCTCCTCGGCACCAACAAGCTGGACGGCCGATATTTCAATGCCTCGGGAACCTTTGACGTTTTCCTCCGAAACGGCGTCCTCGTGCTTCAGATTCAAGAAGCCGAGGTGAAAGGGGAACCCGTTCCGGATGAGGTGATGGATCAGGTTCGTGGTCAGAACCTGGCCGAGTCCATGACCGAGAACCCGGAACAACGTGAACTGTTCTCGAAGTTCGAGAGCATCGAAGTCAAGGATGGCCGGATCATCTTCACCTCGCAGGGCGTCGAACCGGCCGAACCGGCCGCGGAAGGTGAAGCAGATGCGGAGGCCGAACCCGCTGAACCGGATGCAGGGGCCGAACCCGCCGCGGAAGAAGGCGCCGAGCCTGCCGAGACGGCGGAACCCGAGCCGACTGCGGAACCCAAGCCACAGCCTGAACCGGCTGAGGAGCCGGAGCCGGCCGCGGCGCCGTGAACCTGATGTGGACCTGTTGACTTGACATGACGGAACGGCGAGCGAAACGCCCGTCCTCGTCGGATCCGCCCATCGGGGGAGTGCCTGGATCGTTCCGATCCAGGGCTCCCCCGTTTCGATGATGACCGTGGCGCACGTGTGATACGGAGTCCCTCAAAAAAAATTGGAAGAGTGTCCTTGCGATCGAGCGCAGAATCCGTTATCGCTAGATGTTCATTCTCTTCGATCGGGTCGTTCGTGCCCAATCGACTAGGGTTGCTTGGTTCGCAATTCTGACCTCACCCGACACGAGACTCGGCCGGATGCGATTGCAGCGCCTTCCTCAAATCGATCGACTTCAACCACTGGCCCGCAGGCTAGGGGTGATGCTGGTCGTGTTGGGGACGGTTGGCCTGGTCGCTTCGACCGCTCAGGCGCAACACTGTGGCGCCTACGTGATCCGGCCTGGTGAGGACGCGATGATGGCCGTGCTAGGCCTGACGATTGACCCAGAATCTGCTCCAAGCTCCGACGAATCTGCTCCAGTGCCGAGACAGGACCTTCCCTGTGATGGGCCGGGATGTTCGAACGCACCTGCGGCACCAAGCTCATCACCGGCTCCGCTGGAACCGCCGAGCGTTGAACACTGGGCCGTGAACGGGCCTCTGGGGCAACTCCTTTCCATCGCTCCGCACCTCCTGCCGCGATCGGAAGCCCTGCGCCACCTCTCCCCTCGAAGCAGAGGGATCTTCCATCCTCCTCGATTCTTCGCTTGAGGCGGATTCCACTTGTTTGTCTGCGACGCGACATCCGCCACAGTCCCGCAGCGGACCGTGTGGCTCAATCGCTTTCGCGCGTGCGACCTTGGGAATGATTGGATCGAGATCGCTCCGTTTTGAACTGAGCGTGATCGGCCAATGCGCTCTCGATCGCATTCAGGGATGCCCAATCCCTTTGCGTGAAACCGAAGGTCGTGGACACGGTTCAACGCGAGCCTGGGTCGCATTGCGCCCAGCCGTGTCGCCCGGTCTCATCGCGTCGGATGAATCCGAACGAGTGTGACTCCGTCTTCAATCATCGTGTCGCCATTGCCCCATTCAGGCATCGCAATCGAATGTGCCGATTGCGCAATTCACGAGATTCGAAGAAGACGAGAGGACCGAACGAATGAGCTTACGCCGATCTGCATTTACCTTGATTGAACTGCTGGTCGTCATTGCGATCATCGGTGTCTTGATCGCCTTATTGTTGCCCGCGGTGCAGAGTGCTCGTGAGGCCGCGAGGCGGGCCCAGTGCCTGAACAACCTGAAGCAACTCGGGATTGCGCTGCATACATACCACGACGCGAATGGCATGTTTCCGCTGGGACGAACCATTCCGTTTGACACCTCCTATTCGTCGATTGCCCGCATTCTGCCGTTTGTGGAACAAACGACGGTGGGCAATGCGATGAACGTTGACCTGTCCTGGTCTGGCCTGGAAAACCAGACGGTCACGACCACGAACCTAAGCCTGTTGCTCTGTCCGTCAGATAGCGCCGAGCTGCCGGTAGGCTGGGCAGGGACGAACTATCGGGCGAATGAAGGAACACGTGTTTCCATGTGGCATGGTTCGAGTGATCCAGGGGGAGTGAACGCGGGGATGCCCGCGCCCAATGGTCTGTTCTTCGCGTCGGTCGGGATCAAGGCGGCGGACATCCGCGATGGACTGAGCCAGACCGCAGTCTTCAGCGAGCACGTTCTGGGCGACTTCGATAACACCCGAGCCACCCGAGACGCCGATACCTTCTGGCCCCAGACGTATCCGGCCAACGCCGATGATGCCGTGCGGTTGTGTCGGGAGATGGATTGGCGAGACGTGCAATACCAGCGCGTCAGCGACGTGGGGGCCCCCTGGATTTACGGGTATCACTCGACCACGAGCTACTGGCACTCCGGCCCGCCGAATTCGGTGTCGTGTATGTTTCCCCCCTCGCGGATCATGACCATCGCGAATAGCCGGCATCCGGGCGGGGTCAACGTGGGGATGGCGGACGGTTCCGTTCGGTTCATCAAAGAGACGGTAAATCTCGAAACATGGCGGGCGTTGGGATCGCGGAATGGTGGTGAGGTCATCTCGGCCGACGCCTTCTAACCCTTTTCTGTTCGAGGAATCCGTGATGACTCGTCTTCACGCTGCCCCAGTGGTGGCGCTGATCGCCGTCTGCGCACTCGGATGCACCGATCGGCGACCACCGTATCGAAGTCTCGATCAATCCCTTGCCCGCGAAACGCTGGTCGAGGTGCTGGAGTCCTGGAAAGGGGGACGGTCGCATGCCGACCCAATGGGCTCCGACTCCTCGATCCGGGTGGCCGATGAGGATTGGCTCGTCGGCCGTCGATTGACGGAATACCGACTCTTGTCGGGTGAGTCCGTGGTGGGTGATCGGCTCTGCTGCCCGGTCGCTCTTACGCTGAAATCACCGGAAGGACGAACCACCGAGTCTCGCGTGGTGTACCAGGTTTCGACCCATCCCGAGCTGAGTGTTATTCGATCCGAATGATTGCGAGCGTCTTGAACCCGTCATTATCGTCTCACATCTCGTCAAGTTCGATCGACTTGCAACCGTGCAGGAGCAATGCTGATGCGTCAACTGAGCCGTTCACGTTGGTCAATCCTGATCATGATGGCTGGAGTTCTTTCCGCTTCGATCACCTCGGCGGACGAGGACGTATCGGATCAGCCCAATCCGATTCCTGAGACGAGAGCTGATCTGAAACGAGCACTGGAAGCCTCGAAGCAGGCGAAGCCTCGATTACCGTTGCCACCTCTGAGCCCCGAGGAACGCGAGCGGGAAGGGGCAGGAGCGTGGTCGGTGGTCCATAACGGGCGGATGAGGCGGTGGTATCTTCCTGACGGGTTTACCTCGGGAGGGTTCCCCAAACGGGACGAGCCGGGAATGACGCTCGGCTATCCGTTTCAGACCAAGCTGTTCTGGATCGTCTCGCGGGCCAATAATTGCACGTATTGCCTGGGACACCAGGAAAGCAAACTTGAATCGGTGGGAGTGCCGGAGGCAGAGATTGCCTTGCTTGATGGCGACTGGTCCGGCGTAAGTCCCGCGGATCGGGCAGCGTTCGAGATGGCCAGGACCATGACGCTCAATCCGCTGGAACTGAGCGAGGCTCACCTCGACTCCCTTCGATCATGGTATTCCGATTCACAGATCGCAGAGATCCTGTATGTCGTTGCCAGCTTCAACGCCATGAATCGTTGGACCGGAGCGTTGAACATTCCTCAGGAAGCGCATCGGGATTATCTTTCCACGCTCGATCCTGCCTTCGCCTCGGTGTCCACTCAGGTCGCACCGCTCGGGCCAGCCCGAAAACCAGGAGGTCCGCGCCTTGCCGCTCCCCAGGCACGCCCCCCCCTGGAATCGTGGGATGAAGTCATGGCGAAGTTGGAGGAGTGCCGAGAACGGCCGATTCAGCTCAAGCTCGTTTCTTCGGATGAGGCGAAGGCGAGGCTTGGAGGTCACGCGACCAACCTGAGCGAACCGCTGCCGCACTGGGTTCGCTTGCTAGCCCAGTTCCCCGGAGTGGGGGTCGAGCGGGTGGCGATCTTGCAGGCGGTCAAGGAGGAGGGATCGCTCGATCCGATGCTTCGAGCCCAGGTCGCCTGGGTCTCGGCCCGGCAGGATCGGGCCTGGTACGCGGTCGGTCACGCGCTGAAGCGGCTCCGCTCACTGGGTGCATCGGACGTGCAGATTCAGGCAATGGACGGGGATCGGGCCGGGCTTGAGGACCAGGATCGTCAGGTCCTGGCCTTTGCCGAAGGGCTGACGGTCGACCCAGCCCTCATCACGGATGCCGATGTGGAGAGGCTTCGATCATTCCTGTCGGATCAGGAAGTGGCCGAGTTGATTGCGGTCGTTGCCGAGGCGGTCTTCTTCAATCGATTGACCGAAGCCGCTGTGCTGCCCCTGGAATGATCAGGGCGGGCGAGCAGGACCAAACCGGGACGGGCAGGACGATCACGGCTCGTCCCGGTCGGTCGGGGCAGGGGAGGATCCATCACCGTTCGACGCGGGAGTGTCGAGCCCGTACTCGGTCAGCTTCTTGTGCAGGGTGTTGCGGTTGATCCCGAGGCGGGCGGCCGCCTTGATCTGAACGCGATCGCACGAGGTGAGCACCTGCTGGATCAGCTCGCGCTCGACAGGGGCAACGATGCGTCGAATCAATTCATCGGCATTGGGTCCGGCGGCAAGCAGACCTCGGCGCACGAGATCGGAGATCAGGGTGTCGAGGTCGGGGGATCGTCCCCGAATGGGTCGGGGAGGAGCTTCGCCCCGAAGCTGGGGAGGGAGATGTTCGGGTTTCAGCTCCGGTCCCTCGCCCAGAACCACGGCTCGTTCGACATAGTTTTGGAGCTCGCGGACATTGCCGGGCCAGTCGTAACGAACAAGCAACTTCATGGCTTCCGGATCGACCCGGCGCATCTCTCGCTGGTTCTGATCGCTATAGCGGGCCAGGAAGAACGTGACGAGGGGGGGAATGTCGTCGCGGCGGTCTCGGAGGGGTGGAAGGTCGATCGGGACGACGTTGATCCGATAGTACAGGTCTTCTCGAAATCGACCGGCGTCGATTTCTTCGCGGAGTTCGCGGTTGGTCGCGGCCACGACGCGGACATCAACCTTCTTGGTGCTGACGTCGCCGACGCGCTCGAACTCCCCTTCCTGGAGCACACGGAGCAGCTTGACCTGAAGCTTGGGTGAGGTGCTGTTGATCTCATCAAGAAAGATCGTGCCGGTATGAGCTGCCTCGAATCGTCCGGTGCGGTTTTCGACCGCGCCGGTGAACGAACCCTTGACGTGGCCGAACAGCTCCGATTCGAGAAGGCTCTCGGTCAGGGCTCCGCAGTTGACCCGGATATAAGGGCCGGAGGCCCGAGGGCTGAGGTCGTGGATCGCTCGGGCGATCAATTCCTTGCCCGCGCCGGTTTCTCCGACGATCAGAACGCAGGCCCGGGACCGGGCAACCTGGCGCGTGACCCTGGCGACCTCGTGCATGATCGCGCTGCCGCTGATCACACCGGGAAGACCTGAGGAAGGGTCGTCGGGGCCTCCCGATCGTGTGGCGTGGTCGGGTCGGTCGCTCAGGTGTGAGGGCATGGCCATCTCGTGTCGCGTCCTTCCTGGGGTCGGTCGAGTCGAGCGAGTGATCACCCGAACTGCGACCGACCCTCCCAGGTCTGGCCCCGATCCTCAGGGCCGAGCGGTCTTCAAGGGTTGAGACTCAATCGGTGCTGGGGGCCGACTCAGGCTGCAAAGGAGTGGCGCTGAGGGATCCTCGAACATGGTTGATGACATCTTCCAGCGCCGCTCTGAGTTCGGCGTCCTCCGCGCGGTCTTTTGCTCGGATCAGGCGACTACGCTGATCGAGGGCGAGCAAGGGGCCGAACTGCTGAACGCTGCGACGAAGCGCGTCGGCCGCGGCCCTTTGGGTTTCGAGGGCTCGCGACGGGTCAATTGCGTTTTCCGCCAGGGCTCGCTGGGCGTCGAGGGTCGGAACCACCGACAGAGCCTGAGCCGCGGATGCCGCGAACCTCGGGTCGGCCATCAGGCGTTGCAAGGACGGAACAACAGCGGCCATGTCGGTCGCAAAGGGCCCACCGGGACGATCGGCGATCTGAGCCAACGTGTCGGCGGCCGACTGAACAATCGCCAGGCGCTCATCGGGCGTATTCGGTCGGATGCCGGCCTCGTCCCAGGCTCGGTACAGGGCACGTTCCACCGCCATCGGATCGCCCGGTGCCGCGAGCAGCGAGACGTGATCGAACTGGCCGGCCAGTTCCTCAACACTCAGGCGAGCGGTGCCACTAAGCGGAGCCACGGCAATGTCGTAGTCATAGATGCTCAAATCCAGCTTGTACATCGCCAGATAGCCGTAGAGGTATCGCTCGACCGCCTGCACGCGAAGGTCGTACACGCCTGGAACGTCGATTCGAGCAGACAGTGAGCCAATCCCTTGAGCCACCGGCACTCCTTTCGTCCCCTCGCGACGATCGAGCCAGAGGACGACGTCGGTGGGCTTCAGCGTGCTTCCCGGAGCAGGTTCGATGATGGCGGAGATGGTGTCGCCCGAATCGAGGGGGCCAAGGGCGTAGAGGTCTCCGGAGATGTCTGCCACCGGAGCGGGGGAATCTGCGGCGTCATCCCGCGGGGGGAATGGGGGCTCCTCGGGTTCCTCTTGATCCTCCTGTGGCGGCCATTCCCGCTCGGGTTGTCCGAAGGGGGGACGATCGGTCGGAGAGAGCCGGCCGTTGATCTGGGCCCGACGGGGACGGCCGACGAAGGCAACCGGAGCGGCCCGAGCGGGAATGTCGTTCGGCTCGCGTTCCGCCTGGAAGAACTCATACTCCTGGGCTCGAGCAAGAGCTCGGGCCGGGTCGATCGGTAGGGGCAGAAGCACCGGGAGCCGAGCGGTTCGGGCATCGGCCCGAAGGTCGATCAGCAGGTCGCGAGCGTCTCGACGCCCCTGGAGGAAGGCGGGGTCCACGATGACGGCGTCGACCCCCGCGGACTCGGCGGCGCGAAGGAATCCTTCGTCGGCGGTGGAGGCAGTGATGGGTTCGAAACCGCGGTCGCGTAACGAGGACGCCAGGTTGGTCAGCGTCGTCGGATTACCACTCACCACCACGATCTGAGGCTGGGCCAGGGTGCTGTCGATGGATCGGGCCAGGCTGGGAACGACCCGACTGGAACCAGGGAACGACCGAGCAGGGTCCAACGCAACAATGGCGCGGGCCGCGGCAAGTTGCACGCGGCGGTCGGGGGCCGACAGAGCCTGAACGATTGGTGAGGGGGGATCGCTCGCCAGCATCGAGGCATCGCCGGTCAGCGCCAGGGCGGTGATCAGGGCCGGCGCGGCCTGGAACTTCTTAGACTGAAGGGCCAGTCGCAAGGCGTTCGTCAGGCTGTCCGCACCAAGGCCGACCAGTTCGGTTGCGAGGTCCTCGGGAAGTTCACCGGGAGCCGCGAGTTCCGCCGGGTCTCGGCGCAGAAGGGCCTCGCGGACCTGAAAGGTGGTCAGGATGGCATTAGCATTGGGATCGTCCGGGGCGATCTCGTGCGCGGCCTCGGCAAAGCGGAGGCCGAAGACGGTTTCCACGTCCGAGGGAGCGACATTCTGGGGAACGACCGTTCCGGCCTCATTGTTCCAGGTCCAGAGGACGACCTGGGTGCCGGGAAACTCGTGCAAGCCCAGCAGGTAGCGGCGAGCCTCGTCGAGGATCAATCGAGCCGGCGGCTGGGAGAATTCGTCGAGCGGTTTGCCGGAGAGCCGGAGGACGGCCTCGGCAGCTTCGGCGGACAGAGGGGCTCGTTCGGCGTCGGTCGAGGCGGCGTCGGCAATCAGGAAGGGCAGGGCGCGTCGATCTCCGATCCGCCCAAGTGCCGAGGCGACATCGGCGGCGAGTTGGGGATCGGGCGCATCGAGACCGGCGATCAGGGCCGGCACAGCCCGACGCTGGAGACGACCCATGTTGGCGACGAGCAAGGCGCGATCGGCGGAATCGGGCGGCAAGGCATTGATGGCTTCGAGGAGGACGGGCACGGCATACGGGCCGGATTCCCCGAGACGGTTGAGAGCCTCGGATTGCTGAAGCGGCGAGCCGGTGAGCAGACCGACATAGCGGCGAATCCGATCCTCTCGCTGCGCATTGCGTCGCACGGCAGCGTTCAGGCGGGAAAGGATTTCACCGACGCGATCGGCGGTTCGAGGATCATCCTGAAGTTTCAGGATTGAGCCAATGCCGAAGCGATCGCGGAGCGTCAACAAGGTGTCGTCGTCGGGATTGGCGGCCAGGAACTGGTCGAGGAGCGGAAGGGCCTGATCGCCAAGACCGACCCGAGTGAGATAGGTAATGGCCGACCAGAGTTCGAGGGGGGTTTCCGGAGGCTTGGCGAAGCGATCGAGGCCCGGAGGCTGGGCGGTCGCAGGGCTGTCGACGGGGCCAATCGCTCCGGTCGCCAGGGCTACGGCCATTGTCGCAAGAACCCGGCCGAGGGCACCGGCTCGGCCCGGCTCGCGATTGCGGGGGATCGGGTTCGGGAGCATGGTGCGGGCCTCGTCGTTAGGGTCGAACATGCGAAAAGGAACAAAAAAAGGTGAAGCGACCGCGGTGCGGGTCCGGGAATCGAAACCGGCACGCAGAGACCGTGCGCCAACGGAACGATGGCTATGGCAATGATGACCGATGATTGTCCAAGCGTCGGCTCCGGGGACGAAGGAATTGTCCGGATCGCGGTATGATCGCCTCGCTCGGCAGGAACTTCGTGGCCGGTACGGGCTGAAGATCGGTCGGAACCGCGAGGATCGCCACAACCGGCCCGGCGGTGGCGATCCGATCCGAGGGCATCCGGCTCAGGCTTCGAGTGCGACCATTTCCGGCCCGATCAGGTCGTCGAGCGTTTCCCGACGACGGACGAGCCGGGCGTCGGAGCCACTGACGAGAATTTCGGCCGCGCGGGGCCGAGTGTTGTAGTTGGAGGCCATGACCATGCCGTAGGCCCCGGCCGAGAAGACGGCGAGCAGGTCGCCGCGATCGACGGGGGGCAGGGGACGGTCCTGGGCGAGGAAGTCGCCGCTCTCACAGACCGGGCCGACGATGTCGCGCGGCTCGGTGCCGGGAATGGCGGCCTCGAAGCTCTCGGGCCAGGTGGGCAAGCCTTCGGGAACCTGCACAGGCCAGATGCGGTGGAACCCTTCGTAGAGGGCAGGGCGGATCAGGTCGTTCATCGCAGCGTCCTGAATCACGAACCGCTTGTCGCCTGATTGCTTGGTGTAGATGACCCGGCTGAGGAGGATGCCCGCGTTGCCGGCGATCGACCGACCGGGCTCCATCGCCAGGCGGCAGCCAGTCGGCTTGAGGACGGGGACCATCACCTCGGCAAAGGCGGCGAGCGGCTTCGACTCGCCACCTCGGTAGTCGATCCCGAATCCTCCTCCCATGTTGCACCAACGGATCTCATGGCCCATGTCGCGCAACTGGCCGATCAGCTCGGCGGCCTTGGCCGAGGCTCGCGCGTAGGGCTCGGTGCTGGTGATCTGAGAGCCGATGTGCATGTGCAGACCGGTCATCGCCAGGCCCTCCATGCTCCGGACGCGATCAGCCGCGCGGAGGGCACGGTCGATGTCCATGCCGAATTTTGACTCTTTTTTGCCGGTCGAGATGTAGCGGTGAGTCTTCGGATCGACGTCGGGATTGACCCGGAGGGCGATCGGGGCCTTCACCCCTTCGGCGCGGGCGACGGCGTCGATGGCGTCGAGTTCGGCCTCGCTCTCAACGTTGAACAGGAGGACGCCGGCGCGGAGGGCGTCTCGGATTTCCTCATCGGTTTTGCCGACTCCGGCGAAGACCGACTTCGCGGCCTCACCCCCGGCCGTGGTGACACGGTGCAACTCGCCTCCCGAGACGACATCGAAGCCGCTGCCGTGCTCGGCCATCAGCTTGAGAATACCCAGGTTCGAGTTCGCCTTGACCGAGTAGCAGACGAGCGGGTCCAGCTCGGCGAAGGCCGTTTGAAGTTCCTTGAGCCGACCGACAAGGGCCGCGGTGCTATAGACGTACAGCGGGGTGCCGAAGCGCTCGGCCAGGTCCCGGGCGGGGAGGTCTTCGCAGTACAGTTCGCGGTCACGGTAGTGAAAATGGTCCATCGGGAGATCGTTCCAGGTTGGGCGAGCCTGGGGCTCGCCTGAGTGAGAGGGTTGGATTGCAAATGTTCAAGCCAACACGCGGTTGCCCGATTCCTCAGCCTTTCCGGCGAATCGCGGCATCGCGCAACGGGTCGCGGGGCGAGGGAGGGTCGGTTCGTTCGTCGCCGACTCGGGCGGGGATCATCGCGGCATCATCCAGACCTTCGAGTTCGGGCTCAGGCTCGGGTGCGGGGCCGGCTCGGAGATCGTGGAGCATGGTAACGGCCTGGGGGCGGTTGAAGAAAAGGCAGGCGTTGTAAAAGGCGTCGAACTCCTGGCCAGAGGCCGGGTCGTGGAACGCGATGGTTTCAATCAGATCTTCCCAGGAGAGGCAGACCAGGTCGAGCTGGCGAATCGTGGGCACGAACCAGTCACGGAACCAGTCGTCCCGGGTGCCGGCGTAGTCCTCGACGCGGCGACGGACCTTACGGAGGATTGCGCCTCGGGCCATTTCGTCGGCAAAGACGCTCTCGTCGATGCGTTTTCGAGGTGCGACAAGGACATACGCCAAATGTTCCAGCTCGATCGGGTGGCGGTCGGCTCGCCTCAGGATCTCGGCCATGCAGGCCACCGTGCGCGCGGCCTGATCGTACCAGGGAGCGTTCTTGACGCCGGCCGAAAGCCTGCTGAACATCTTCCCCTCGACAACGACCAGTTGCGCCGCCTGTGGATTGAGAACCACGTCGGCCCACCCTCGGTTGCCCGTCTCGAAATGGCCGATGATCCCATCGGCATGTGTCCACGACTCGGCCAGACGATCCTTCCGGAACCTTGGCAAGAAGGCCGACGGCAACCAGCCTTCGGCAAACCAGGTCGCCGAGGGCATCGGCACCAGCGGGAACCCGGCCGCGTCATCCCCATGCGTCATCATCCAGTCGATCGCGAGCCGCAAGAGCCAGTTCTCGTTGTAGAGCATCGTCGGTGGCAACGCCGGGGCGTTCCCGTCGCACGATTGCAGGAGGCTGGTGATGCGGTCGAGGAGCATGACACTCACGATTTTGGATGGACTCGGCCCAGTGACTTACGATGCGTTGATGAATTCCGAGGTTGTCAGACCCGCTGCCCGGATCAGGCTCCTGAGTGTTCCTTTGGCGACTTCCTTATGGTCAGGAGCCGAAAGCGTCGCTTGATGTTCAGGATGAATCAGAATGATGTGGCTCGAACTCTGTCTGGCAACGTACCATCCGAATTGTTCAAAGATCGCCACCACTTGACGCCCGCTCCTCACAGGAAGTTGGGGCATCAGACGGAAACCTCCACCTGTTGCGATTCGATCGTCAGGGGCATTCCCCGTTCGGCGCGCACTTCCAGGCAGAGCTTGATCGCGTCTTTAATCTGCTCCAAGGCTTCTCCCTTCGTCGACCCCTGGCTTACACAACCAGGGATTGATGGACACTCCGCGATCCAAACACCGTCCTCGTCGCGATCAAGGGTCACCGTAAATTTCATGGTCCGATTCCTGAGAAAAACGATTGGCCGGTGGAGTTCCTCGACGGTCCCAGTCAAATTCCTCTGAACCAATCCGCGTCAATCGTGACGTGCTCGACCATTTCGACTCGGATTCCGAGGCCAAGTTCCTTGAGCTTGTCGGCGAGTTGGTCTCCATCAAGAAGGTCGATCGGGGGGGCACCGTCCCGGGTGGCCTCTTTGACCGCCTCACGAGAATAGGTTCCTGTGGTGAGAAAGAGCCCTTTATCCGCTCGCCCAACCATCGCTCCACGGAAATCACGGATCTCGGAAGAGGAGACAACTCCCTGATAACGTTTGCACTGAAAGATCACATGAAAACTCATCAGCCCATGAATTCGCGCAATCCCTTTGCCGTCGATTCCTCCGTCTCCGGATCGTCCCGTGACTTCGACCTGAATAAAACCTGATTCGCGGAGAAGACGTTGAACGAGCCGCTCAAAGCCATCAGGCGACAATTCGCGGGTCAACAAACGATGTAAGATCGATCTCCAGGGTTGCGGATCTATGGTTTCGGATTCCTCGGCAAGGGGTTCGAGTTCTCCTTCCCGAGCCTTCTGACGTGATAATTCTCGCACGCGCCGGGTGACTTCTGAGGGGTCAACCGCATGAACATGCTCAGCGTTTTTGGTCAGAGACCATACCCCACGAACGGAATTGTCGATCAAACCGTACTTCTTGAGGTAGGTTCGGGCCCAGGCAAGTCGGTACTCGATCTCAGTCTGATTTCCTTGTTCGGCATTGTGAAGTTGAGCCAGAGCGGATTCGCCGAGTTGCAGCAGTTCGACCGCCTTTTCATCGATTTCTTGAATCGAACCAGACCCTCCGAGTTCCCTCAATGCCGTGAGGAGAGGGTTGAAGAGTTGGTGGTAAGGCGGCACCTCATCACCTGCGAAAGACCAGATGTCATGCTGCATGGCCAGCATCCCAGAGTCGAGAAGCCGGATCAGCTCAGCCGCGTTCGCCACTCGGCAAGTTGCGATTGAACCTGATCCGGCGCGGTGGAACCGTAGGATCGGAAGGCCTTGACGGCATTTGCGACGCCGAGGGAGTGGACGACATCTTCCGCGATGGCGGGGCAGGCGGCCTGGAAGTCGGCGAGGGAAAGGTCGGCGAGGCGGCAGGAGCGGGATTCGCAGAGCGAGACGAGCTTGCCGACGACCTCGTGACCGGTGCGCTGGGGAACCCCTTTAAGGATGAGGTATTCCATCAGCGTTGTCGCGTCGAGGAAGCCTTCGTCGAGTCGAGAGGCGATCCGCTCGCGGTTCAATCGAGCCCCGGAGACGACGACAGAGGCGAGTTCGAGACAGGACGTCACGGTGTCCACGGCATCGAAAAGCGGGAGTTTGTCCTCTTGAAGGTCGCGGTTGTAGGCGAGCGGAAGCCCCTTGATCAGGACGAGCAGGGTTTGCAGGGAGCCGACAACCCGGGCGGTGCGGCCTCGGATCAATTCGAGGACGTCGGGATTCTTCTTTTGGGGCATGATGCTGCTGCCGGTGCAGACGGCATCGGGCAGGGTCAGGAAGTTAAACTCCTGGGTGCTCCAGAGAATCCATTCCTCGGCCCATCCGGAGAGATGCTCGGCAATCAGGGTCAGACAGAAAACCGTTTCGACCAGGAAGTCGCGATCGCTGGAGATGTCGAGGCTGTTGGCCGCCACGCCGGCGAACCCGAGTTCCTCGGCCACGAATGCCCGGTCGATCGGCAAGGTTGTGCCCGCCAAGGCAGCAGCTCCCAGCGGGAGCAGGTTGAGGCGGCGGCGAGCATCGGCCAGACGGTCGCGATCGCGTGCCAGTTTTTCCACGTAAGCCAGGGCGTAGTGGGCCGTCAGAACCGGCTGAGCCCGTTGCAAGTGGGTGTAACCGGGGAGAATCAGGTCTGCGTGCCGGTCAGCCAGATGGAGGAAGGCGCGTTGTAATTCGATGAGGCGATCGTCAATGGCGTCGATCGCATCCCGAGTCCAGAGACGAACATCGGTCGAAACCTGATCGTTGCGGCTGCGGGCCGTGTGGAGCTTCCGGCCAACGTCACCGAGCCGGGCGATCAGGGCCGACTCGATGTGCATGTGGATGTCTTCCTTCTCAATCGAGAAGTGAAACAGGCCATCGGCGATTTCCGCCCGAATCTCCGACAGCCCTTGCACAATCTGTTCGCACTCAGCCTCGGAAATCAGCCCAACGCGCGCAAGCATGCGGGCGTGAACGATCGATCCACGAATGTCATGCTCGAAAAGTCGGCGATCGAAGGAGATGGATTCGGTAAACTGCTCGACCCGGCGGTCGGTTTGATCGGCGAACCGACCTCCCCAGGGCTTCTCGGCCACGATCTCTGCCTCCGTCCGACACCTCACCTGCCCAAGGAAACAGCAGGATATTGCATAGCTTAGGCAGGGTTGCCCCGCGAAGTCAATTGGCCGTTGCGGTGTCGAGGTCTGGGGAATCTGAGCGGGGAGAAGAACCCACTTGCCGACACGAAATCCTTGCCGTCTCAACGTTTCTTGACCATCATCCCATCGGTTTGGAACCAGGCAGGAACCGTACTTCATCGACAACGATTCTCCGAGGTGGAGTAGATTCTCGTGGCGACCCCGGATTCTCGATTCACGGAACAGCTCTGGAACGCAATTGTCCCGATTTATGACGCGATCCTCGAACACCCGTTCGTCTCGGGTCTGACCGACGGCCGGCTCCCGCGCGACCGGTTCGCCTTTTATGTTGTGCAGGATGCAATTTATCTGCGGAGTTTTGCCCGGGCGCTGTCGGTTCTCGCCTCGCTCGCCCCGGACAGCAACGCCACTCGGATGTTCAATCAGCATGCAAGTGACGCGATCGCCGTCGAGCAATCGCTGCACGACGGCTTTCTCGCCGAGCTGGGTCTGCACCCCGAGCAGATCGACCAGACTGAAGCGTGTCCCTCGGCACGAGCCTATTGCGACTTCCTGATGGCCTCGACCACGAATCAGCCCTTTCATGAAGGGCTGGCGGCAGTCTTGCCCTGTTACTGGATTTATCAACGTGTCGGGCAACAGTTGCTGCCAAAGGGATCTCCCGACCCTCTCTATCAGCGCTGGATCAACACCTACGGAGGGGAGCAGTTTGACGAGGTCGTGCAGCAGGTCCTCGACCTGACGAACCGGATTGCCCCGACCCTGACGGACGATCAACGCGATCGCATGACCGAACGATTCGTTCTTGGCACACGATATGAATGGATGTTCTGGGACGGGGCCTATCAGCTCCAGCGATGGCCGGTCTGAGGTCGCCTTCCGACCCCCGGAAGATGGCCAGGGCCGATCACGTTGGTTTCCCGCGATGAGGCTCGTGCGTCGATCGATGGTTCAGCCGTTCCGCGAACCGGCAAAAACCATCGACGTCCGAGCATCTGTCGGGACTGATGGCCGGTTATGGCCCCTTGTCGGGGCCGGCCTGGTGTGTTAAACAGCCCTATGAGTCTGAACCGTGGATCAACCTCGACCTTGGAGCAGCCGTACACCCTGCTTGCAAGGGTTTGGGCTCAACCAGGACTCAAACGATCGTGCCCCCGGCAGCGATCGCTCTGTTGGACTGCCCACTCTCCTGAGGAGAACGTCACCCATGATTCGTTCCCGGAAAATCGGCCTTTACGGGGCCGGCGCGTTGCTGGCCGTCGTCTCGTTGGCCTTCGCCGCTCAGCAAGGGCCGGGAATTCTCTTCCCGGACTGGTCCGAGCCGACCAAGGGAACCTGGGAGAACCCGGCCGCCGAACTGGGCAAGAAGGTTCCCGATTCCCGCCCCTGGAGCGTGACCACGTACACCTCCTCAATCGAGGGGAAGGTGCTTGAAGGCAAGCCGATGACCGTGGTCGGCGAGATTGTGGACCTGTCCTGCTACCTTCAGGTCGGCAAGCGAGGGGACAAGCACCGCGACTGCGGTCAGAAGTGCGCCGAGCAGGGCCAGCCGATTGGGTTGCTGACCAAAGACGGCTCACTGTTTATTCTGATGGATGAGGAACACAATCCCCGTCGAGACGGCCTGACCAACTTCCGGAAGGCGGCGATCGAGAACATGGCCTACGTCGTGACGGTCCACGGCACGTTCTCTGAAGTTGCCGGCCAGAAAGCCCTTTACGTTCAAGGGTATCTGACCGAAGGTTGAGTTGCCGCTCGGCACTTACGCGACGGCCCGCGGGGCGGGCCGTCGCCGATTTTGGAACAAGCCGCTCCACAATGGTAAGCGACCGGACCCCGACCCGCCCCCGGGTCCCGGTCATCGACCCTCCACGTCGATTGCCCGAGAATCCCAAAGGGGAACGAGAGCCGATGAGACGAACGATCATCACCGCCCTGGCGACACTGGGCCTGGCGGCGACCGCCGGAATCGGAATCGCCCGCACCGGGCCGATGGCCAAGCCCTCCCTGCCTCCTCCGACCGAACCCAAGCCTGCGTGGCCTCCGCAAGAGGAACCCGAGGTGCCACTGGGTCTCTTCCCGATCTTCTGGCCCGAGGATAACCCGTACAGCCCGGAAAAAGCTGAGCTGGGTCGTCTGCTCTATTTCGATACCCGCCTTTCCTCAGATTCGACGGTGTCGTGCGCCAGTTGCCATGATCCGAGCCAGGCCTTCACGGATGCAGCCCCGTTTTCCACAGGGATCGGTGAACAGAAGGGGGGACGGAGCGCTCCGACGGTCATCAATCGGGCCTTCACAACCCTTCAGTTCTGGGACGGACGCGCCGCCTCGCTCGAAGAGCAGGCCATCGGCCCGATCGCCAATCCGATCGAAATGACCGTGGAAACCGACGTGGATAAGGCTCACGAAGCCGTCGTCCAGCGGTTACGAGACATTCCGGGCTACCGGAAGCGATTCGCCGAGTCGTTCGGCACCGACGAGATCACCATCGACCACGTCGCCAAGGCAATTGCGACCTTTGAGCGAACCGTGCTGTCCGGCAACTCGCCCTACGATCGCTACAAGGCCGGGGATGAGGACGCCCTGACCGAGTCGCAGCTTCGCGGCATGGACGTCTTCTTCAACAAGGCCGCCTGCGACGCCTGCCACCTCGGGGTGAACTTCAGCGACGAGTCGTTTGTGAATATCGGCATCGGTTATGACCCAGAGACCGGCTTGTTCTCCGACATCGGCCGAGCCGAGGTGACGAAGAACGAACGCGACACGGGTGCCTTCAAAACCCCCACCCTGCGCGAGATCGAGCACACAGCCCCTTACATGCACGATGGCAGCCTGGCGACCCTGGAAGAGGTCGTCGAGCATTATGACAAGGGTGGGATTCCCAATCCTTACATTGATCAACGCATGGAACCGTTGTTCCTGACCGCCCAGGACAAGGCCGATCTCGTTGCCTTCCTCCGAGCACTGAGCGGCGAAGGCTGGCAACACCTGGAAGCGCCGACGGAGTTCCCGGAATAAGGCAAGCATCCAGGCCCCTCGTTCACGCGTTCCAGGGGCTGGCTCCCCATCTCATCAGGGACCGGCCCCGACCTGATTCGCCACCAAGCCCACATTTGTCTTAGATTTCTTTGAGATCGTGAGATTCCATTTTCGTTAAATTTTCTCTGAGAATTGACTTTCGTCAGTACGATTCCCTTAGAATAAGAAGTCACCTAAATCTTTACGGTGGCTGCAATTCTCGGTGACGTTTTTCTGGACGAGATCCGGTCTGACTTGAGTCAATACTTTTCTCTAGTCCATTGATCGAGTTTCCGCTAGAACCTAGATCCGCTTGAGCGTATTGAACGGGAAAGGAGTTGGTGGTCGATGAGTACTGGTTCTTCGCCTCTCGGACAACTCGCCGATCTCTTGAGGCGAGTGGAAGCCAAAACCCGAGCACAGGAGTTGACGGAAGAATTGGAACTCGCCGCCGAGGAGTTACGGCGGACCGAAGAGACGATTCGTACCATCGAGGCGCGTGCCAATCAGGTTCGCCCCGCCCGTCAGCGCGAGTTACAACTGGCTGAAGGAGACGAGCAGCTCCTGAGAGAGTTGATCCGGAGAACCGCTCAGAATCGCTCGCTCATGGGCGAGGCCGAGTTCCATGAAGCCGAGCGCCTGATTGAGGTCTCTCGGGTGGAAGTCGAGCGAAGACGGAGTGAAGCTCAGGAGGAACTCGAGGAGATTCAGGACGCCCTGGATCATGCCCGAATCGAGGTTCGGGCCGCCCTGGATCGCTACCACCATGTCCGGCGAGAGCTTGAGCGTTTGCAAGTTCCTGCCGACGAGCAGATGGAGGAAGGTGATCGTCTGGCGATGATCGCCGAGGAGCATTTCCCCGAGTATCAGGTCCGCGCCTTCGCCCGAGAGGTTGACGAGGCGACCGCGATGTTCGGCCAGCTTGATCGGCGCGAACAGTACGCCCAGATGCGGATCTGGATAGGACGGCTCCGTCGCTTCCAGTTCGCCGGCCCCGCCGAGGACGAACGGGACATGCTGGAAAGCATCTTCCGCCGCCTCGTGACCCTTTCCAAGCAGTACGAACCGGGATACATCGAAGCCTTCAATCGTCAGTTCTCGGCCGACTGGGATCTGTACATTGCCGAGGCGCAGGAGTCGCTGCGTCACGCCACCGAGGAAGCTCGCCGGCATCGATCGCAGAATGGCGATACCCACGCGTTCGACGACGACGACGAGGACGACGACTCGCAGGAGATCGAGACTCGACGACTCGCCGAGCAAGCCCTCGACCATCTCAAGGCCTTGCTCTTGGTCCGTTACGACGATCCCCAGGTCAAGGCCGAGCGATTCCGGGAAACGCTTGCTCGCGTGATCGAGGGCTATGGCCCCGCCGATGACGCCCTGCTCGACGTGGTCCGCCCGTACCGCGAGTGGATCAACGGAATGGAGTTTCGGTCCCTCCGAAAAGCCCTCGATCAGGAGCGAGAGCAGACCGAGGATGTCAATTCTTGATCCTTACTTCCGCAATGGTTCGGCCTGAGTTGAAACCCCGCTGGCCCTGCGACTGAGGTCCGCGCGCTCCTGAACCTGATCGATTGGGAACGCGGGGTTGCCTGCTTTTTTTGTGATGGACCATCTCGACCGGGTCCCGAGGGCTGTCGGACGATCTCGACGCTCGTTCCTTGGGACCGTTCCCGCCTCGTGACAGATTGACTCCATGGAAACCCTTTCGAGACGAACCAGGATGGTTCTCGATCGCCGCTGATCGATTCGTGTGACTGCGTGTTGCGGAAGGGTGTTTGCTCACGGACGCATGGACGAATCGGGCCGACTCGACCAACGCGAAGGACGCCCGTTGCCTGGTGAGTGCTGGTGGGAACGTTGCTCGTTCCCGATCGAATTCTCGGATTGCTTCAATTTAGATTTCTTCGTATCACACCGGTTAACGATCGGTGTGATCCCTCCCGCGCACTGATTGAACTCACGTGAACACGTTGCCTTTGCTCACTCCCTCAACGGATGCGGGAGGGGGAGGTCACCTCCACGGATGCGGAGGAATGCTCATGGCAGTCGATCGACGGAGACGGAGTCAATGGACGGTTCGTGATTGCTTCGTGTGCCGGACCATTGGTCCGTTCGCATTGCTCTTGATCCTGACCCAACCGGTCCTTTCGCAAAGCGATGAGACCTCTCAGGGTCCCGACACGCCAAACCTCTCGCTGATCGACCGATCGATCTCGCTCGTTCGTCCCGAGCAGGGCGAGCAAGGAGATCATCGGCGACGCTGGCTCACCTGGCGCATCGAATATCGCTTGCGCAATGCCCAACCCACCCCCCTTCGCTTCGATCCCGAAACCCTCTTTTGCACGGTCGAAGGCTGGGCCTCCAACTCCCGGGCCGAGGGGCACGGCCTCCCCCGACGAGCCGATCACGCGATCCGAGGCGGAGAGCTGTTTCAATCTCGCGTGTGTTTGATCGATCATGAAGATCCGACACTCGCGTGCAGCGAACGAGCCACCTTGCAACTCTGGGCTGATGCGCAAGGCACACCCGAGGCTCCTGCTTCGGG
The DNA here is from genome assembly GCF_009177065.1 of Tautonia marina. Lineage (NCBI taxonomy): Bacteria > Pseudomonadati > Planctomycetota > Planctomycetia > Isosphaerales > Isosphaeraceae > Tautonia > Tautonia marina. The sequence goes on from NZ_WEZF01000005.1 coordinate 267,112, forward strand.
AACCCCCACCGAACCGTCTACCGAGGGGATTCTTGTGGAACCGGGAGCCGTCCTCCGGGTCCGGCTGCTTCTGGAGCATTCCCACCATCTCTACGGGCTGTCAGAACCTCTGCTTGGCACTCGAGAGCTGAATCTCCGGGTTGGCCCAGCCGCCTTTCGAGACCGTCTCGACCTCGATCGGCCGCTCGCTCCCGATCGTGAAATGGATCGGCTGAGTCCGATTCCCGAGGAACGGCGCGATCCTCGCGTCTACTTCTCTCCGCCCGACAGCTTGTACCTCGATGCCGCTCTGTCCGGTTTTCGATCCTTTCAGTTTCGAGACCTGAAAGTCCCGCGCGACGCTCCCATGCGCCTGAGCTTCCGCTACTTCCGATCGAGTGATTCGACCGGAAAAGTTCGAATGGAGCTGAAGCAGTACAAGGACGTGCCCAACTCGTATCAGGTTCTCACTCAGGCCAAGCGAGTTGAGGAACTGCCCGAATTGGGAGAATGGGTGCTGGTCGAGCATCGTTTTCATTCCGACCCGCTGGCCACCACCATGCAACTCCGGTTTTTGATCGACTGTGAGGGAGACGGTCCCTCGGCGGTCTGGATCGACGACGTGGTCCTTGAACCGATCGACTTGGCGGCGAATTGACGGATTGACTTCGCGCGTCAAGAACGGCAAGTCCCGAGTCGGGGCAATGCGGGTTGCTTCCGTTGCCTTGTTCTGCCCTCTGTTTGCCAGGGGTTCGAAGGACCGAAGGCGGGGCAGAACGGTTCGGCGTGGCGGTCGCAACCCGTTTGTTCGGAGTTCTCGGAACGCGAAGACGGCGATCAACGCTGGGCTCGGAGGGGACGAGCCATTATAATTTGAGCAACGTCGGGCATTCGCAGTGAGGAGAACCGCCAAGGGTTCGACTCTCAGAGAGTTTGCCTCAGTCCGGCGTTTCCTCCGCCCTCCCTCCTGTACCAGCCCGCCATGATCGACCGCCTCAGTGTCCTTTGTTTCGCCGGGACCTACGGTCTGGCCCTGGCCGCGGATCTGGCCCGCCTGATCCTGAGGGTTCCGGTGCGCTGGCAACTGGCCGTCGGGCTCACGGCGCTGGGATGGGTGGTGCATACGGCGTTCCTCGTCAATCTCGCCTGGCGAGTTGGGGAGGTCCCGATTGCCACCGTTTTCCATTCGTTGCTGGTGCTGGCCTGGATTCTCTCGGGAATCGGCCTGTATTTGACCTTCAGAGCGCCGAAACCCTCGGCGATCGGGGTGTTCGTGCTTCCCCTGGTGCTGGCCTTGCTCGGAACGGCCGTGGCGATGCCGGCTCAGGCGAGAGCCGACTGGACCCGGCTCGGAGGGTGGGAGACGGTCTGGGGAACGATTCACGGAATCCTGCTGCTGCTCGGAGCGGTGAGTACCTGCGTTGCATTTCTGGCCGGCCTGATGTACCTCGCCCAGGCCGACCGGTTGAAACGGAAGCGTCCCCAGCGGTTCGGAATCGCCTTGCCCAGCCTTGAGCAATCAGAGCGATGGAACCGCGCAGCGATTACGCTGGCCTTTCCGATGCTCACCGCCGGGCTGGCGATCGGGATTGCGCTGAATGCGGGTTCGAGACGGGTCGGCAACGCCGTGCTCGACTGGTCGGACCCGAAGGTCATCAGCGCGGCGGGGCTTTGGGTCGTGTTCGCAGCCTTGCTTCACGTCCGCTATCGACCCGAGTGGCGAGGGAAGCGGGTCATGTTACTGACGGTTCTGGCCTTCGCCTTCATGCTGTTCACGCTGCTTGGCGTCGACCTGCTGCTGCCGACCGCTCATGGGGTGGCCCGTGGGGCGATCGTCGGCCAGAGCCTGGAGGTGTCGCCGTGAAGCTGATGGCTCTGGGGGTGGATCATCACTCGGCACCCCAGGCAGTGCGTGAGGCCCTCGCGTTCGACGGCCCGAAGCGAGCCGACGGGCTTCGGGCGATGAAGGCCCGTTTCCCGGACATCGAATTCGTGGTGCTTTCGACCTGTAACCGGGTTGAGCTGTACGTCGCGGGTGATCCGGAACTGATGCCGCAGGTCGGCGACCTGACCCAGTTCCTGGCCGATTTCCACGGGATTTCCGTCGACCACTTCGCAACGCACCTGGTCGATTACCACGACGAGGAGGCCATCGAGCACGCCTTCCGGGTGACGAGCAGCATCGAGAGCCTGGTGATCGGCGAGGGACAGATTCAGGGGCAAGTGAAGGAAGCCTACGAGGCCGCGAAGGAGATTGGCACGGTCGGGCCGATCTTGCACGAGGTTTTCCAGCAGGCTGCCCGAGTCGGCAAGCGCGTTCGAGAGGCGACCGGCATGGATCGGGGCCGGCTGTCGATCGCCAGCGTGGCGGTCGATGTGGCTCGTCGCGTCTTCGATCACTTCCAGGACAAAACGGTCCTGGTGATCGGTGCCGGGAAGATGGCCGAGTTGACCCTTCGCCACCTCGATCCGCTCAAGCCGGGGCGGCTCCTGGTCACCAACCGCAGCTTCGACCGAGCCCGAGACACGGCGGCCCTGTGGGGAGGGGAGCCCCTCCCGTTCGACGACCTGTATCGGGCACTGGTCGCGGCGGATGTGGTGGTGAGTACCACGGCGTCGGCCGAACCGATCGTCTCGTACGAGCTGTATGCCCGAGTGCTGAAGGCACGCAGGTATCGCCTCTCGTTGATCCTCGACATTGCGGTCCCTCGCGATTTCGACCCCCGGATCAACCAGCTGGAGATGGCCAATCTCTACAGTGTGGATGACCTCCAGGCCGAGGCCGACGCCAACCGCAAAGGTCGGCTCCGCGCCGTGGAAACGGCCTCCATGATCGTCAGCGAGGAGACGGCGGCGTGCGTCGAGGCAATCCGGCACCGGCACCACGCCGGCTCGATCCTCCGACAACTGGGCGACTATTCCGACGCGGTCCGGAACCGGGAGCTGGATCGTCTGTTTGCCTCTCGACCCCACCTCGACGAGAGCGACCGCAAGGCGATCGCCCAGACACTCCACCGCTTTCAAAATCAACTGTTGCACCATCCGAGAACCGCGCTCAGGTCGGCTACGACCGTTGCCGACGGTTCCGGACGATCGTTGATCGACGCGGTGCGCCACCTGTTTGGTCTGCGAGAGGGAGCCTGAAGACTCTCGTGGAGAAAACTGGGTGGGCCAGCTCGACCGAACCCGCCCACCCGACGGGAGTGGTCCTCGCCGCCGGTGACTTGTCGGACGGTGTGATCACTCGTAGCATGATCTCGAAAGGGGCGAGTCCCCGTCCCGTCCTTACCGCCCGACCGGGCGACCGATTGCACCGGTCTGCGAGCCTTTGCCCGCGGCCGAGTCCGTCACGCTCCGATTCGGGGGCCCGTCATGGCCGATTCCTCCTTGAAACGCCTGCTCCTCATCGTCACCGGCAGCCATCTTCGCGCGGAAGAGGTCGATCGTCCCCTGGCGTATTACCTTCGCAAAGAAATCGAGCGATCCCTGGAAACTCTGGAGGATGCGGGGGGCTTTCAGGTCCGGGTCGTCTCTGACCTGCGATGGCTGCACGATGAGGTCTTTCAGGAGATGCCCACGATTTCGCTCGGCGGCCCTGGGGTCAACCTGCTGGCTCATCGCTGGTTGGAAGAGCTGCCCCTCTCCCTGGCGGTCGAAGATCAGTACTTCATCCAGATGGACCCTGACCTCTCAGAACTGAAGGTCAGTATCTGGGGCATGGATAATCCGAAGACGCAGATTGCGGTCTCGGCCTTCGTGAGCCGGTTTCTGCCGCGGTTTCTCGAACGATGTCTGATCGAAACGCCCGATCCGATCGACCTCGACGACTTTGAATAAGCCCTCTCCTTAATGTTTTGTCTGGTATGTCGCGCCGTCGCCCCTCCCAATCTCGCTTTCGAAGATCGCCCAGGTCGGCTCCCACGGATCGGGCGACGAAGGCTAAGGTACGACGCCCGGTGGTCGCGGCCCTGGGGTTGACGATGCTCCTCCTGATCCTCGTCGGTGGGATCATCTGGAGAACTCGCCTCGGCGCGTCGAGAGACGGGACTCCGGCTCCCTCGTCCCTTGCCGGTGATTGGAAAGGGGGCGCGGGTGATCGTTCGGCCTGGTTGCGACGCATTGATGAACTGAGGGTCGAGGATCGACCGATCGAGGCCATGACGACCGGATGGGCGGCCTATCGCTCGGTGGCCCCCGGAGAGCGCACCGAGGTTCTCAAGGCCCTGACCCTCGCCCAGCTGGCGGACGTTCCCGAAGATCAGGCGACCGCCTCCTTGCAACGGAGGGTTGAGGCCGATCCGGACGAGCTGGACGCCAGGGTGGCCTTGCTCCGCCGTTCGCTGGTGGCCAGCCCCTTGCCGCTCGATCAACCTCGAATCGGCCGCTCCTCGGAGAGAACGGAGCTCGCCTTGAACGAGCTGACGACCTTGCTGGAGCAGCACCCCGATCATCCCGGGGCTCGGGAGGCCGTGATTGACGCCTTGCTCGACTCGGGACGGATTGAGGAGGCGCGATCGCTCTTGCGAGCGTGGCCAGAGGCCTTCGTAGACGATCCGAGACGCTTGCGACTTCAGGCCCGCCTCGATCTTGATTTCGAAGGCCGGCCCGACCAGGCTATCGAGGCGCTCACCACACTGCTCTCCTCGACTCCGCACGACTGGCACCTTCGCGCCCGACTCTCTCGGGCCCTGGAGATGCAAGGAGCATTTGAAGACGCCCGCCGTCAGGCCCGAATCGTCGATCAGCTCCGGGAACGTCTCGATCCCGATCGGCTCGGCCGACGACTTGCAACCGCGATCCGAAGACTCGACACCCCGGAATCTCTCGACGACCTGGCAAACCTCTGCGCCTCGGTCGGGTTGACCAAACTGGCCTCGGCCTGGCGGCTCGAAGCGGAAACGCTTCGAGCCGCCCAGGCGTTGCGTAATCGACCTCCAGGCACCTGATGACCTGGAACAGGGGACCCCGCCGATTGGTCAGACGAGGCCCTCGGGAGTCACATCACTCGCTGACCTGGGTTTCGAGGAACCGGGCGAGGCGATGGAAGTCGGACTTCTCTTTGATGAAACGGACCACGGTGATCAACGTCTTCGGATCGACGAGGTGATCGAAGTCGACGTAGTTCAAATCGAGCTGACCAGCCACCGAGATCATCACGCCGTCGCGGTTCTCTTCCACCAGCGCTCGATACGCCCCGACGCCAAGCTGACTGCCGAGCATCACGTCGAAGGCGTGCGGAGCCGCGCATCGGGATTCGTACCCAAGCTGCAGGCCGGTCACTTTCCGAGACTTGCCCGTTTCCTTCTTGTACTCCTCGGAGACGAGGCGGGAGAAGGTCCGGCCGAGATCCACCTGGGCAATCGAGATGTGCCCGTGATCGTCTCGGGGAATTCCCTTGAGGTACTCGGACGGCAGGAACTCCGCGAGCCCTTCGGCCAGGACAATGACGCCGAATTCCTTGCCCTCGCGTTCCCGAGTCCGCATTGCCGAGACGATGTGGCGCACGACCTCGGGCAGGTTCATGATCTTCCGGGTCTTGGTCTCGCCGGTGTTCGGGTCGGTGGTCGTTTCCTGAGACGCAAACCGACCGGAGACGTCCTCGACGCTCAGCACCAGGCTCGCCTCGCCGGCCATGGCCGCGCCATAGGCGAGCCACCCGGCCGATCGGCCCATGGTTTCGGCCAGATAGTAGGCCCGGGTCGCCTCGGCATCGGCCAGGAGGTTCCGGATCTCGCCAGCCAAGGTTTCGACTGCGGTGAAGTAGCCGAAGGTGAAGTCGATTCCGAGGTAGTCGTTATCAATCGTCTTCGGAACATGGACGACCCGAATGTGCCGGGAGCCCTTGTCCAGATGCTTCTGGACCAGTCGAAACTTGTTGGCCGACTTCAGGGTGTCGTCGCCACCGATCGAGACGAGGGCATCGACCTCCAGCGAGGCCAGTGCGGCGTGAACCGTCCGGAGCGGTGCGTTCTTCTCGGAATCGGCCAGGTCGTCGGGATGGTTGACGTGCTTGCCGGGGTTGGTCCGGGCCGTGCCAATCATGATCCCCCGGCTGTTCCGGGTGCGTCGGAGACGCTGAGCGTCGATGGTGATGTAGTCGCGGCCCTCGACCAAGGGGCGATCGGGAGCGTACTCGACCAGATGCGAGTAGCCATTCAGGATGCCAACCACCGAGATCCCTTGCCTCAGGAACGAGGCGGCTGCCGTCGAAATCACGGCGTTGGCTGCCGGGGCGGGTCCACCGGCAAAAAGGATGGCGACGCGGCGAATCGGCGGCTGGTCGCCGGACCCCTGGTTCTGCGCAGTCATGGGAGCTCCAAAGGCATTTCGGAGAATGATCCAGAATCCAGAGGGATCATACCGAAAGTCCAGGGTCCTCTGGAACTGCGGAAACGCCTTGGCAGTCTCAGGGAGTCATCGTCGAACGCTCGAATATCTCCCAACGGGGAACGGTCATCGATGGACCGACCACCACCGCCGAACCCCCGACCCCATGCGACGACTCCAGGTCCAGGCCCTGGCGGATCGAAGGGAATCGAGTCGCACCGAACGTCGGGCTGAGGCTTGCGCCTCGATCGCCGATTGCGTCGCGGCCTGAGCTTCGAGCAGTTGAGCGCGGGCATCGTGAAGCCGTTGACGCTCGTCGGAAAGGTGGCGAGTGAGCAACTGGGTCTGAAGGCGATACCAGTTTCGCTCGGCCTGAAGCTCATCGAGTGCCGGGTCGGGATCGCACGGGTAGCCGAGCACGTCGAAGGTCTTGCGTTGCTGATCGGCAATCGTCTCGGCAATCTGGGCCGGAATCAGCTCGCGCCAGATGCCGGGGCGGCCCAGGCCAAAATGGTACTGCCAGACCTGGAGATTGGAGCGCCGGGCGTCAATGGTGAAATAGCCGACGACCTCATGAGGGGGTCGGATGATCCGGTGATCGATGCGGAGGGCCAGGTTTTCGAGCTTCGGGATCGGATCGGCCACCAGATCCTCATAACGAACCTGGAGCACGCCTGGCCGGTCCCACCAGGCAGGGCTGAACGTCAAGACGGCTCCGGGATGCGAAATCCCGGCATATTGCCGGAACTCAAGACTGATGGGAGACGCCCCGCGAAGAGTTCGTGGCGTACCGGTCGCATCGGTCCATTCCGGCGCGGTCAGGGTGTGTTGCGCGTAGTTCAAGGCCGAAATCAAGACATCGAGGGGATGCCGGGCCGGCGTCAAGACCCGAAACCCATGCCGGGCGATCAGGGCATCGAAGCTCGGGTCGGGGTACTGATGAATCTGGAGAATACAGCGCGAGGGAAGGTGATCCCAGTCGAGTTGTTCCGGGCGGTCGACCGCCAGTTCCACCAATCCGTAAAGGGACGCAATAAGCCCTCGGACCCAGGTGTTCCCGGATCGAGGTGTCCCGATCACCGCCAGTCGAAGTGGCTGATTGACCAACTCGGCTTCCGGAGTCACCACAAGCCGATCCGCTCCTTCGAGGGATCGACGCTCGACCTCACTCATCGTCACAGGTCCGACTCCTTCTCCCTCGCCATTCCCCTCCTCCAAACCGGGGCTTACCACGGATCATTCCCCCTGGCAAGACAAGAATCCGACGAATTCACAAGCTGGGGCACCTGGCGAAACCAGGTGAGCTCCCCCCCCGAATTTCAGCCCTTGGTCATCGCTCGACCGATCGCTCAGTACGGAACCCACACCCGACCAAAATTCGATTTGACACATCAACACAATCAACACTCGCAATCTTCTTGTGACAACTTCTGAGATTCTTGGCTCGATTCTCGGTCGGCGACCCGTTATCATGGGAGAGTCGAAACGTTTGACGCGGCATGGTTTCAGGCAGCGTTCAAGGCACCATGATGCTCAACGCCGAGACATCTTTTCCTCTAACCTTTCAACATTCATTTTTCTCGACAACTTAAGATGACGAAACGCCATCGAATTCAGTTTCCTCGTGAGAAACAAGATCTTGCGCAGAATGAAGCGTTCTTTTACTTGCTGACAGGTGATTCGAAACGCAAGATCCGCTTCCACGATTACGATGAAATCTACAAGATCCCCGGCCTTTATGAACAACTGTTCTACGACCGCTTGAAATGCATTTCTCACAAAAAGGTTTGTGAGATTCTCAAGTCGGCCGTCGACCAGTCCAAGGACAACCTCTCCGAGCTTCGAGTCCTGGATCTCGGCGCCGGCAACGGCATCGTTGGCGAAACCCTCAAGACGATGGGAGTCTCGCGGGTCGTCGGAATCGACATCATCCCCGATGCCGCGCAGGCGACCGAACGGGATCGGCCGGGCGTCTACGACGAATATTACGTCGCGGATTTGACGGATCTCTCCGAGGAACAGTCTGAGGAGATCCGAACATGGTCGCTCGACTGCTTGACGACCGTCGCGGCCCTCGGGTTTGGTGACATTCCTCCCCGGGCGTTTATCTCTGCGGTCAACCTGTTACAAAACGAAGCGTGGGTCGCATTCAACATCAAGGAATCGTTCCTCGATGAGAATGACATGAGTGGGTTCTCCCAGATGATCAGGCAACTGATCTTCTCAAAGTACCTCGACCTCTATCATCTGGAACGCTATCGTCACCGCCTCTCCATCACCGGCGAACCCCTGTATTACTTCGCGGTCGCGGGCCGAAAGAATGCAGACATCCCGATTGACTTTATGAAGCGGGATCGCTGAGTCAGGGGTGCCATCCGATCGAGGTCAGCCGAAACCCCGGCATCGGGGTTTCGGGGTTTGGGACGAGCAGGTGGCAAGCCGTTTGAGCGACGAGGGCCCACGCCGAATCAATGGGCGGGCAGACGAATTTCGAGGCCGTAGCGGGGAGCGGCTTCGATCAAACGATCGATCTCTTGCTGTGAGGGAGGTGTCGGCTCGTCTCCGTCCGCCGCAGGCCGGCCAACCTCCAGAAAGAACTGTTCGAGGCCGGCCGGCGTGGTCATGATCAGCATCCGGGCGGGAGTTTCCCCAACGTTGCGAAACCAGTGGAGACTTCCCCTGGCCAGGCTGATCCATGCGCCCGGATCGGGCCGGAAGGTCTGACCATCCGCGTGAAATTCGAGGCTCCCTTCGAGGATGTAGAACGCCTCGTCTTCACGATGATGAAGGTGAGGAGGGGGACCGGATTGCGGAGAAACCCAGGCTTCGATCATCGAAAAGGCCCCTCCCGTATCGTCTCCCGAGGCCTTGATCGTATACCGATCTCCCACGACCCAGATGGACGGGCCGTCCCCCGCTACGGTCATGCCGGTTCGCATGGATTCGATCCCCTGAAGTCGGACGTTGCCATCGAGTGCGATGTCGGATGATTCTGCCGTCTCTGAATCATCGGCACCGCACCGCGACACCTGAAGGGTTGGAGAGATCGTCCGGCAGCGGGGTCCGATCCGTCAAGGGTCGTCCGGAACATGGCACCCTTCGACACCAAGGGGACCGGGAGGTTGCGGCGCGTCGGGCCCTCGGCGACACTCAGGCGACGAACGACACCGAGCCGACCTCGTCCGATCCTTTCGCCGAGCGTTCCGACGAGAGGCCGACCGGTCGAACGAACCCTGGGGTGTCGTCGATCCGAAGGCTCAACCAAGGACTTCACACCATGTTTCAACTGACGATTGGTCTGGCCGGCCTGCTCGCCCTTGCTCCGGTGATTCCCAGCGATGAGCACTCCGAGGGAGTCTCGCAGGCGATCATCGACGGCACCGGACCGGGCTGGCGAGCTCTGGGTGAAGACGACTTCGTCAACGTCAATACCGACGACGACACCTGGTCGTTTGAAGGAAACCTGATCCGATGCACCGGGCAACCGGTGGGCGTGACGCGAACCAAGGAACCGCTGACGAATTTCGAGCTGGTCGTGCGATGGCGTCACATGAAGCCGGCGGGGAACTCGGGGGTGTTCGTCTGGGCTCCGGCCGAGGCGCTCGAGGGGATTGCTCGAGGGACCTTGCCCCGAGGAGGGATTGAGGTGCAGGTCCTCGACCCCGCCTTTGCCACGCAGTACGAGGAACGCACCGGCCGCAAAGGGGATTGGTTCACCACGCACGGCGACGTCTTCCCGGTCGGCACCTCGACCTTGACGCCGTACGCGCCGACCTCTCCCGATGGCTCGCGAGGCTTCCCGCGCGAGGAGCGAACCCTCGGCACCGGCGAGTGGAACCACTATTATATCCGAGCCATCAACGGAGAGGTTCGGCTCTGGGTCAACGGGCAGGAAGTCTCTGGAGGAATGAACGCTCAGCCGGCAACCGGCTACCTCTGCCTCGAATCCGAGGGGTCGCCGATCGAGTTCGAAGGGCTCCGCATCCGGGAATTGCCGTGATCCGGAGCGACTGAACCTCCACTCCGTCACCTCGGCGGGAACGATCCCCCCCCCAAGGACGATCGACCTTCTGAACCTTCCGGTGTTCACGATTCGAGGAGTCCTCGGCTCGTTTCGGCCACCGGAAGGTTTTTTTGTTTTCGTTAGGCGGTTCGAGCCTCGTCGCGCCGAAGTCTCCCTGGTCAGGCCACACCTTTGAACGGCCTGTCCAAGACGGAGGGTGGTCGAGTGTTTGGATTCGACAACGAGCTGTCAAGGAAAATCGGCGGCAGTCTACCGAGCGATTCCCGTTCGTGATAAGTTATCTGTTCGTGATGGTGTTCAGCGTCAGGCTTGAAGCTCGACTCTTGGATGACACTTGATCGAATCTGACTCGTGGCATGCTTGCGTCTTGATCCCATCGTTGCGGTTCCCCGCCCCCCTTGAATGAACCGAGAGAGAGAGAGGATCGGTCGATGTTGACCTTTTCGTTGTTGATCGGCGTCGCGTTGCTGGCGCTGGTCTTCACCGTTCTGACCGCGCTGGCCGTTCTGAAACACAGCCCCGGCAATGATCGGATGCAGGAGATCTCGGGGTACATCCGTGATGGAGCCAAGGCGTTCCTCCACCGGGAATACAAGATTCTCGTACTGTTTGTCCTGGTCATTGCGATCTTGCTTGGCGTCTTCATTGCCTGGGGAACGGCCCTGTCGTTTGTCGTCGGAGCGGTGATCAGCGGCGTGGCGGGCAACATCGGCATGCAAATCGCCACTCGGGCGGCCGTTCGAACGACCGAAGCCGCCAAGACCAGCCTCAACGAAGCGCTCCACGTTGCGTTCCAGAGCGGCAGCGTCATGGGCTTGAGTGTCGTCGGCCTGGGATTACTGGGCATCTTGTGCCTTTACCTGGGCTTTGGCGTCGAGGCGAACCGCGACCGCCTGGATTGGCTGCTCGGGTTCAGTTTCGGTGCGTCCGCGGTCGCCCTGTTCGCCCGTGTCGGCGGCGGGATCTTCACGAAGGCGGCCGACGTGGGGGCCGACCTCGTCGGCAAGGTCGAGGCGGGGATTCCCGAAGACGACCCGCGCAATCCGGCGGTGATTGCCGATAACGTCGGTGACAATGTCGGCGACGTGGCGGGCATGGGGGCCGACCTGTTCGAGAGCTACGTCGGGAGCATCATCTCGGCCATGATCCTCGGCGCGATCGCCTACGGGGCCGAGGGGGTTCTGTTCCCCCTGGCGATCTCGGCGGTCGGGATCGTCGCCAGCATTATCGGCACCTTCTTCGTCAAGACGAAGGACGAAGGGCACGTGAACGCAGCCCTGCACCGAGGGACCATCATCGCCTCGGTCATCGTGGCGATCGGCACCTTCCTGCTGGCGAAATACGAACTGGGCGATCTCAACCTGTTCTGGGCGAGCCTGGCCGGACTGGCGGCCGGAGTGATCATCGGCCTCTTGACTGAATACTACACGAGCTACCAGTTCGGCCCGACGAAGGCGATCAGCAACGCCTCGCTGACCGGTACGGCCACAAACATCATCGAAGGGCTTGCCGTCGGTATGCGGAGTACCGCCTGGCCGATCCTGGTCCTGTCGGTGGCCATCGGCATTGCCTTCGCCATGGGAGGATTGTACGGCATCGCCATCGCGGCCGTCGGGATGCTCTCGACCCTCGGAATCTCGCTGGCCGTCGATGCGTACGGCCCGGTTGCCGACAATGCGGGCGGCATCGCTCAGATGGCCGCCCTCGACGAAAACGTCCGCCACACGACCGACGCCCTCGATTCGGCCGGCAACACCACCGCAGCGATCGGCAAGGGGTTTGCGATCGGCTCGGCGGCCCTGACCGCACTGGCCCTGTTCAGCGCCTTCACCACTGAGTCGGGGCTCACCGGAATCAACCTCTCGGAACCCAAGGTGGTCATCGGTGTCCTGATCGGAGCGATGCTACCGTTCCTGTTCAGCAGCATGGCGATGACGGCGGTGGGCCGGGCCGCCTTTGCAATGGTCGAGGAAGTGCGTCGGCAGTTCCACGAGATCCCCGGCCTGATGGAAGGCACCGGGATTGCCGACCACGCCCGTTGCGTCGACATCGCCACCAAGGGAGCTCTCCGGGAGATGATCCTTCCCGGCCTCCTCGCTGTGTTCGCTCCGGTGGCGATGGGCTTGATCCTCGGGATCGAAGCCCTTGGCGGCATGCTCGCCGGCACGCTTGCCAGCGGTGTGATGCTCGCCTTGATGATGTCGAACTCCGGTGGAGCCTGGGACAATGCCAAGAAGTACATCGAAACCGGGAAGCACGGCGGCAAGGGAAGCAACGCTCACAAGGCCTCGGTCGTCGGCGACACCGTCGGCGACCCGTTCAAGGACACCGCCGGGCCGAGCCTGAACATCCTGATCAAGCTCATGAGTATCGTCGCCCTGGTTTTCGTGCCGGTCTTCGTCGACTTCGGGAGCCTGATCGGCGACCGCCTGATTGAACCAACGCGTCCCTCGGTCGAATCCTCCGTCTTGCTGGACGTTCCCGCCGAGGACGCAGAGGTCGCTCCCGTTCCCGAGGTACTCAACCCCGAGTGATCCGATCCGAAATGCCCCGGCCCGTTGACGGATGAATCAAGGCATCCGTCAACGGTGAGCCCTTGGTCGAATTTACTCTCCGAGCCATCGAGAGCGGCGGGCGATCTGCTCGTCGGTCGCCTCGGGATCGGCCTCGATGCGATAATGGTCGGGGGGCGAGGCAACAAGGGTCACGTCAAGCCGCATCAATTGCTCTCGACGAGCGATCAGTACCGAGACGGTTTCGCCCGGGGGGTACTGACCCACCCGTTTCGTAAATCCGTCGGGTGGAACCCGCAGATCGCCGATGGCCAGGATCTCATCGCCGACGTTGAAGCCGGCCTCGAATCCAGGTGTCTCTCGCTTCACGGCGGAGACAACCAGGCGGCCGCCATCGGTTTTGGTTTCCAGGCCGATCCAGCCCCGGTCCGGGTCGGTGGTCGAGCCGTCTTCGGGTGCTTCTGGCTTTTCGATCGGCACAAAACGAAGGCCGAACCAGTCAAGCGCCGGCTCGTAGTCGAGTTCCTCGGTCGATCGCAATGCCCGAGCGAACCAGGGGTCGAGATCGACCCCGGCAACCTCCGTGACCACACTCAGGAACTGCTCGGACGAGAAACCCGACTCCCCCGAATAGCGCTCGAAGGCCCGTCGCATCACGTCGTCGAGACTCCTGGCGTCGTTGGTGGCGCGGCGGATCTCGGCGTCCAGCAGGAAGGCGACGACCGCCCCTTTCGTGTAGTAACTGATGGAAGTGTTTGCCGAGTTCTCGTCGCGGCGATAGAGCTTGATCCAGGCATCGAAGGAAGATTCTTCGAGCGGATGGACGAGTCGGCCGGGGTTTTCGTGCAGACGCTGGATGTCGTTCTTCGGGCGGTCGTCTCCCGAACCGGGGCGGGGCGGATCACCCGCCAGAAGCTCCTTCACCGAGCAAAGGCCGGCCCTCTTCACAAAGAGGCGATCATAATAGCTTGTGATCCCTTCAGCGACCCAGAGGCTCCGGGTATGCACCTCCTTCTCGTAGTCGAAGGGTCCCAGCTCGACCGGCCGTAGCCGCTTGACATTCCAGGTGTGAAAGTATTCGTGACTGACCAGATAGAGCCAGTTCAGATAGGTCGACCGGCTCCGAGTTGCCCATCGGCTGCTCATCAGGACCGTCGAGTTCCGGTGCTCCAGTCCACCCCCTGAGCCGGTCAGGAGGTTGAAGAAGACGTACCGGTCGTAGGGCAACGAGCCCCAGAAATCTCGCTGCGTGCGGACGATCGTTTCGACATCACGCGCCGATCGGGGGCCATCCCAGATTCCCGCCTCTCCTTCGTTGACGAGCAGGTGGGGGATTCCGTCCACCTCGAACTCGTACACGTCGGGATTGCCGGCGTAGATCGGCGAATCCACCAGAATCTCGTAGTTCTCGGCCACATAATGATGGGGAGCCCCCCCGGGAGCATCGGGCAAGCCGGTAATCGATCGGGACCAGTCGGGATGAAGTTCGAGGGTGACTTCGTGCGGTCGGGGGGGAGAATCTGCTGGGCTCAAGAAGGTCGGAGCGCCGTTGATCATGGCAAAGGAGGCATCGATCCAGTTCGTCTGAACCCCCATCTCCCGGCCATAAACGCGGTAAGACACGATGACACGATCGAGTCCGTCCGCATCGATGCTCCAGCGGTTTTTCCGCACCTTCCGAACCGCGAGCGGCGTACCCTCGGAATCACGAGCGGCCACGGCCTCCACGTGCCGCGAAAATTCCCGGATCAGGTACGAACCGGGCGTCCAGGTGGCCATGAACAGTTCAAGACTTGGGCGGCCGTCGGTCGGCACCTCGGCCTCGACCTCGACGTAGTGCGTCCGAGCCTCGGGGAACCGGAGCACGTAGCGGACGGGGGTCGGTGTCTCGTCGGCAATCGTGGGTATTGGCATGATCAGAATCGCAAGACAGGCAACTTGAAGGGTTCTCACGGGCTCGGGTTCCTCCGAGGCAATCGGCCAGGGTCGAGAAGCTTGACGCGTCAGGAGAGGAACGGTTCCGCCCCATGATGCTCAAGACCCGTGCCTCGGAGCAATCCGCTTCAGCCGCCGATCTCCGCCACCTTGGCGGCGATCAGGCGGTCGATTTCGGCGACAGCGGCGTCGGTGGCCTCCTGAACAGCGCGTTCAGAGCCTCGCCCTCTGGCGGCGATTTGCTTCCGGGCGTCCTGCCGGATCATCCGAACGGCAACCTTGGCCTGATCGCCGAGTGATCGGACATGGCGGCATACCTCCTGTTTCTGCTCCCCGCTGATCGGCGGAACCGTCACGCGGATGGTCGTTTTGTCCATCGCGTAGGCCGAAATCCTGGCCTCGTTCAGGGCTTTGACCACGGCCGGCACCACCGCAGGGTCGAACGGTCGAATCAGCAACTGATCTGCGCGACCCGAGACCGACGCCAGCCGATTGATCGGCAACGAGTTGCCCTGGACCGAAACACGCACGCTTCCCACCATGCCCGCGTCGACCGTACCCGATCGGATCCCCACCAGTTGCTCGGCCAGGTGGCGGACGGTTCGGGTCATCCTCGGCTTCCAGTCGTTCATGAGCATTCGAAAGGGCTGGGCGAAACGGTACACTGGTCGGAGAATCCATCCGACGCCTCGGCTCAATGGTATCCGGATCACCGTCCGACGGCACCCTCGCGCCTCTCGGGAACGCGAACCTGGATCGCCTCGAATTTCTCTTGGATCTCAACGAGCCAATGGGACGTGATTGAACGAAAGGAACAACGCCATGTCCATCGTCGCTCAGATGCGAACGCAGTTGAAAGACTCAATGAAGGCCCGCGACGCCGTTCGAACCAACTTCCTGCGCTACTGGATCGCGCAGCTCACCACCGGCAGCGGCGAGGAGGTGGCGGACGAGCAGGCGATCAAGAAAATGCGAGCGATGCTCAAGGAAGCCCGAGGCGGCCAGACTTCGTTCAGCCCCGAGGAAGTCGCCCTGATCGAGGAATGGGTTCCGCCAACCCTCGACCGCTCCCAGATCGGTCTGGAGCTCGCCCCCGTTGCCGATCAGATCAAGGCCGCCCCGAAGGACGGTCAGGCCATGGGGATCGCCATGAAGTCCCTCGCCGGGAAACCCGTCGAGGCCGACGACGTGAAGGCCGTCATCGCCGAGCTGCGAGGGTGATCCTAATCGGCCGGATCAAAACCGGGGTTCACGAGCGCTGCGAACCCCTCCCGCAGTTCATCCGGATCGGGCCGTGAAACCTGGCAAATCACCTCGCCATCGCGGAGAAAGACGAACGTCGGCCAGAGCTTGACCCGGAATGATCTGCCGAGCGGGCGGCCAGGTCCGTCCTCGATGGGAATGTGGATGATCTCCGGGTGAGCGTCGAGCAGGGCATCACGCTTGGGTGCGGTCGCCTGACAGTGGCCGCACCACGACGCCCCGAATTCGAGCAGGACGAGGCCCTTCATTTGGTCCACCTCGTCTCGGGTCGGTTCGCGGTCGAAAGAGGTGCTCATCGCAAGGAACCTCTCGGGCCTGCCGGTCAAGAAGAGGGCAGTTCGTCGGCGTTCCCCTCCGGTTCGGAAGGGCCGAAGGAGGCGATCGCCTCGGGGACCGTGCGGTAGAGGTCCCAGTGAGCGTCCATCTGCATTGTTTCGAGAACCTCCATCGTCGATCGGCCGACCCGGGCGAACACAACCTCACCGGATCGTTTCCGGATCTGTCGCGTCAGGGTCATCAGCAATCCCAGCGCCGACGGTCCCAGCGGGCCAACCCCGCTTAGCTCGAAGATGAATCTCCGGTGGCCCGCGTCGAGCAGGGCGTCGAGATCGCGGGAGGCATCATGAAGGCTGGCGTCGTGGATGACACCCGCCAGGTTCCCGACGACCGTCACACCGTGGTCCATTCGGTAGTCGATCGGCATGGGTGTTCCTCCCATTTTGCTGGAGCCGACAAGGCCCATTGAACCCCGAGTGTCCAAAACGCACAATCAATGCCGTACCGCGAAGCCCGCGATGCGAGCTGATCGAGGTCGATCAGGCAGCCACCAGACCGGGCCGGATTCCCCATCGTACGGGAGTCCCGAGGCGAACGGGAGAGCGATCGGATGGATCATGCCGGCAAACGGGACAAGGCGACGAACGCGCCGGCTCCTGGCCCCAAGATGATCACGGCCGACAAGTCCGGATGGCCGACACACGCCGTCCATGCCTTGATCCGCTGGAAGCTCCGCGGGCACTTTCACGGGATCCATGCCCAGGGGCTCGGCTCGCTTCGAAAGGCGATCGACGACGATCCGACCGGCGTTCTGTTCCTGGCCAATCATTCCAGCTGGTGGGATTTCTTCATGGCCCACTGGATCAATGTGACGGTTCCCGTCGATGGGTACGGGATGACCGAGCACTCGAATATGATCAAGTACGGATTCTTCAAGCGCATCGGCGCCTATTCGGTCGATCGAAACGATCCAGGGTCGGTCCGAGCCTCGCTGGATTACACGGCCGACTTGCTCCGGCGTCCGAGGGCCGGGGTCTGGCTGTTTCCGCAGGGGACAATCGCTTGCAACGACGTTCGCCCGCTGGAGTTCCAGGGAGGGCTGCGGCTCTTGCTTCGTCGCGCCGGGCGTTTGCGGATTGTCCCCGTCGCCCTGCGGTTCGAATACTGGCAGGACGAGCGGCCCGAGGCATTCGCCCGGTTCGGGACTCCTGGCTGGGCCGATCGCTCCGAACGGTCGGGGGTAATTGAGCGCTGGCAATCGCGTCTGACCGATGAACTGGATGCCCTGACGGCCGATGTCCTCACTCAGGACGCCACGCGGTTTGAGCCGATTCTGTCGGGCCAGGGGTCGATCAACGAGCGCTACGCCCGGTTTCGCTCGCGCTTCGGAGGGCCTCCGGCCGACTATTCGACCGCCCGGAAGCCTCAAGGGGGATCATAGCCACCGGGATGCCACGGATGGCAGCGGAGCAGCCGGCCGGTTCCTTTCCAGAGCCCACGAACCAGGCCATACTTGCGTAAAGCTCCGACCATGTAACGGCTGCAACTGGGCTCGAACCGACAGGCATTGCCGATCAAGGGGGAGAGGAGCAACTGATAGACCCGGATCAGCAGGCAGAGCCCCTCCACGGCAATTCGGCCGGGCCATTGCCAGGGTCGCAGCCTCATGGCAAGGTCTCGGGGGCGGGACGAGGATCGCGAGGGCGTGATCTTGCTCGGTCCCTCGCCAGTCGACCGGCGACCGCGTTGGCCAGGTGGGGCAAGGATCGGTTCGCCTGTTCGAAGGTCAGGGCGGGGCCTCGGGGCACGATCACCAGATCGACTCCGGCGGGAAGGACCTCCTTGTTCAGGCGAAAGGCTTCCCGGATCAGGCGTTTGACCCGGTTGCGGTCGGTCGCCTTGCGGACCCGTTTCCGGCCGACGGAGATGCCGAGCCTCGGATAGTCGAGGCCATTCTCTGCGCCATAGACGATCAGGGCCTCATCCGAGGCGGATCGACGGCGATCGAACGCTCGTCGAAAATCAGCCGGGCGAGCAATGCGTTCGTGAGGGCGAAAGGTCGCGGCGGTCATGAGGGGGTCTCGGTCTGATCGCCGTTGCGATCGCGGTCGATGGTGCCAGGTGGCTCGGGGTCGGGCCAGGAGATCGGTCGGGGTTGCGCAAGTCGCTGGCGGATCAGCCGACCCCGCCGAGCGAGGTGCCAGAGGATCAGGGCCGTGAGTGAGGCGACCGCCACGAGCAGCACCGCAAGAAACTCGGCGTAAGCCCGACCGACCCGACGCCGTACGGCCGGGTCCTTGGCGATCATCGTTCGGAGGGGTCGAGGCGACGGCGGGTTCGCGTGGGGATCGGGCATCCGGCGTCAGTCCTCGTCCGATCCCTCGACGTCGTCCTCATCAACGATCGCCTCGTCAAGTTGTTCGGCCAGGTGGTGAAGCTGGCGGCAAACGCGATCCAGGCGAGCCTGCATTTGGAGGATCGCCTCGATTCCGGCCAGGTTGATTCCCGCGTCTCGGTGGAGGCTGACCACGGTCCAGAGGCGACGGACATCCGACGGGGAATAGCCCTCAACCTCTCCGGAGCGAATCACCTGGACCAGTCCCCGACGTTCGTAGGCCAGCAACCGCCGGGTCGAGATCGCCAGGTGGTGAGCGACGTGATCACGAGGGAGGATCGTCGGGTTCATCGGCGAGGGTTCCGACAAGAACAGCCTTGAGACGATCGAAGGACCCGATTACCAGAGTCCCTGGCGAGGGTCCGACGGATTGCGGGAGGCGAACTGCTCGATCAATTGGCGGCTTTCCTCGTCCACCGATTTGGGCACGACCACCTTGAGGACCGCAAACAGATCGCCGGCGGGCCGTTCCCCCCGAGCAGGAACCCCCTGTCCTTTGAGGCGAAGTTTCTGGCCGCTGGAGCTTCCCGGAGGAATCGTCAAGGTTTTGACCCCCGAGAGGGTCGGGCAATCGACCCGAGCCCCGAGGATTGCCTCGTTGACCGAGATCGGCAGGTCCACCAGCAGATCACGCCCATCACGGCGGAAATAGCGGTGCGGGTCGACGTGGACCGTGATGACCAAAGAGCCGGGCGGGCCACCACCTGTCCCCGGATTTCCCTTGCCGCGCAGGCGGATCTTGGCGCCATCCTCAATTCCCGGCGGAATCTTCACGGTCAAGGTTTCGGTCGCGCCGTCGGGCCGGGCAATCACGATCGGCTGTTCGCCACCGGTTACGGCCGTGAGGAACGGAATCCGCAGGGAGGACTCGACATCCCCGCCCCCACGGTGTCCCCCTCGGCCGGCGCGACGACCACCGCGGACTCGACCGAGAATTTCCTCGAAGATGCCGCCACCGACGTCAAAATCCTCGGCCCCTCCGGGAGCGGTTCTTCCTCCCGCGGCGGTACCGAAGAACTGCGAAAAGTCGACATTCTCAAAGCCTGGCCCCTGACGAGCCGACCACTCGGCCCCACCGGCTCGAGGTCCGGCCGCGCCAGCCCCCTCGAAGGCGGCCTTGCCGTACAGGTCGTAGAGCTTCCGCTTCTCGGGATCGCTCAGGACGTCGTACGCCTCTTGAAGCTCTTTAAAACGCTTCTCGGCCGCCGGTTTATCGTCGGGGTTCAGGTCAGGGTGATGCTTGCGAGCCAGGGAGCGGTAAGCGCGTTTGAGATCCTCGGCGGAGGCTCCCCGGTCCAGGCCCAGCACCTCGTAAAAGTCGCGTTCGGGCATCGCGATGGCGACCCTTTCCGGCCAGATCGGGGCACAGCAAGACGCTCTCGCTCGTGGAGACCTTACTCATCATAAGAGGACTCGACATTGCGTTTCAAGCGAGGTCACGATTCGTCGGCACCCGAGTCTCGCCCCAGGATTGACCTTCGTCTAGAATGTTGTACCGATTTCCAGCCATTTTCGGGAATGAGCAGTCCGGGATTCGAGTCTCGCATGACCCCTCGCCAACTGGTGGTGATTTCTGAACGCCGAAGCACCTGGGCCACACAGCTCCGAGCCCGGCTCCAGAATCGCCCGGTCATCTGGCGAGAAACGCGAGGGACGAATGACCTGCTCGCCGCGGTCGAGGGCTGGCCGTGCCCGATCGTGGTGCTCGACCTCGGAACCCAACCCCGGGACGCCCTGGAGCGGCTGGTTCGTCTTTCCGTGCTCGCCCCTTCATCCCTGGTCCTGGTGCTCGATCGACTCTGTCATCCGGATCTTCACGAGCTTGCCCGGTCGATGGGAGCCACGCGGGTCTGGTCGGGGTTTGCTCCTCCTCCGAGGGTCGCCGAGGTGATCGACGGATGGCTCCCCCTGGCCCGAAACCGGACCTCTCAGGCTGGCCGCGCGGCACTCCCCCAACCCGAACCCGACCCGAGCGATCCGATGGCTCTGCTTGAGCTCTGATTCCGAATTGCCCGGCAACGTTACCCAGAAACTTGCCTCACACCGTTTGATCTCGTCTTGCGCACACCCCGCCTTCTGGTTCCCTTTTTGCTTCGAGAGGATTCGCCCGATGTCCGCTTCTCACCCTGCCGGACTGACCGAACAGGACGTCTTGCTCGCCCTGAAAGGAGTCCAGGACCCGGACCTCAAGCGCGACCTGGTCGACCTCGGGATGATCAAGGACATCCGGATCACCGATCAGCTCCTTGAACTGACGGTCAATCTGACCACTCCGGCCTGCCCCCTGAAGGGAAAGATCGAGGCCGACGTCCGCGAGGCGATCGGCCGGAACCTCGGCAACGCCCGACAACTCCGTGTCAACATGACCGCCGACGTTCGGGGCAAGGGAGTGATCGAGAAGGGGGACATCCCCGGCGTTCGCAACGTCATCGCCGTGGGATCGGGCAAGGGGGGGGTCGGCAAATCCACGCTTGCCGCCTCGCTCGCCTATGGCTTGCAACACTATGGGTCGAAGGTCGGCCTGATGGACGCCGATGTCTACGGTCCATCGGTTCCTCATCTCGTCGGTGCCTCGGGCCGACCGATGGCCAAGGGAGAACGCATTCAGCCCATTGAGGCGAACGGTCTCAAGCTCATGTCGATCGGCTTCCTGGTGAAGCCCGAGCAGGCGGTCATCATGCGAGGCCCGATGCTGCACGGCATCGTCAACCAGTTCCTCCATCAGGTGGACTGGGGAGAGCTGGATTACCTCGTCATCGACCTGCCGCCCGGCACTGGGGACGTGCCGCTCACCCTCTCGCAGACGCTTCCCCTGACCGGCGCGGTGGTCGTCTGCACCCCGCAAGAGGTGGCCTTGCTCGATGCGACCCGGGCCGTCGCCATGTTCCGACAGCTCAAGGTTCCCTTGCTCGGCATGGTCGAGAACATGAGCTTCCTCGATCCTCCCGGCGGTGGCGATCGCATGTATCCGTTCGGCCACGGGGGAGCCCGTCGTCGGGCTGAGGAGCTGGACGTGCCGTTCCTGGGGGAAGTTCCGCTCGTCTTCGACATCCGAGAGAAAGGGGACGTTGGCCTCTTGCACGAAACTCTTGCCGAGGGCTCACCGTCGCGTCCCTACTTGCTTGGTGTCGTCGAGGCGCTCGCCCAGCAAATCAGCATCCGCAACCTCAAGGCTCCGAAGATGCCGACATTGGAAATCATCAGCTAAACGTTCCGCGCCCTTCAAGACCGCCTCGGAGGCGGCTCGTACCGGTTCAACGCCTTGAGGGCCGGAGGGGGAATGCTCCCTCCGGCCCTCATGATGTTGAGCCGTTCGTCAAGCCACGATCCTCCTGGTTCAGAAGGCGATCGGTCCGTCCTGTTCGACCGTGAAGGAAAGGCACGCCCGGAGATCGGCTTCGGTCAGCTCGGGGTAGTTCTTAAGAATGGCGTCCCAGCTCCAACCATCGACGATCAACGAGACAACTTGACCGGCCGTAATCCAGGTGCCTCGAACCACCGGAGACTCTTCCGAGACGTGATCGTCGAACACCAGGCGGTCTCGCCAGGGAAGTTCGTCGCCTTCGGTCGCAGGAGCAACCGGATGGTCATCGGTGAAGCTCGCGGACAGTTCGTTCTTGCTCGGCAGCGGGGTCATCGACGACGTGTCGCCGATGCGGCTGGACGACGGAGCCGGATGTCCCCATCCCTCGGCACGAGCCGATCGGGCCGTGATCAGAGCGTCGAGGGCGCGGTCGATCGACTGCTCGGCCTGGGCCACTTCCTCGGCTCTTGCGTTCAGGCCGTTTTCCCCGGCAACCAGTGTTCGTAATCGGGCCACGGCCAGGACGACGCGATCCGCCATCAACGATTCCACCAATCCGCTCGGTGCCAGCTCGGCCCGAAGCGCTTCGATCGTGTTCGAAAATTCCCGGTCGGTTCCACCCAGCACGCCAAGCGTGGCCGAGACGCTGCTCATTGCGGGAAACAAGGCGGTATCCATGTTGATCCTCTTTGATGTGAAATCCAAAGCAGTCGTTTGATTCGAGCTCGAAACCAGAAACGGAAAGCGAACCGCAAGCGTTTCATTCGAGAACGGAGACATGGCTGTGGGCTCCATCGCAGGGGTCGATCGTCGACCAGTTGCTTTCAGTGATCACCGTCGATCACCGGTTGCGTGTCTTACGAAAACAACATCGTTTTTTTGGGAAGCTCTAGTCACAAAAAGTTTGTGGACAGACGCCATAAAATGACAAGTTCCGGCCTAAGTTCTGATTGGGCAAGGAGTAAAAAAATTGTCCGGTTGCAGGAGGTCTTGCGCAACTAGGCAGAATGGTCTTCGTCGGCGCAAGCACAGACCCCGGACGGCATCGACCGGGGCCTGATCGGAGGAGGAAGATCGGGGGCTACGGCCCCAGGGACGGATCATCGGCCGCGCCGGAGGGCTCGACCGGGGGTGGCGCCGGTGGGCTCACCGTCGAAGAGGGCGAGCGTGCCGTTGACCAGGACGTGGCGAACCCCTTCGGCTTCGGTACGGCCGGCCTCGTAGGTCGAGTGATCGCAAATCGTCGCCGGGTCGAAGATTGCCAGGTCGGCGGCAAAGCCGGGGCGGACCAGGCCACGATCGGTCAGGCGATAGCGGCGCGCCGCATGGCTGGCGAGGTGAACGATCGCGGTTCCCCAGTCGTAATCCTTCTTCTCTCGGGTGTGATAACCGAGATAGCGGGCAAAGGCACCCCAGCCTCTCGGGTGGGGATGGCTGCCCCGGAAAATCCCATCAGACCCGGCCATGTGAGCGGGGTGGCGGAGGATGGTTCGAATATCCTCCTCAGTGCGATCGCCGGCCCGGGCGCCGAAAATTCCGACAGCCATCCCCGACCGGATCAAAAGGTCGCAGACCATGTCGCCGGGAGAGACCCCGGCCTGTCGAGCCGCCTCGACCAGGTTCATCCCCTCGGTCCACTGGTCGTCGGGGTTGGCGGTCATGGTGATGGTGATGGTGTCGAGCCCGTAGGTTAAGCCTCCGCTGAACCATTCGGAGTGCAACCGGGCTCGGATCTTGGGGTCGGCCAGGCGCTCGACGGTCGCCTCGATGCCCCCTTCCTGAACCCAGGGGGGCAGGGCGATCATGCCGAGGATGGTGCTGCCCACCAGGTACGGGTAACTATCGAAGGTCAGGTCGATTCCCTCGGCTCGGGTCTGATCGACGAGCCCGAGCAGCAATTCGGCAGGGCCGTTGTAGTGGGAGATATGCACCGCCGCGCCGGATTGGCGGCCAACCTCGGCAATCTCGGCCACGCCTTCGGGAGCTCGCGGACCGTAACCCCTGATATGAGAAACGTAGACCCCGTCCAGCGGAGCAATCTCCTCGCAGAGCGCGACGATCTCGCGGACATCTGCGTAGCGACTGGGAATGTAGTCGAGCCCGCTGGACACCCCGACGGCTCCTGCCTCCATCCCTTCGCGGACGAGTTGGCGCATGGCCTTCAGTTCGTCGTCGGTGGCGGCCCGAGTGTCGAGCCCCATGACCTCCATCCGAACATTGCCGTTGGGAATCAGGTAGGCCACATTCAGGGCCGTCGTTTGATTGAAGCGGGCAAGGTATTCGGCAACCGTATTCCAGTCGTAGGTGATCCAGTCGGGGTTGCCATTGAAGCCGGCGGTGTAACGCCGCATGTAGTCGAGCGTCTTGGGCGAGGCAGGAGCGAAGGCGCTCCCGTCCTGGCCGATGATGTAGGTCGTCACCCCCTGCTTCAGGGCCGCCCGATGAACCGGGTCGGCCAGCAGCATCAGGTCTCCGTGAACGTGCGCGTCGATGAAACCCGGCACGACATAGAGGCCGGTGGCATCGATGACCTGGCCCGCCTCCGCTTGATCGAGACGACCCACCTCGGCGATCGAGGTGTCGAGTAGACCGACATCGGCTCGGAACGGAGGTGCTCCGGTCCCATCGACGACCATACCACCCCGGATGACCAAATCAAACCGCATGAAAATGGCTCACTTGTTGGCGGGGACATGTCGGACCCGGCGCAGGTTCATCACCAGTCCTCCGGGAACCTCGACGGCGCGGACCTCCAATCGGTTCCGGCCGCTCGGTAAGGTGATCGCTCCTTTCATCGGCTGCGGAAAGAAGCGTGTCGGGCTTCCGGTTGCGTGAACCAGAGCCTCTCGTATCTGATCGTTCGACACCACCTGGACCACCGATCCTCCTCGACCGGCAGGGGCGGCGTATTCCACCACGACGACATATCGACCGGGATCGTCGAGCTCGAAATCCCAGCGGATCTCCTCGGCCTTCGAAACCCAGTCGACCACGTACGCCGGTTCTCCCGTCAGACGGAGCCGATCACCGAGCAAGATTGCCCGATCGGCCGGGAAATCGAGAATTCCGTGACGGTCGGCCTCGGGGCGAAACGGTTCATCGGCCCAGGATGGCGGAATGACGACCAGGGTCAGGGCCAAAATCGCCAAGACGCGTCGGGGAAGGTCGAGCATCAGGAGGGTCCGATTGAGAACAAGTCAGGAAGTCGACCGACGGTCAGGAGCGCGTCAGGTGGGCGGAGTGTCGATGCTTCGCCAGAGATACCACATTGCCACGGATCGAAACGGGCGCCAGGGCTCGGCCAGTTCAACGCAACGCCTGGGGTTTGGCAAGGATTCGAGTTCGTAGTGATCCCGAATCCCGACCCGGACTCCAAGATCACCGACCGAAAGCACATCGGGCCGGTTCAGGGCGAAGATCAGGAACATCTCGGCCGTCCAGGGGCCGATCCCTCGGATTTCGGTCAATTGCGCCATGATCTCCGCATCACCAAGGCGGCCGATTCGGGAAAGGACGAGTCGTCCCGACGCAACCGCTTCGCTCAGGTGAAGCACGTACGAGGCTTTGACCCCCGAGAGGCCCGCGTTCCGGATCCCCTCCACACCCAGCGCCAGCAGCGTTTCCGCCTGATGGCGAGGCGTCCCCTGACCTTCGAGCAACCGACGATTGATCGATGCCGCGGCCTTCGAGGAAATCTGCTGACCGACGATCGCCCGGACCAGAATTCCAAAACGATCGGTCTTCGGCCGGAGCAAACACGGACCGATCCGATCGATCAGGGGGCACCAGCGCGGGTCGATTGCTCTGAGGTGGGCAACCGCGTCGGCCCAGGGGTCGACGCGGGCCGGGAGGATGCGAGGGCCGGAGGGTGCCCCCTCAGGACTCGGCAAGGGCCTTCTCGATGGCATTGACCACCTTTTCCGACTTCGGATCGTCTCCCGGCTCGAACCGGGCAATGACGTTCCCCTTGCGATCGACCAGGAACTTGGTGAAATTCCAGCGAATCGTGCCGCCGTTTTCGGGGTGGGCCTCCTCGTCGGTCAGGAACTCGAACAAGGGGTGGATGCCCGATCCCTTGACGACGACCTTCGAGAACAAGGGAAAGCTCACCTCATAATTCGACTTGCAGAAGGCCCGGATCTCGGCATTGGTGCCCGGTTCTTGCTGACCAAACTCGTTGGCCGGGAAGGCGAGCACCTTGAAGCCTTTCTCGCCGTAAGTGCGGAAAAGTTCTTCCAGGCCGTCGTACTGCGGGGTGTAACCGCAATAGCTGGCGGTGTTGACGATCAGGAGGACCTCTCCCTCATATTGTTTGAGGTCAACCTCATTGCCTTCAATGTCGTTGACGGTGAAGTCGAGCACGCGGCGCTTGGCCTCCTGATCAGATCGGGCGGGCCCCGCGATCAGCAGGGCGATCGAGAGGAACGCGAGCAGGGATCGCATCATCGAATCAGTCTCCGGCGAAATCTCAATCCTGAGGTGGGAAGCATGGGGTCGCGAGCCACCGAAACGCCGATCACCCAGGCCGATCGGACGGTACGGCACTCCTCGAGTGCGATTGAGTTTTATGATGGATCGGCCGGGCCAAGGAATCAAGGGCGATGCGCCTGTTCTCCCTGAGAGTCACACTCAACACTCCCCCTCGGTTCGACAGTGGCCTCGCCTCCGAGGGCATGCTACGATGAGCCTCGATTGCCCGACCTCCCGAACGTCGAAACGCATTTTCCCGACTGTCGATCATTCGGGCATGCTCTGAACCAATTCACCATGACCACGCCCTCCTCTGACATCCGAGTCCTCAACGACGCGACTTGCTCGGCCTGTGGCTTGCTGTGTGATGACATCGTCCTGTCCATCTCGGGCCATCGGATTCTCAAGGCCGATCGAGCCTGCGAGCTTGGCCGTTCGTGGTTCCTGGGCAACCACCGAGTTGAAACGCTGCCGCCCGCGTCGGTCGATGGAATCACCGTGCCCGTCGCCGAGGCGATCGGACGGGCCGCCTCGATCCTCGTCAATGCAAGGGCCCCGGTGATCGCAGGGCTGACCTCGGCAACACTCGAATCTCAATCCCTTGCTGCGCGACTGGCAGATCGGCTTGGGGCGACGATCGGTCCGGATCATTCCGAGGAAGCCACCCCTCGCCTTCTGGCCATTCAACGCTCCGGAGCCGTGCTGGCCTCATTCGGCGAAGTCATTCATCGGGCGAAGTTGATCCTGTGCTGGGGTATCGACCCGGCCAGAACCCACCCTCGACTCCGGGAACGATTGATCGACCGGCCCGGCCGCTTTGTGCCCGAAGGTCGAGCGGGACGAACGGTGCTGGTGGTCGACCAGAGCGTTTCCGAATGTCGAAGTTGGGCCGACGGCGCAATCGCCGTCTCAAGCGGTCGCCACACCGAGGCCATTCAGGCCCTCCGAGGCGCCGTTCGAGGGGTCGCCGCCGATCCGATCCGGGTGGAGCGACACTCCGGATCGCCGGTCGATCTCTGGCAATCCTGGGCCGACCTCCTGAAGCGTGCTCCCTATAGTGCGATCATCTTCGGCGCCGAACTGGCCCGCGAGGGAGCTTCGGCAATCGAGGCCCTGATGCGATTGCTCGACGACCTGAACACGACCACCCGATGCGTGGCCGTTCCGCTGGCCGGTCCCGGCAATCCCGCCGGGGCCGAGGCGATTCTCACCGGAAGGCTGGGGGCCCCGGTTTCCGTCGACCTCGCGGACGGGATCGCCCGGTATCGCCCCGTTGACGCCGATCCGTGGCTCCGCCTGCAATCCGGTGAGGCCGATGCCCTGCTTCTTGTGGGTGAGGACCTCGATGAGCGGACCACGACTCGCCCCAAGGGAGTTCCAGTGATCCTCCTCGGCCCGAACGCCACCGCGCGATCTGCTCCCGGAGTGGTGGCCATCGCCACCGGAATGCCGGGGATCGACGATGGTGGCACCTTCTACCGATCCGACGAAGTGAGCTTACCCCTGCGACCGGCGATGACTCCCGTTCACCCCTCAATGCACGAGGTGCTGGCAACGCTCCTCAGTTACTGTGCGACCCTTCAATCCCACTGATCGCACCACTCCTCAAACCTCCTCCACCGGCTCTCGACCGGAGCGCACAATGCAGGTTAACGGTGTCCCGATCGTCGATACGTTCGCCGAGGCCTTCCCAATGGTCGGCGCTCGCTTGATCGTCACGGCCGACACCGCGCACTGGGCCGAGATTGCCGGTCGAGAAATGACCGGCTACGCCTCCAGTGTCATCTCCTGCGACGCCGAGGCGGGCATTGAGCGTCCCTTGACGCCGGAGGAAACCCCCGACGGTCGGCCCGGCGTGGCGATTCTCGCGTTTGCCTTCAGCAGAAACGCTCTGGAAAAGGCGCTGATCAAACGAGTCGGCCAGTGCGTGATGACCTGTCCGACGACCGCATGTTACAACGGCCTGCCGATCGCCCCCGGAGACAAGACCCTGAGCCTCGGCGGCAAGCTCCGCTATTTCGGGGATGGCTGGCAGATCAGCAAGAAACTCGGCGACCGACGCTTCTGGCGCGTGCCAGTGATGGACGGCGAATTCACCTGTGAAGACCTGTTCGGTTCTCAGAAAGGAGTGGCCGGCGGCAACCTCATTCTGCTTGGCACCGACCCAGGCCCCACCCTCGAAGCCACCGAACGAGCCGTGGACGCGATGCGAAAGGTCCCCGGTGTCATCTTACCCTTTCCAGGGGGGATCGCCCGTTCCGGTTCAAAAGTCGGCAGCAAGTACAAGGCCCTGCTCGCCAGCACCAACACGGCCTACGCCCCCATGCTCAGGGGCCTTGTTCCAACCGAATTACCCGACGAGGTTCGTTGTGCGTATGAAATCGTGATTGATGGTCTGACGCTCCATGATGTCGAGTCGGCCACGGTCGCTGGCCTTCTTGCCGGAGCGACACCGGACATCGTCGCGATCACGGCTGGAAATTACGGTGGGAAACTCGGCCCATTCCATCTTCATTTGCACGAGCTTTTGAGGCGAAACGGCGTCGCTTCCGACGCGTCTCCCTCCAACACCACTGCGACGTAACAACGGACGAGCCAGCCCAGCTTTCACAACCCACCTGAATTCCGAACCGATTGCTCCTTGATGCTCCTGGCGCAGAACTCACGATCCTTCCAGAGAACTCGACCCCGGAAATAGTGCCAGACGCTCGCGGTGGTAATCGCGATATATGCTGAGATTCCCGCTGGGAGTGCGAAGGCAAACACCTTCGGGAGATTCAGGAAGACGACGACGGGCATGGCCGCCACCGCCTGGCCGAGCAACCCCATCAGGCCCACGGCGAGCCAGGCGAGGCGGAACACTTCCGCGCCGTCAGCATTCCAGAGGCCGAACAACCCCACGGCAGTCGCCACCCAGGGGGTCCAGGCCATGAGTAACCCGATCAAGGCCCCCGTCGCGTACTTGTGCAGTTGGTAATCCATCCCCGCATACGCGTTTTTCCGCAAACCGCGCCAGATGTCTTGAAAGCTGCCGTACATATGAGTCTGAGAGAGTTCGGGAGTGGCATCGACCTGGAGCCGACCACCCTGTGATTTGACCCGAGAGGCGAACTGAATGTCTTCCACAATCTCGCCTCGAACGCTCTCAATCCCACCGACACGCTCATACGTGGATCGGCGAATCAAGACGAACGCGCCGTGTGCCAACGCCTCGGGGCGTGCGGGATCGTTCACCCGTCGCAGGGGATAAAGCATGGAGAGAATCTGAATCAAGGCCAGGGCAATCGAGCCTTGCCAGAAGGTATCACAGCGCGGTCGGCCCAGGAAGGAAATGAAGTCCGCTTCCGACCGCTCGGCCTGATCAAGCGCCGTAGCCAATGCGTTTGGGTGCAGCCAGAGGTCGGCATCGACCATCCAGACCCACTCGGAATCGGTCGCGTCGACCCCTTGATGCAAGGCCCAGGTCTTGCCCACCCACCCGTGCGGTCGGTCGCCCCCGGGCAAGAGCCGCACCGGGTGACGATCAGGACCGGCACCGGCAACAGCCTGACGAACCAGATCGGCCGTGCCATCCACCGATTGGTCATCGACCACGTGAATTGAGAGATGAGGGTATTCCTGCGCCATCAGACATTCGAGTGTCTGGGCAATGTGCGCCGACTCGTTGCGGGCCGGAACGACCGCGGCCACCGTCGGTGCTTCCGCTCCCCAACGCCGGTCGGTCGGGCGCAGCCAGCGGGACGATCGTGAGCGATGCACGCAGACGAACGCTAGGGCCACCCAGCCGAGGGTAACGACCAGGGCCAGAATAAATCCAAAAATCATCACGCGATCTCCTGTCTCGTCTCAAGGCCGCGTGGTTGCCGATCGGGGTGGGGTCCGGACACCAAGGTCCTTGGCGATCCGACCCGCGGCGATCTTCCCGCTTTGGACCGCCATGGGAAGACCTGCACCCGGTTGCACTCCCCCGCCAACGAAGTACAGACCAGGCACGTCGGGCCGATAGTTTAAGGGTCGGAAGCCCCCTCCTAGGATGTTATGTTTACTGCTTAAACCGTAGATCGCCCCTCGAAACGCATGGAATTTCCGGGAAAACTCGGCGGGGCCTGTCACCTGTCGCGTGACGGTGGCATCGGCCAGGCCCGTCATCCCGGCGCGTTCCAGACGCTCAATGAGTCGATCGGCATATCGTTCTTCGAATTCCGGATCGCTGGTGGTCTCATCCGGCATTGCGGGAGCACCGATGACGATGAAGGGGTTGCTCCCCCCCTGGGGAGAGTCGGCCGGATCGGTTGCACTGGTGACATTCACATACAAAGGAGGATCGCTCGGGAACTCGCCGCGGTCGTAGACCTCGTCGTAGACCCGGCTTGATCCCTCGGTCAGCACCAGAAGGTGATGAGCCGCGAGGTCCCACGTCCGATTGCAGCCCAGTTGAACGGTGAAGAACGACCCCGAGGGTTCCACCTTCCCCTCACGGATCGTCTCGACCTCTGGGGTAAAGCCGCGCCCCCCTCGTAAGAGTCGATGCGTGTGAACATAATCGCTATTCGACACGACAACATTGCACGGCACCGGACCGTGAGACGTGGCCACCCCCTGAACCCGTCCCGAGGCGTCCAACTCGATTGCTTCGGCTTCCACCCCGGTATGAATCTCGACTCCCAGGTCCCGGCAGGCGGCGGCAATGGCCAGAGGAATGGCGGCGATCCCTCCCGAGGTCGGATACCAGACTCCTTCCCGGATGATCGTCCAAGGGATCACCAGGAGCGAGGCCGGAGCCGTGATCGGGTTGAATCCCGAGTACGTCGG
The DNA here is from genome assembly GCF_009177065.1 of Tautonia marina. NCBI lineage: Bacteria > Pseudomonadati > Planctomycetota > Planctomycetia > Isosphaerales > Isosphaeraceae > Tautonia > Tautonia marina. The sequence continues at coordinate 298,410 of NZ_WEZF01000005.1, forward strand.
AAAGCCGTAAAGCAGTTCCCGGATCGGACCGGATCGGAACGTGCGATCAACCTCGGCCGCATACTGCTGAAAGGGCGAGATGATCCTCGCCGAACTCATCAGCGGCGAGGTCAAGACCTGCGGCCAACTTTCCAGCAAGCGATCGCAGTAGGCATGGCCGATCTTGGCCGCGAAGCGGTCGAGGCGTTCGAGGAACGGCCCGAGCGCATTGGCATCCACCGGGTCAATCGAGGCGAAGGCATCGCGGAGCCCAGGTTCATCGGCGGGCAGGTCGAGCTGTCGACCATCGGAAAACACCACGCGGAAGGCTGGGTCCAGTCGGTTCAACGGGAGGTAATAATCGGGGTCGAGTCCTGCCTGGGTGAACAGCTCTCGATAAACCCAGGGCATGACAACAATGCTTGGGCCTTCGTCCCATCGAAACCCGGCCTCACGACGCTCGCTGGCCTTTCCTCCAAGGGCAGGGTGACGTTCCAGCAACGTGACTCGCAATCCCCGTCGCGCCAGTTCGAGGGCAGAGGAGAGTCCGCCGACTCCCCCTCCAATCACCACCACATGCGATCCTGCCATGCCGCGTTCTCGATCAAGTCCTGGACGGGAACGCCGATTGGCCGACTGTCGGCCGCAACAACAGCCTGTGATCCCGGAACAATCAGTGTAGGCGCGTCGGCCACGGCGATCCAAGCTCAGAGCCCGGCGAGCGCCCGCGCCCCGCCGCTTGACCGTCGGGCCCTCGAGACGATCCGGGAAATTGAGGGCGAATTGTGTTGCACACCTCCGGGAGATGTTTCAAGATATTCATGCTGTTCCCGTCTCCCTGCGCGTTGCTCCAATCTTGGCCTGGTTTCCCGAATTCTGATCGGGACTCCCATCACCGTACCGGGCCATCCGCGAAGGAGGGTTGATCATGCACATTCGAAGCGTCCTCTCGGGAACGTCCCGGTCGATCATCACCATCGGCTCGGAAGCGACCGTTTCCGAAGCGGTTGCCGTCCTGGTCGAAGAAAATATCGGGTCGCTCCCGGTGGTCGACGACACCGGCGAGATGGTCGGCATTTTCACCGAGCGAGACATCCTCCGAGGGCTTCACCATCAGGGCAAGGAGTATTGCCACGAGCCGATCCATTCCGTGATGACCCGTCCGGTCGTCTCCTGCTCGGTCGCCGAATCGGTACACGACGCCATGGGACGCATGAGCGAACACCGCATCGGTCAGCTTCCCGTGCTCAACGAGGACGGACGCCTCGTTGGACTGGTTTCCGTCGGCGATCTTATCCGCTTCCTGCACGAATCGGCCGATGAGGAACGGAAGAACCTCATGAATTACGTCTACGGCCCCGCCTGACGGTTCCCTGACCCTTGACTCACCGTTCCATCGATTCCTACGCGCTACAACCCTTCCCAAGGGAACGGATGCCGTTCGTCGTCCTGTTCAAGATAGGGTCGCGAGGGCCTGTTCCAGATCGGCAGCAAGATCCGCCGGGTCTTCAAGGCCGATCGACAGGCGGATCAGGCCGGGAGTGATCCCGAGGCGATCGAGCAGCCCAGGCTCCTGCCCTCGATGGCTCGTGGTCGCCGGATGGCTCAGGGTCGTGGCCACGTCTCCCAAGCTGGGTGCGAAGGGGATCTGGCCGAGATTCCGGATGAAGGTATCGGCTCGGTGCCGATCACCGAGATCAATCGTGACGATCGCGCCGAACCCACCGTGAAGCAAGGTGCGTGCGCGTTCGTGATCGGGATGATCGGGCAACCCCGGGTAATGGACGGCCCGGATCGCGGAGGATCGGGTCAGGCGTTCGGCCAGTTCGAGTGCCGTTGCACAACACCGTGACGAGCGCAGAGGCAACGTCGCGAGCCCTCGGCAGGCGAGCCAGCTTTCGAACGGGTTGCCGGACAGGCCGAAGGTGGAGGCGAGCCGGCGAACTCGGTCCATCTCCTCGTGGGTGCCGGCAACGAGCCCGAGGGTCAGATCGCTATGGCCGCCGATCAGCTTGGTCCCGGAGTGAACCACGTAGGAGGCCCCCAGCTCCAACGGACGGCAGAGCAGGGGGGCGAACGTATGGTCAACCACCAGCTTCGCCCCAGCCTTGTTCGCCATCGCGGCCAGAACGGGGAGATCCGGGAGCCGGAGCAACGGGTTTGAGAGCGTCTCGACCATCACCAGCCGGGTCCGGTCGCGCAGGACCGCGGCGAGGGACTCGGGCCGAGTCGCATCGAAACCGGTTGCCTCGATCCCGAACCGTCTCAGCTCGCGATCAATCAGCGAGATGGTCTTCCCATAAAGCTGTTCGGCAAACGCAATGTGGTCGCCTGATCCCAGCTCGGAGAGCAAAACCGCGGCCGAGGCCGCCATTCCCGACCCACAGACGGCCGCCGCTTCGGCCCCTTCAAGGGCCGCAATCCGAGCCGCGAGCGCACTGGCGTTCGGGTGTCCATCCCTCGCATAAACAAACCCGTCGGCCTGCCCCTGGTAGACGGCATCGACATGGTCGAGCCCTTCAAACCGGTAGACCACGCTCAATTGGGGAGCGGGCACCAGGGGAGTCGAGGACGATCCGGGGAGGAGGTTCGGCCGGGCGCAGATCGTTTCCGGAGCGGGCTGAGCCGGGGAACTCCGGGGTGTGTCGGAAGGGTCCATCGCATCGGTTCGGCAGGGTCGATCGGTCTTGAATCGCAAACCACCAAGGAAGGAAGCCGGGACGAAACGAAGCCGATCATCGCGCCCCGATCGGGCCATACTCCTTGCGATGGAGCCGGCCGGCGACGCCAAGTCGTACGATCGCTTCACCCAGATGTTTCAAGGCCAGGCGATCATTCCCGGAGGCTCGGGCCGCTTCCGCCTCGCGCCGACTGTTCGTGAGCTCGGCCCAATCGACCGGCCAGGCGTGTTCGACGGCCATCGAGTGCACGCGGCGGAGGTCGTCGCCCAGGCGATCGAACAGGTTCGCATCGAGCGGACAGGGAGCCGTAACGTAGATGTTTTCGTCCACCGGTTCCAGAACGGGTTTGCGATGAAACGCGTTCATCAGGCCGGTCAACGAGAAACCCTTTCCTTTTCCTGCTCCCTCGGCGGCCGCGCCATTGGTCGTGACGGATCGAGAGGGGTCATCGGGATCCTCCCAGGGACCGGTCCTGACGACCATGACGGTGATGTTGTCCTGTCCCCCTCGCAGGTTCGCGAGGTGTAGCAGGTACTTGCAGGCCACCTCTGGGTGGAAGGCCGACGCGAATGCCCCCAGCTCCGGGTCCTCGACGGGACCAGAAAGGCCGTCGGAGCAGAGCAGGAAGACGTCTCCCGACTCGACCGGATACGGCCCTTCGATATCGACCTCAATATTCGGATCGGGACCGAGGCTCCGGGTGATCACATTCTTTGGCACCGACCTCATCGCTTCTTCGCGAGACAGGTGCCCCCGATAAATCAGCTCCCAAACAAGGCTATGGTCGAAAGTCAGTTGCTCGACCGTACCGTTGCGAATGCGGTAAACCCGAGAGTCTCCCACGTGGGCGATCAGCGCTCCGGCCGGCAGAAGGACAAGGGTCGAGGCCGTAGTGCCCATCCCCTCGAAATCCTTGTTGGCCGTGGCCTTGGTGTGAATGATCTTGGCGACCTCGCGATAGGCTCGGGTTAGCCCCTCGGCCGGGCTGTCGATCTTCAGCTTCGCGAAGTTGTGGGGAATGTTATCGCAGGCGAGCTTGCTGGCCAGCTCTCCCGCGGCATGCGCCCCCATGCCATCGGCAACCATGAAGACATGACCGCGTTTCTTCCAGGTTTCGACCGTCTTGGCGCGGACGATCGCGTGGCTGTCCTGGTTATTCGCCCGACGCATTCCTGTGTCGGTCGCCGCGGCATCGATAATGATCTCTTGCCAGTTCACGACCGGCTCCCGCTGATTCGTCGATCGTACTCTGCCGGTCGGTAGCAGCGCCTCGATCGAAGGGGGCGTACTCCTTGGACACAATCAACCCTGACGCAACGACCATCCAGCCCCGAGGCACAGGTCACACGATCATGATCGCCCGCGACCATTGAGACGATCTTACCGACCGATCCTGCCGCTCAATAGACCCCAGACGACCTGAATCGGACGGATTTCCATCCGATCACGAGAGGATTGCTTCTCCTTCAGGGTAACGCGTCTGATGGTAGGCACGAAAGATTACTTCGACTAAGGTGGAATTGTGACTGACCTGGGACCCGGGAAGTTTCCCCGTCCTCCAGCCCCGAGCAAACCCGGCCCCGCACCCGAGACCCGATCCGGCATGACTCCCTTCTCCCGGCCTCCCGAGATCGCCTTTCAGAAGCAAACGCTGTCAAACGGTCTCGATGTCATCGTTCGTCGAGACCCTCGCCTCCCGATCGTGGCCGTGAACCTCTGGTATCACGTTGGCTCAAAAAACGAACGGCACGGCCAGCGCGGCTTCGCTCATCTGTTCGAGCATTTGATGTTCGAAGGCTCGCAGCATTTCCCCGGCGATTTCTTCAAACCGCTCCAGCCCAAGGGAGCTTACGTTAACGGCTCGACCTCTCCCGACCGCACCAACTACATCATCGACCTGCCGACCGCGCACCTGGAACTGGCCCTGGCGATGGAATCGGACCGCATGGGCCATCTGCTCGCGGCCCTCAGTGAGGAGAAGCTGGAGATCCAGAAAGGGGTCGTCCAGAACGAATACCGCCAGAACTACGCGAACCGCCCTTACGGCAGCGTCTCTCGCGTCTTGCCTGAAGCCCTCTATCCCCCCGATCACCCGTACCACTGGCCGACCATCGGCGCCATGGAAGACGTGGCCGCGGCCTCGTTGACTCAGGTGGAATCGTTCTTCCGCCGGTTCTATGTCCCCAGCAACGCCAGTTTTTGTCTCGTCGGCGATCTGGACGAGGACCGCGCCTTTGCACTCGCCGAACGCTACTTCGACCCGATTCCGGGGGGCGTTCCCGCGATGCGACCGCCTGTTCCCGAGGTCACCTCGCCTCCGGCCGACCCGATCCTCTTGCGCGATCGGGTGGAACTGAACCGCCTCTACCTGACCTGGCACACCGTTCCGCAGTTTCACCCCGACGACGCCCCGCTCGGCCTCGCCGCCGACATCCTGGCCCGAGGGCGGTCCAGTCGGCTCTACCGCCGGCTTGTCCTCGACCAGCAGATCGCCCAGAACGTTTCGGTTTACCAATCCGGTCGCGAGCTGGCCGGAACCTTCGGGATCATGGTCACGCTCCGACCGGGTCAATCCTGGGAGGTTGCCCGCGATCTGATCGACGCCGAACTGGCCGGCCTCGCCCGGCAGGTCGATCCCGACGAACTTCACCGTGCCCAGACGGGAAGGCTAGGCGCCTTGATCTATGCCCTGGAGTCGCTCGGTGGCTTCGGGGGCGTGGCCGATCGCCTGAACGCCTATAACATTTACCTCGGCGATCCGGAACGCATCACCTCCGATTTCGATCGCTTCGCTCAGGTCACCCCCGACCAGATCTCCGAGGTCGTTCGGCGATGGATCGCCGGAGAAGTCGGGACAACCGCCCCTCGGGTCGAGCTGGTCGTCCTCGGCCGCTCCGGGTCCCCCGCTCCCGAGCCGCTGAATCGTGCCCAGGCTCCGGCCGCGGCAACCCCTGTCCCGTTCCGTGCCCCGATTCCCGAGCGATTGACCCTCCGATGCGGGGCCGAGCTCTGGGCGATCGCTCGACGCGATCTCCCGGTCGTCACCGCCAGCCTCGCCGTTCCCGGAGGAGCAGGGGTTGTCGCTCCCGACCGGGCCGGACTGGCCAGCCTGACCGCCGCGATGCTCGACGAGGGAACGACAACGCGATCGGCCGTCGACCTGGCAATCGAGGCCGAATCCATCGCGACCAGCCTCTGGGCCTCGGCCGGTTGGGATGGCTCGTACGTTGGCCTGCGATGCCTGACCTCAAACCTCGATGCCAGCCTCAACCTGGCAATCGACATCCTTCGCAATCCGACCTTTCCCGAAGCAGAGTGGAACCGCATCCAGAACCAGTCGCTCGCCGCGCTTCGAGCCCGTCGCGACCGGGCAGAGACGGTTGCGGCCCTCACGCTGCTTCGAGCCCTCTATGAGGCCGATCACCCCTATCAAGTTCCGGCCGACGGAACGCCCAGCTCCGTCGAGCGGCTTGATCGTGAGCGGCTTCGGCAATTTCACGCCGAGCGTTATCTCCCGGCCGGATCGGCCTGGATCGTCGCGGGAGACATCGATCCGCAGGCAATTGCCCGGCAGCTTGACGATCGACTCGGCGACTGGTCCGGGACCGCTCCCGAGCCGATTCCGCCGATCGCTCCGGCCTCAGCCTCCCGCCGTCGGATTATCCTGGTCCACCGGCCCGACGCTCCCCAGTCGAACGTTCGGGTCGGGCAGATCGGCCTGCATCGTCGCGAAGAGGATTATCTCGATGCCATCGTCCTGAACCAGATCCTCGGCGGCCAGTTCTCGTCTCGGCTCAACGAATCGCTCCGCGAACAACGGGGGATGACCTACGGGGTTCGAAGCGCCTTCGATGCCCGTCGAGGGGCCGGGCCCTTCACCGTCTCGGCGGCCGTCCAAAGTGATCGGGCCGCCGAGGCAGTCGAGGAAATCGTCCGGGAGATCGAGCTGTTGCTCGGCGACCGCCCCCCTTCGGATCGAGAGCTGGACGACGCGAAGCGGAGCCTCCTGGAAGGACACGCCCGGCACTTCGAAACCCCTTCGGACCTCGTCTCCCGCTTTGCCAGTCTGTTCCTGCACGGTTTCCCGGCCGACCACCACGCCCGGTTTGCGGAACGCCTGGCCGCCGTCAGCCTCGACTCGATGGCTCAGGCCGCCGCTCGTCGCCTTCGTCCGGAAGGCTTGGTAGCGGTCGTGGTGGCCGACGCCGACGACGTGCTCAAACCGCTCGAAGCCCTGGGCTGGGGGCCGGTCGAGCGAATTGACGTGTCCGAATGAAACGGCGTCTGATGGCGTCCGTTCGTTGGGGGCCATTTGTGGTCGCGAGGCTCACGCTCGAACGACTCCCTGGTCCCGTGCGCTACAATGGATCAGCCACGATCGAGGGTTCCTGCATCTTCAACTGACCGGAGCGAGCGATGCCGACCCGTTCCAAGCGGTTTCGACCGCTCCGCCGAACCCGGATCGCCTTGCGTCGGGCTATCCTCCGTCTCGATCAAAACCCGCCTGCCTGGACCCGGAATCTCACGCCCTGGTCGGCCAGCCTGATCACCCACCTGATCCTGATTATCCTGATCGCCATTCTCGCCTTCCTGAATCCCGTGGCCAACCAGGACGACGGCGACCCCGGATTCCAGGCCAGGATGGCGGATCAGCTCACCGATGATCTGACGACCCTCGACACCCTCGACCAATCCGGCGATCCCTTCACCCGGCTCGACGACCCGACCCCTTCGCTCCCGATCGATCCAACTGCGATCGATCCCGAGGTCGTCAACGTTCCTGAACTGGCCTCCCGGTTCGGACCCGAGTTGAAACAGAGTCCCCTGGAGTGGGTCGTCGAACGCCCCGATCGTCTCATGCTCGGTCAGGCTCCGATGGCGACTCAGCTTGGCAGTCAGGCACAAATCGCCCCCTTCTCGGGTCGAAGTGCCTCGATGAAAGCCGCGCTGCTGCGTCGGGAGGGAGGGACCGCCGAATCGGAAGAGGCCGTCGAACGCGGGCTTCAATGGCTCCTGCGGCATCAGGGCCCGGCGGGCAACTGGTCGCTTAACTGCGCCCCCCACTGCACCGAAGGCCCGTGCCCCGGCAACGATCAGATGATCTCGGACACCGCCGCCACCGGGCTGGCCTTGCTCCCGATGCTCGGCGCCGGGCATTCACACGTCGAGCCCGGCCGCTACCAGACCAGTATCGACCGCGGCCTGACCTGGCTCAAAGGGGCTCAGCAGCCCAGCGGAGAACTGTTTCTCGGCGGAGGAGGAAACGCCCGGATGTACAGCCACGCCATCGCCACAATGGCGCTGTGCGAGGCCTATGGCGTTTCCCGAGACGAGGATTTGCTCGAACCCGCCCGGCAAGCCGTGCAATTCATCATCCTGGCCCAGAACCAGCAAGACGGCGGCTGGCGCTATCAGCCGGGCGACGCGGGCGATACCTCCGTCTTCGGCTGGCAGATGCTCGCCCTGCGCAGTGCCTCGCTCGCGGGCATCAAGATTCCCGATCACGTCGTCACCGGTTGCCGACGCTACCTCGACGGTGCCGCGGCTGACCCGGTCGGAGCAACCTACAGCTACATGCCTGGCCGCAAACCCAGCCTGGTGATGACCGCGGAAGCGCTTCTCTGCCGCCAGTACCTCGGGTGGAGACGGACCACACCCGCCTTGCGATCCGGAGCGGCTCAGGTGTTCCAGGATCTGATGACCTCCGGCGATCGGAACATCTACTTCTGGTATTACGCCACCCAGATGCTCCACAACCTCGGTGGCAAGCCCTGGGAACATTGGAATACCCGCATCCGCGAGGGGCTGATCGCCAATCAGATCCAGGGAGCCGGCTGCGACCGAGGGAGCTGGGACCCGAACAGCCCCCAGCCTGACCGCTGGGGCCGCAGCGCCGGCCGCCATTACACTACCTGCCTTTCCATCCTGACCCTCGAAGTCTATTATCGCTATCTCCCGCTTTACCAGGAACGTGATCTTCGCCCCTTGAGCCCTCCCCCCCCCTCCGACACGGCCGACTGACCAACACGCTCAGAACGCCCCCCCGGAAGCCCATCCCTCATCGATTCGGCAAGATGCCGAAGACGCAGAACGGCGAAGTTTTTCGGAAAAACCTTGGAAAACCTGGGCAGTTTCTCCGCGCAATGTCGCCCAATGATTCATGGCTCAATCATTGGATTGGGGCAAGGGTAGACGACCCGCCTATACTATCACTCGCACAGAAGAAATCATCATCTCATCGGTTCATCAAAGGCCCAAGATTTCATGACCATCAAGCGGTCTGGTTCCGTCCGAGCAGGGCGGGCCTTGGTTGCGGCGGTTTCGGTGTTATTCGGAATCGGAGCCTGGTGGGTGATCCGGGGGATTGTTCCGGTCGAAGATGGAATTCCCGAGGCTGATCCGCTGGCGATGGCCCGATCGCAACTGGAACAGGGGCAGGGGGAGCTTGCTTGGGAGACGCTCGCCTCGCGCGTTCGCCCCGATGCCGAAGCCCATTGGCTCCTGAGCCGGGCTGCGTTGCAACGCGGTGATCTCCAAACCGCGGAAGCCTCACTGGCCGAGGCTCGGTCGCTCGGGTTCGAGAACGATCCGATGCGGACGGAACCCGCGGTTTTCGTCGGATCGGCTCGATGCGTGTCCTGCCATGCCGAAATTGCCCACGATCAGCAAGCCAGCCATCATGCCTCGACCTTCGCCGGCGCCGATGACCTGGACCAGCTTCCCTTGCCTGATGGCCCCATCCCCGACCCCGAAGTGCCGGAGGTCATCCACTCCTTCCGCAAGGAGGGCGATCGGGTCATCGTGGAAACCGAGGTTGCGGGCGAGCGATTTTCGATGGTCCTCTCGCATCTGATGGGCTCGGGACACCACGGAACCACCCCGGTCGGGATCGATCCGCTCGGCAATGTCGTCGAGCTTCGGCTCTCTCACTATGCCAAAGAGGTCGGGTGGGACCTCACGACCGGCCACCTTCCGCGCCCTGCCGTCCCCTCCGAGTTCCTTGGGCGAACCCTCGCTCCACACGAGCAGCAGAGCTGTTTGAACTGCCACACAACCCACCTTCAACCCGACGAATCGACCGCTTCCTGGACGGTCGTCGAAGGTGGGGTCCGGTGTGAGCAGTGTCATGGTCCCGGTGGGAACCATCTGGCCGCGGTGAACGGCGGGTTCTCCGAGCCGGCGATCATGCGACCCCGGCTCGCTTCGGCCGAGCAAGTCGTCAACCTCTGCGGAACCTGCCACCGGGCCTCGGAATCAGGCCCTCAGGACGAATCGAGCAATCCCTTCCTCGTCCGGTTCCAGGCAACGACGTTCGTCAGGAGTGCCTGCTTCATCCAGTCAGCTTCGACGGCGAAGTTCGATTGCGTCAGTTGCCATAATCCGCACCGTAACGCCGAAACCGACTCGAGGCACTACGATTCCGTTTGCCTCTCGTGCCACTCAGATACGCGATCCCTTGATCAAACGATCGCCACAGCGACCCCCCGGGAATTCACCGCGCAAACCCTTTGCCCGATCGAGCCGACCCAGGGTTGCGTCTCGTGTCACATGCCCCCTCGGGAAAGCTCGATGCGAAACACTCTGTTCACCGATCACCACATTCGGGTCCAGGAGGACCTGGATCGGGTCGATCCCCCAGACTCGGTTTCGGAACAGCGGGCCGAAGAGTGACGAGAATTCCCCGGCCCCGTGTTCCCGAACTGGAAGAAACGCTTGCCTCGAAACGTCACGATCAAGGGACGAACTGGGCCAACGGAATCGTTTTGTGCACCACCAATCGACCCACGGCCAAGGTCTGCGGCGTGGCGTTCACGGGCAAGTACCAGACCAGATCACCCGGTCGGACGAACGAGGGCGATCCGATGGTGACCTGAGTCACCGACATCCCACCCGCGCCGGGAACCACCATCGCCGAAGGTCCTCTCGGTGGCGCAATCACAATCGGATTGCCGGCGATCAACGCTCCCACCAGATGACGACGCTGCGGCATCCATTCCTCGCCGGGAATCATGGAATACCGCCCGAACACGTTGACCTGGAACGGGTTATTCCGATTCAAAGCCCGATTGTAACTGGCCAAGACCAGCGAGGTTGGGGTCACCAGGGCGCGGGCGGATCCCTCGAACAGATCGACGTGACCGGCCACGACACTGCCGTTCATCAGGTCGATGCCGGTCACCTCGGCCAGGGTTCCGGGAGCGGCCAGCCTCGGGTTCGCCGGCCAGCGGATCACGAAGACCTCAATCGCTCCGAACGACACCGGAAACTGCTGTCCGGCCGCATTTTCGAGCACAATCCACTTGGGCGTCGCCGTCACCACCCGGGCCCATTCCCCTCCGCCCGGCTGGAACTGCGGGGCGGTGAACCCCCCGATCGCTGCCGTGAACGGCCCCTGGGCGCGAGTCACCGACGCCCCGAGGCTCAACATGCCGGCGATCCCGATTCCCAGAATCACTGCTCGGAGCCTGTTGCGAGTCATCTCGGAAACCTCCCCGAGTCGAGAACCCCGGGCCCTTGTTCGAATTCCGATCGCCTGGACGTGGTCGGGAACGCGATCGCTCTTGATGGTTTATTCTAACCTGTATCCGCGACTCGCGGCGAGTGTCATCTGCTGAACCCGTCCGATCCGATCATTCGGGGCCATCGGGTGGATTCACCCTTCCCGACTCCCGCATCCATACGCCGCCGTTCGTGATCCTGAACCGTTCGTTCTGATGGAGCGGGTCCGTGGGGCTCCGAGTGTCTGCAAGGTCGGTTTTCCTGTTTGCAGGGTCGCCAGACGGTCACTACACTAGTCAAAGTCGTTCCATCACTTCGCCTTAACCCATTGGGGTGTCGGTCGAACTTTACGGAGTCCGAGCGGTCCAATGAGTGATTCCGAGGCGACCACTGGATGGGCTGACGCCGACTCCTCCGGAGCTCCCGATCGTGATTTGACCGGCCAGTTGCTCGGGGGCGAGTTCCTGGTGGAGCGATTGATCGGCCGGGGAGGGATGGGAGAGGTCTATCTCGCCCGGCAGCAGGGGTTAAATCGGCCGGTTGCGTTGAAGGTGCTCCGGCCCGACCTGGTTTCCAACCCGACCTACCTGAGCCGATTCGAGGTCGAGGCCACCGCGGTGGCCCGCTTGAATCATCCGAACATCGTGCAGGTCTACACCCTCGGCCGAGACGGCGACCTGCGCTTCATCGCCATGGAGTATGTTCAGGGGACGAATCTCCGGGACTATCTCCGCAAAAAGGGGACCGTCGAGCTTCCCCTGGCCTTTTCCATCATGCGGCAAACCTGCCAGGCCATGGCGGCGGCCAGTGAGTTGGGGCTGATCCATCGCGACATCAAGCCCGAAAACCTGATGCTGACTCGCAAGGGGCAGGTCAAGGTCGCCGATTTCGGCCTCTGCCGCGAGCAAGGAGCCGAGGCCCTGCACCTGACCCAGGAAGGGGTCACGCTCGGGACCCCCATGTATATGAGTCCCGAGCAGGTCCGGGGGCTGAGCCTCGACCATCGCAGCGACCTCTACTCGATGGGGGTCACCTTCTACCACATGCTCGCCGGGGTTCCCCCCTTTCGGGCCGAGACCGCCGTTGCCGTGGCCTTGAAACACCTGCAGGAGCAACCGATCGACCTGTCCGTGCACCGACCCGACCTGCCTCCCGAGTTGGTCAAACTGGTCATGAAGCTCATGGCCAAGAAGCCCGAAGACCGCTACAAATCGGCCGGTGAACTCGATCGGGAACTCCTCCGCCTCCGTGGAATCGTCACTGCCACTCAATCGATTCCCACAATCTCAACCGGTGAACCCACACCTTCGCCTCTCCCCGGTTCCTCAATCGCCTCGGGGCCGTCGATCCTTCAACGAACCGCATGGAGGATTGGTCAGCTACGGCTCGGAGGGGGAACACTCGTGACGCTCGGGGGGCTCGGCCTGCTCGTTGGCGCGGCCCTTGGCTGGTCGGCCCGCCCGACCGACATGCTTTCCGGCGGAGCCCCGGCCGGACCGCCGGCCCTCTGGATGGCTCCCGCCTGGGAATCGATCCCGAAACAGGCGACGGCCCAGGATCAGCTCCGCTACGCGCAGCTCCTCGCTCGCCCCTCTGATCGTTCGGCAGCGCTGCTTGCGGTCCCCGGCCATTTTCCGAGGGCCGAGCCCTGGGGCTCGACCGCTTACACGCAACTGGCGCGTGCATTGTTCGACCGCCTCGATCACCTCGGACTCAACGCCCTGGCCGACTCACTCGAAGCAGAGCCCGAGGCCGCAACCCAGCGGCGCCGACTGGCCGACATCTGCCGAGCCGCCTCGAACGCCCTGGAAGATCGACCCGACCTCGCCCTTGAGCATCTGACTGCCCGAGCCCCGGCTCCACCCTATCTCGAACCGGCTCTGGCCGAGCTGGCGCTGGAAGTGGCGGAATGGGCCAGGAGCAGCCCCAGCGCAAGCCCGCTGGCGGCCCAGTGGACAAACGTTCGAGAAGATCTCCTCCAGGCGCTCCGCATCGTCACCTTCGATCCCGCCGAGCGATTCGAACCCGGGCGACGACGCCCCCAGGCCCGACCCTGACCCTGAACTCTGACCCGCTCGGGATCGTATCGGATCACAATCGACGCAGAACGGTTCTTAAAACATCCCATTCACCCCTCGTTCCTTGCACCTACACGACACGACACGGTCAAGGTCTTCGGAGTTTTCCCGCGATGCCATTCCTCCGCAGAGAGAACGGCGAGCAACGCGGTCAGTGCATCGACCTCAAGGAGGAGGCGTTCCTGATCGGCCGCGCCCCGGATTGCAATCTGGTGCTCGACCCGCAGGGCGTCAGCCGCCGCCACGCGCAGATCGGCGTCGACTCGGGCCACTACTACCTGGAAGACCTCGGCTCTCGGAACACCACGAAGCTGAACAATCAGGTCGTTCCTCCCTGGCAACGCCTTCCCCTGAAGGCGGGCGATCGGATCAACATCTGCGACGTCGAGTTCGTCTACCTGACCCGGATGACGCCACCGGAGTCCGACGCCTCTGAGGTCATCGTCACCGAACACGGGGGCGAATCGACCATCCACACCCTCGACGCCTCCTCCACCTCCAGCGGAGGAACCCGTGTCTCGGCCGAGCGCAAGCTCGAAGCCGTGCTCGACATCACCCGCAACCTCTCCAGCACCGTCAAGATCGACGCGGTGGCGCCGAAAGTTCTCGACACCCTTTTTGAAATTTTCCCGACGGCCGAACGCGCCTTCTTGATTCTCAAAGACCCCCAGGCCGACCGCTTGATGCGCAAAGCCTTCAAGCACCGTCAACTCCGGCCGGCTCGAACCGGGTTGCAACGGCTTCATGACGGTGCGTCCAAGGACGACGAACCGCCGATGAACATCAGCCGGTCGATCGTCAACCATGTCCTCGACCGCAAGCAGGCCGTCCTCAGTCAAGACGCCGGCAACGATGCCAACCTCCCCGTCGCCGCCTCCATCGCCGACCTGAAAATCCGGTCGGTCATGTGCGCCCCCTTGCTGACCCCCGACGGCCAGGCCATGGGCATCATCCAGCTCGATACCACCTCGGCCCGTCAGTTTCAGCAAGAAGACCTCGACCTCCTCGCCGCCGTCGCCTGCCAGTCCGCCATCGCCATTCAAAACGCCCGAATGTACGAAGACATGCTGAAACAAGAGCGTGTCAATCGCGACCTTCGCCTCGCCGAGCAGGTCCAGATCAGCTTCCTGCCCGACTCCGTGCCTCAGATTCCCGGCTATGAGTTCTTTGCCTATTACCATGCCGCCAACAACGTTGGTGGAGACTACTACGACTTTGTCCCCTTGCCCGGCAACCGTCTCGGAATCGCCCTGGCCGACGTTTCCGGGAAAGGAATTCCCGCGGCCCTGATGATGGCCAAGTTCTCCGGGAACACCCGCTACTGCATCCTCACCGAGAACGCCCCCGCCCCGGCCGTAACCATCCTCAACGATCAACTGTGCGAGGCCGGGCTCGAAGAAAAATTCATCACCCTGAGCCTCTCGGTCCTCGACCTCGAACGCGGCAGGCTGACCCTCAGTTCGGCCGGACATTTGCCGGTCCTGATCCGTCGCGCCAACGGTCGGGTCGAGGAACACGGTGTCGACATCTCCGGGCTCCCGCTCGGCATTCTTCCCGATTTTCCTTACCAGCAAGTTGACATTCAGCTCGATCGCGGTGATGTCGTCGTCATTTACTCCGATGGCATTACCGACGCTCGCAGCCCTCAGGACGAGATTTACCACTCCGTCGACAAACCGAGACTCAACAACCGCCTTGCTGAGCTTTCCGGTAGCCCTGAAGCCGTTGGCCGCGCCATCCTTCAGGAAATCCGCGAGTTCTCCACCGGCGAACCCCAGGCCGACGACATGACCATGATCTGCTTCGGCCGCGTCTGACCGCTCGTGGCGCCTGTTCTGTCCGCTGCCGCGAGACGCGTCGAACGACTTCACCAGACCATCGGCCACCCCTCAGGGCAAGTCCCTCACGGTCTTCTTCCTTCTTGATCTTTTCGCCAACGATTCTCTATGTCCCTTCGCGTTGCCAACATCTCGACCCCTCTGGGTGAAGACGAGTCGGCTCTGGTCGATCACCTGGCTTCCCGGCTTGGCGTGGGTCCGTCCGACATCAGCCGATGGCGGATCCTCCGCAAGAGCCTCGATGCCCGCCGCCGAGACGACATTCGCTTCGTCTACTCCGCCGAGGTCGAGTTGGCCGACCCCGGCGCCGAGGCGTCGCTCGCCGGATCGGGGCTGGCTCCCTACACCCCCGAACGGTTCGACTGGCCCGACGCCGGATCAGAGCCGCTCCGACACCGACCGGTCATCGTTGGATCGGGTCCGGCCGGCCTGTTTGCCGCCTACTTCCTGGCCATCAGCGGATACCGACCGCTGGTCCTCGAACGAGGCCGAGCGGTCAAGGAACGCGTGGCCGACGTCCGAACCTTCGACCAGGGCGGCGCAGTCGATCCTGAGAGCAACTACCTGTTCGGCGAGGGTGGCGCCGGCACCTTCAGCGATGGCAAGCTGACCTCTCGGGGCAGCGGCCCCGACGTCCGCCGCGTCCTGGAAGTCGTGGCCGACTGCCACGGCAAGCCCTCGGTCGTCTACGAGCATCGGCCGCACCTTGGCTCGAACCGTCTTCCCTTGATCGTCCGCACCCTCCGCCGCAAAATCGAGGAGGCCGGCGGCGAGGTCCGCTTCGCCTGCCGGGTCGAGGATCTCGACCTGATCGACGGCCGCCTCAACGGCGTGATGACCAGTTCCGGCCACATTCCGGCCGACCTGGTGGTGCTCGCCACCGGCCATAGTGCCCGAGACACCTACCAGATGCTCCTTCGGCGCGGCGTTCCCCTTGCCTTCAAGCCCTTTCAGTTCGGGGTTCGGATCGAACAGCCTCAGGAATCGATCGACCGCGCCCGATACGGCCCCTCCGCCGGACACCCCGCCCTCGGCGCGGCCGACTACGAACTGGCCACTCGCGCCGGCGATCGCGATCTGTTCACCTTTTGCATGTGCGCCGGTGGCTATGTGATGGGCTCCGTGGCCGAACCCGGCTACTTCTGCACCAACGGCATGAGCGAGAGTCGACACGACTCTCCTTTCGCCAACAGCGGGATCGTCATGACGATCGGCCTTCAGGACGTCGGTTCCAACCATCCCCTGGCTGGAATCCACTTCCAGCAACGGGCCGAGCGCGCCTCCTACCTCATTGGCGGTCGATCCTACACCGCGCCGATCCAGTCCGTCCGCGACTTCTTCGCGGGTCGCGCCAGCTCGGGGACCCTCCCCAGCAGTTATCCCCGAGGAACCGTCTCGACCGACCTCGGGCTGTTCCTTCCTCCGGTCGTCATGGCCGCCCTGGAACGTGGCTTGCCCCAGTTCGACCGCTCTTTTCGCGGCCTCTTTCTCAAAGGGGCGACCTTGACCGGCCCCGAGGCCCGAGGAAGCTCTCCCGTCCGCATTCCCCGCGACCCGACCTCGCGCGAAAGTCCCACCGTCGCGGGACTTTTTCCCTGTGGAGAAGGCGCCGGCTACGCCGGAGGGATCGTCAGCGCCGCCGTCGACGGACTCCGCACCGCCCGAGCCCTCGTCGGCCGCTTCTCCTGGCCGCAAGGCTGACGACCTGGCCCAGAACTTGGTTCAGGGAACTGCCGGCTCCTCCCCAGCAAACCGCTGCTCGACCTGATTGAGCAACTTTCCCAGCTCGTCTCGAACGCCCGGCAAATATTGCTCATCTGTGGATTCGGCCAGTTCTTCGATCTGACGCAGGGTGTCTCGATTCCCCTCGATCACTCCCTGGACCACGAGCCCGAGCCAGCCGAGGGCTGTCGCCAGCCGAACATCGTCCGTGGCCTCGTCCATCGGGGTTATTGCATCCGGCACATGCACGGTGATCGATCGACGGTCTACCGTTCCCGGTACCCGGTAGGCCACTGAAGCGGTCAGCAGCTCGTTCTGGCCGATGGCGGTCGGCGCCCCTTGGTATCGACCGGCGCGATTCAGGCCGGCTCCCTCCGACTCACCCGGCCTCGCAATCGGCTCAACCTCAAACAACACGGTGGACGCATCACCTGCCTTCAAGACCTGAGGCTCCTCGCCGATCCGAGCCAGGGTGAGCCTCCTTCCTTCAAATCCGATCGGCCGGTAGCGAGCCACCCGAGCCCAATTGAACTCGACCTCGGCCGTCACCTCCTCAACAACCACCGGTGGAGCCCCCTCAGCGTCGTTCGGGTCGGTACTCCGAGCGATTAACGCAAGTCGAACCAGGTGGTTTCCTTCCGTCCAGGGCGCAGGCACGACCCGGACATCGACTCCAACCGGCTCCCCGTCCTCGGGCCGATCGTAGGAATACGAGGGCGAATTGACGAGACTCCCGGTCAGGGTTTCGGGGCCGATCGGCAATCCCTCGGCCTCGATCCGCCGGCCAAGCTCCGCGATCGAGACTCGACCGGGATCGACCGGAACCGCCGCGAAGGGCTCCAGATCGGTCTGGAACCACAAAAACCCGACCGCTTCCTCCCCTCGATCTCTCTCCGCCCCGAGATTCGAGAAAATCAGCTCCCCATCCCGACCAAACCGAGCCAACGGCACCGGCCCCCGATCCACCTGGAACGAGTTCGTGAGTTCTCCGCTCTGAAGATCAAAGACCGCCACGGAGCGATCCACAGTCGAGGCCAGCAACCGGGAACCTGTCGGATCGACAACCACCTCTCGGATCGGCTTCTCCAGCGCAAACCGTTGTGCCGGGCTTCCCTCGGGCAAGTTGACCACCTCGACCACATTTCCCGGTTGCACCGCCACGGCCTGCGATGAGGTCGATCCTGCCCTTCTCTCGATGCCCCGAGTCCCAACGACGGCCGCGAGCTGGTTACCCTCAACCTGATCCGCCGACCCTCGCATCGCGTCGGCCTCGACCTTCGGAGCAGGGGGGGGGCTCATGATCGGCTCGGCTTGCGGAGCAAGGGGGACCGTCTCGGGTGTGTCGGTCCCTCTCGCTGCGAACCCCATTCCCCCGAATCCTCCTCCCCGACCCAGAAGACCATCGGGTTCCCCTCGGTCGTTCCCTTTGGCCAGGCCCGGCATGGCGTCTCCCGTCACGGATTCCGACGGAGCCACCGCCCCCCCTGGGAATCGAGGTTCACTCACGTTCGATCGGCTCGGGACCGATCGAGTAAACCCCTCTTCCGGTGATCCCGGCGGGACCGCCCCCATGGCGAGCATCCGTTCCTCGGGGTTTGTCACCTCCTCCTCGGCGACTGCATCGGCTTCGGTCATCATCGCCGCTCTCGGGAAGGCGTCGGACGCCGGCTCGGGAGGCCTGAAGGCCGAATCGTCCCTCGAAGGAGACGCGGGCTCAGCGGTCTCACGTGGTGACTCGTCGACGGCCGCCCCGATCGAACCCGGCGCCGCTGGCGGCTGGAAGGCAAGGCTTCGCCCCTCGGTGGCCGCTCCTCGGTCTGCAACCAGAACGCCGATGCCAAAGCCGCTCATGGCCATCACGACCGAGGCCGCGACCGCAAACACCACTCGACGCACCGGGAAGCCACTCGACGTCGCCGGAGCCGTACCGAGCTTCGCGTCCAGATCGAGCCGCTGAACGATCGACAACCCCGGCATCGGCTCCTTCCGCAGGGTGCCGGAGAGCATCGCCGCCGTCTCCCGGACCTCGTCGACAAACCGCGCCGCCTCGGGACTCCGGGCCAGCAACGATTCGACCGCAAGCCGGTCGGCCTCGTCCAGCTCTCCCAGGGCGAAGGCGGTCAGGTTCGGGTCATCGGGATCGAAGGTCATCGGCACTTCCCCGGCCGTTCAGGCCGCGGTCTCGGAGACGAAACGGTGACAGATCAGGCATGCTGGCTGGAGGATGCGGCCTCGCCGTGCGACGCCCCCAAACGCCCTCGAAGCGACTTCAAGCCAACATGCAACAGATATCCCACGTTGCTGACGCTCAGGCCGGTAATGCGGCTGATCTCTTGATAGGAAAATCCTTCCTGGAACCGCAGGCGAATCACCTCCTGCTGAGTCTCCGGGAGCAATGCCATCACCCGGAGCACCCGCTCCAGCTCGTCGCGTTGTTCCTGGCCGTCGCTCGGATCGGGGTCCGCTGCCGGCACAATGCTCAGATAGGTTTCCGGCTCGCTCGATCGATTCACCCGCTTCTCCTTCCGGAGGAGATCGAGCGCCCGATTCCGGCAGACCGTGAACAGCCATTCGGCCAGATGGGGCTCGACCCGCTCGCGATCCTGACCACAGAGCTTCAGAAACGTCTCCTGCACGATGTCCCGGGCCGACTCCATCTCGCCCACGATCCGGAACGCAAAGCGCACCAGCGGCCCCTCGAACCGCTCGACAGCAGCCCGAACCCAGGCATTCCGGTCGGTCGTCGCCGATGCGTCTCCGCGCGTCATCACGTCTCCCGAGCTTCGGGGGCCGGCTCGTTCGTCCTCCCTCAAGAATAACGCAGCAGACTCGACCATCTTAGGGGGAATTGGCCAATCTCCGAAAGCACGAATTGATCCCCCTGGATTCCTCGCCCGGCTCCCTCCTCATTCCGATTGACCGATCCGACCCACTCGTCTATGATCCCGACCCGAGATCCCCGCAGGACGCGGGGCACGCCGCTTCCGGTGTTCACGAAGGGCCCAGGGAGGATCGCCCCTCATGCGAGACCACAACAAGGCGTTCTGCCAGCTCGTCTCCGAGACGTTCGACTGCCCCGGGCCGATCGTCGAGTTCGGCGCCTATCAGGTCGAAGGACAGGAAGGGTTCGCCGACCTTCGCTCCTTGTTTCCGGGCAAACAGTATCTCGGCTGCGACATGCGATCCGGCCCCGGTGTCGATCGGGTCGAGGACGTCAGCGCCATGACGCTGAACGACGAATCGGCCGGGACCATCATCTGCCTCGAAACCTTCGAACACGTGTTCGAGGTGCGACGGGCCTTTGACGAAGTCTACCGCGTGTTGAAGCCCGGGGGCCTGTTCATCCTCACCTCCCCCTTCCACTTCCGCATCCACGGCTACCCAGATGATTACTGGCGGATGACTCCGTCGTGCCTGGGCCGAATGCTCGAATGCTACGCGCTTCGGGTCGTCGGGCAGCAAGGGCCGAAGAAGACGCCGCACACGGTGATGTCGCTCGGCATCAAGCACCCGGCCCCGGCCGACGCCGTCGAACGGGCCGAGCACCTCGTCTCGCGCTACCAATCCTGGCTCATCGACCAGGAAGCGGCCATCCCCTCGATAACCAAGGTCCGCCGTCGCCTGTCAATGCTGTATCGCTCGAAGGCCGAACGGCAGCTCCTCCGAGACGAGTTCGCGGTCAACTTCTCGATCGAAGGAACGGCCGCCCTGGCCGATGCCGTCGCGCGGGCTGCCTGATTCGAGCCAGAGGAGACGACCGCCCATGTCTGCCCCATCCGACCGGGTTCTAATCCTCGGGCTCGACGGCGCCACCTGGTCCGTGATCGACCCGATGCGACGCCGAGGGGTCATGCCGAACCTCGACGCCCTGCTCGCGCGCTCCGCTCGCGGCACGCTTCGATCGTCCGAGCCCCCCATGACCGCGGCCGCCTGGACGACGATGCAGACCGGCTGCGATCCGGCCGATCATGGCATCTTCGACCACCGCTATTTTGATCCCGCGTCGAACATGATGCGGGTCAACCACTCCGGGCGATTCCGCGTGCCGACCCTCTGGCAACTGCTCGATCGCGCCGGCCGAAGCGTCATCAGCTTGAACCTCCCCGGAACGTACCCCGCGCCCAAGGTGCGCGGCATCGTTGTTTCCGGGATGGACGCCCCCCACCTGGAGGCCGCCCTCTCTGGTGCCCCGGCCGACTTCGCCGCGGCCCTCCGGCAAGACGTCCCCCGCTACGGGCTCAAATATCAATGGAAGCGCGTTCCCGAATCACTCGATGAGTTGAAGGCGAACGCCCGAGACACCACCGAGGGCTTCCTCGGCCGTGCGGAAGGGGCCGTGCTCGCCGATCGGATGATGCCCGACTGGTCGGCCCTGATGGTTCAGTTTCAGAACCTCGACCCCTTTCAGCACCGCGCCTGGCGGTTCCTGAACGTGGACGAAACCGGGATCGACCGCCCCGACTGGAACGACGCCGCCGCCGAGGTCCTCCGCGGACTCGACCGAGCCATCGGTCTGCTCTGCGAACTGGCCGACCGCCGAGGCGCGGTCATCCTCTGCGTCAGCGATCACGGCTTCGGCCCTTGCCTCGGACGCATCCACGTCAACCGGATTCTGGTGGATCAGGGGTTGATCACTCTTCCTGGATTCGGCGGGCGGATGCGTCGCCGGGCCACTCAGGCCATCGACCGCGTCCGCCTCTGGAGCGACAAGCGACGCGATCCGAACGCCCGAGGCGCCTCGTTTCACGCCTCGATCGCCGCAAGCTACCCCTTCGACTGGTCGCGGACCGTGGCCTTCGCCCCTCACCAGGACTGCGGAGCGATGGTCTACATCCCACGAACGGGTCGGCCGGGTGGCCCCTTGCCCTCGACCCCTCGCCAGATCGACGAGGTTCGCCAGCAAACCCGAGCCGTTCTCGCCGAGGCCAGGCACCCCGACACCGGCAACCCGCTGTTCCCGAAGGTCATCGACCTCGGGGCCGACTACCAGCTCGACCCAAGCGAGTTCGGCTATCCCGACCTGCTCGCCTTGCCCGACGAAAATTACTGGGTCCGAACCAAGTTGACGAGCGACCGCTCATGGGTCGCCGCCGACCCCTCGCTGCCCGGCACACATCGTCCCGAGGGAATTGTCTCCCTCTGCGCCCCCGGCGTACAGACCGACCGGGCTCTCGACGCCAATCTCCGCGACGTCGCCCCTTCAGTCCTGGCCATGCTCGGCGAGCCGATTCCTGAGCACATCCGAGGCGTTCCCTTTGCCGGCCTTGACGCCCGAAGCGTGCGGACCGACGCCGCCTCCGAGCCCGTGAAACCGCCCCACGCCTCCAGCTTCGACTTCGACCCGGAAGACGAGGCGATCGTCGAGCAACGACTCATCGACCTCGGCTATCTCGGCTAATCCCGCGATCGCCAGGTGAAGGGTTTCGGATCAAAGGGCCGGGGTCGATCGACTCCGGCCCTTGGCCGCGCGCCAACCTCGCGGCGCGATCACGCCCCTCAAAAATCGTCGCTTTCCAGAATTCCGGCCACCTGCCCCTGATCGTTGATCGCAGTGGCCGACGAAAACATCGGCCCTCCCTCGTCGATCCGTCGCAGCGTCCCCGACTGATAGACGAAGGGATCGGGGCCGATCTCCGAACCCGCCGGCCCGTCGATCATGCCGACCACAACCCCGTGGTTATTCACATCACTGGCTTCTGATCGCTGGTAACCTTCCGGTTCGGCCAAACGCTCGTATCCCCCGTCCCGAGTCCAGAGGGCGGCATGCGGCAAGCCGTCTCCGGCGAAGGTGAATCCAACGACCATCCCGGCATTGTTCACCGCCCTTGGAATCAGGGCTCCCGATTCCGAGATGACCGTGCGCGTCCACGTTCCCGAATCATCCTCCGTCCAGAGACACCCAAACACCCCATCGACGGCGGACACCGCCTTGCCGTCGTCACTGATTGCGACCACGTTCGATCCCAAGCGGTCCTCGTGAGGCAAGGCGGTGCCCACCCACGCCTCACCCTCCAGGTTCCAGACACAGGCCCGCACCCGATTATCCCCGACCGAGAAGCCACTGATCCGCCGACCATCGCTCGACACCCCGGTGGCGAACGAGGAGTAATCCCCCTCCAACGCACCCAGACCCCGAATGCCTCGCTCCGCATCCCAGACAAATCCCTGGTTGAGCAGCGGAGTGCGTCGACCCGGCGTCATCGGCTTGCTCACCCGCCCAACCACCAGGCCACCATCACTGACGGCGGCTGGGAAGGTCGCCGTGTACCCCTCCAGCAGCGGAAGATAGGTCATCTGCTCCCCCTTCACAATGAAGGGAACTTGAGCCACCACGCCGGGGCGCTCCTCCTCCTCAATCCATTCGAATCCGATCACATCACCAGCATTGTTGATTCCCGTTGCAATGATCCCCTCGGGCTTGGGACTCACCACGGTGATCGGTCCAGATGGCTCATCAGCCCCAACGCACCACGTCGCGTTCAGCGCCAGAACCACGACCAGGCAGGAAAATCGCATGAACCCTCCCTTTCATGTTGATCGTCGAGTGATGCGTCAGGGCTGTCTTGCGTGCTGAAGTATTCCGAGGCCGACCCTCAAACCCGAAACCATACTCGAGGTTCCGGATCGAAGGATCAGGCGTCGCCGAGCCGTTCCAGCTCCTCTCCGATGTCGTTCATCAACGGAGCGATCGTGGCCGCGGAGAAGTCAAACGTCGCTCCCGCCGCCTCGAACAGTTCGGGCAAGGGACGCGAACCGCCCAGGGCTAGCGCCGACCGATAGGCCGAAACCGCCGCCTTCCGATCCGTTCGCGACCGCCGCCACACCTGAAGCGCTCCTAATTGTGCGATCCCGTACTCAATGTAATAAAACGGATACAGGAAAATGTGTAACTGACGATGCCACGAACTCGACCGGATCTCCTCGTACCCCGACCAGTCGATCTGGCCGCCGAATCGATCCATCAACTGGTTCCAGGCCGCCCGACGATCGTCTCGCGAGTGGCCGGGATTGCGGTAAATCCAGTGCTGAAAGGCGTCGACCGTGGCAATCCAGGGAAGGATCAGAACAATCCCTTCGAGCAATTCACGAACCGAGCGTTTCGCGTCGGCCTCGGAATAGAAGACCGTCAGCTCGGGGGCGCCGAGCAATTCCATGCTCATCGACGCCACCTCGCAAAATTCGATCGGCGCGTCGCGGTACTCGGCCAGCGGTTCGCCTCGCGCGGCGAGGGTATGGAAGGCGTGCCCCCCTTCGTGCAAGACCGTCCGCAAGTCACCATCGACTCCCACGGCATTCATGAAAATAAAAGGAAGTCGATCATCCTCCAGATTCGCCTGGTAACCGCCGGGAGCCTTCCCCTTTCGGTTGGCAAGGTCAAGCAGCGACTGCTTGTGCATGAAGGAGAATTGCGCCCCGAGATCTTCATCAACCTTGCGAAAAATCTGAGCCGCTCCTTCGGCCAGGCGGTCAGCATCGCTGAACGGCCTCAAAGGTGCTCGTCCCTTCGGGTCCACCGCCAGATCCCATGGACGCAGCGATTCCAGCCCCATCACCGTGCGTCGTTTCTCCTGAAGCGCACGAGCCAGGGGAACCACTTCCGACTCAATCGCCGCCTGAAACGCCTCGGCCTGCTCCGGTCCGTAATCAAAGCGTTCTCGGCTCGCATAGGCATACGAAACGTAATCCGGGAACTCGGCTTCCCGAGCAATCTCCTCTCGAAGGGTAATCATCCGATCAAAGAGGGAATCAAGCGTGTCTCGATCCTCCAGGCGGCGCCGAGAAACCATCTCCCAGACTTCTTGACGCAGCGCCCGGTCGGTTTCTTCCAGATACGGGGCCATCTGAGCCAGTGTTTTTTCCTCGCCCCGGAAGGTGACGGTCATCGAACCGATGGTCTTCTGGTACGTCTGCCCCAGCTCGGCCAGCTCGGTTTCCCGAGGAATGTTCGCCTCTCGATACAGACGGCGGCGATTCTCCTGTGCCCGATCAAACACATGATACCGCTCCGGTGGCAATCCCGAGCGATGGGGAGAGTCGAGGTAGCGGTTGCGTAGCTGGTTCAGATACGGCTTGAGTTTCGGCTCGATGTCCCGGACAAAGGCCAGGTGAGCAGCCTCGCGCTGCGGATCGTCCGTCTGGCAGGTCATGGCGATGTAACGCTGCGACCCCTCCTGCGAGACCGCCGCGTTCAGCTCTCCCACGTCCTTGAGCCACTCCTCCAGCTCTTCGGGAGACGCAATCGGTCGTTCCAGCAGTTGCTGATAATACGGCTCGATCTGCTCCCAGGTCTTGAACGCGACTTCGGCCGGGAGCCAGCGGTGCGGAAAGGTTTCGGGAGTGTAGGTTGCAATGCTCATCGGTTCTCGACCTGGAGGACGGTTGCGAACAGCGACTCAGGCACGATCGCCCAGAGATCGCCCTCCTCGCAATGCTGACGCAAGGGGGAGGGCGTGGGCAATCCCAACCGGCTTGATCTCAGTCTTCGTAAATCAAGTACTTGGCTCGAACAGCCAGAAACGCGCGGAGTTCTCGAGCCCAGGTCCGTTGCACGGCCCGAACACTCGCCCCGTCCACGATGGCATCATACGCCGCCCGGTTCGTCATCAAACGATTGAGCGCCTCGGGCTTCCAGTCATCGGGGTAGAGCCGACGCAGGGTTACCGCCAGCCCGATTCCGGCCTCGATCGGATCGAAGGACTCCCAGTCGTCGATGATGAGGTAAACCCCGCCGCAATCCTCCCCTTCGTACTGCCGCTCGGAGGGGGAAAAGCGAATCGGGACGAAGCGAACACCGTCGATCCCTTCGGCATTCAACTCTCTGGCCCACCGCTGAGGGTCGATCCAGGGCGCCCCGACCCGCTCAAACGGTGTATCCGTGCCGCGTCCGGTGGCAAGGTTCGTCGCTTCAAGCAATCCCACACCGGGATAAAGCAACGCCTCGGTCAAACTCCTCATGTTGGGGGAGGGATTGACCCAGAGCAGGCCCGTCTGATCGAACCAGAACGACCGACGCCAGCCCTGGCACGGAATCACGGTCAGTTCCGCGTTGATCTCACGCTCCTGATTGAACATGAGTGCCAGCTCACCGATGGTCATCCCATGCCTGACCGGCACACGATGAAAGGCGATAAACGATTCCAGGTCGTCATCTCGCACCGGACCTTGAACCGCTTGCCCACCGATCGGATTTGGCCGGTCGAGCACGAAGATCGGGATTCCGGCCTCGGCGGCGGCCTCCATCGCCAGCCCCATCGTGCTGACATACGTGTAAAAGCGTGTCCCGATGTCCGCGATGTCGAACACCAGGGCATCGAGGCCCTCCAGCTGCTCGGGACTCGGCTTGCGGCGCTCACCATAAAGGCTGTAGATCGGCAAGCCGGTCTGTTCGTCCTTGCTGTCGTCGATGTTCGTATCGAGCAAGCCTCGGATGCCGTGCTCGGGGCTGAACAAGGTGACGAGCTCAATCCCTTCCGCCTCAAACAGCACGTCGATCGTCGTTCGACCGTCCCGAGTCCGCCCCGTGTGGTTCGTGATCAGGCCGATCCGCTTTTCCTTGAGCGGGGCGAAGCCGTTGGCCTCAAGCACGTCGATCCCGCATTGCACCTCGCCTTCCTCGACCGGGGCAGGGGGAGTCGGCCCATCAATGATGGCCGAGGCCACGATCGTTGCCAGGCGGCGGCGGAGTGCCGTCGGCGAGGGCTTGTCTCCGTCGGGATGCAAGCGGCTGGTCAAAAGAATCACAAATGTCTCGGTCTCCGGATCAATCCAGATGCTCGTTCCCGTGAATCCGGTGTGACCGAAACTGCTCGGGCCGAATCGCTCACCCTTCGGCGCGCTATAGCCGGTGTTCAGATCCCAGCCCAGCCCCCGGCGTTCTCCTTCCGGCGTGTCTCCGGCGTCAATCATCGCCCGAACCGTGGGCGGTGCCAGAATCCGGGTCCCGCTCGGGCTCTTGCCTTCATTCAGCAAGGTTTGGGCATAAACCGCCAGATCATCGGCCGTGCTGAACAGGCCGGCATGACCGGCAACCCCTCCCACGGCTCGCGATCGCGGGTCGTGCACCACCCCTCGCACCCATGTCTCACCTTCCCGTTCGGTCGGGGCAATCCGATCGAGGTCGATGCCATGTTCCAGGGGCAAAAAGCTTGAACCGTGCATTTCTGCCGGCTTGAAGACATTCTCACTCACAAACTGGTCGAGCGTTGTCCCTGAGACGCGTTCGACCAACCGACCGAGAATCAGGAACCCGACATCGGTGTAGCGAAACTGCTCGCCGGGCGTTCCAACCAGGTCGATCTCGTTGATCCGGCGCCACGCTTCCTCGACCCCGTGCTGGTAATCACCGATCGGATTGTCCGGGATCAAGCCCGCTCGGTGTCGCAAGAGCATCTCGACCGTGATCGCCTCCTTACCGTGGTTCGCCAGTTCGGGCAAATACGTGGTGATCGGCGCATCGAGATCAATTTCGCCACGCTCCCAGAGAACCATGACGGCCGTCGCGGTCGCAACTGGTTTGGTCAGCGACGCCATGTCGAAGACCGTGTCGCGAGTCATCTCCTGGGCTTCCGGCTCGACCGCCCGACGGCCCACGGCCTCGGCCAGGGCGATCTGACCCCGGCGGCCGACCACCACCACCGCCCCCGGAATCGCTCCCTCCTCGACGGCCTCCGAAACGGCCGTTCGGACCTCGTTCAGGGCCTCCGGATCGAACCCGAGGGACTCGGGAGGGGCCTCGGCCAGTCGCGCCGAGTCGGACAGGCCGATCGTCAGACCGACCACAAGCAGCACGCAATGGGAGAACATCGTCACTCCAGGGCAAGAGAGGCTTGAGCAAGGTGAAACGAGAATGACTGCCGTCAGGATTCTGAGGCGGGAATGGTCGCGGAGCCTTTTCGGCTCACCCGAGACGCCAGCAGGCCGACCAGGACGGTCGTTCCCGATCCGACCAGGGCGAAATACGGCCAGGCCAGTGCTCCCTCGAACGGATACAGCGGCTCGATCAGTTCCGGTCCGAACCGGGCATACGAAACGGCCACCAACCCCGCGACCATCCCGATCAGGGCCGACCGCTGATTCACCGTCGTCGTCAAGATGCCGAGCAAGAACACGCCGAGGATAATCCCGGTCACGAACGACGCGATCGCCAGCGCGTCCTCGACCACCGGGCTGTTCTGGAATTTCGCCGCCGCGACGCCGGCAATCCCCATCTGAGCCAGTCCCCAGCCGACGGTCATCACCTTCGAGAGCCTCAGCAGGCGATCATCGCTCATCGAGGGCGCCATCGGCCGAATGAGGTCGTTAATGGTCGACGAGGCCGAGGCATTCAACGAGCTGGACAGGGTGCTCATCGCCGCCGAGAAGATCGCCGCCACGACCAGCCCCACCAGCCCTGTCGGCAAGTAATTGACAATGAACGAGGCAAACTCGTCGTCCACCTGCAACGGTCGTTCAGGAGGATATTCCACATAGAAGATGGAGAGCGCGACGCCGATCAACAGGAACAGCGCGAACTGCGCAATCACCACGAAGCCGCTGCAAATCAGGGCCACCGCCGCCTGGGTTTGCGACCGGGCCGACAGGTAACGCTGAACCATCATTTGATCCGCGCCGTGGGTTGCCGTGTTCAGCACGACCCCGCCAATCATCCCCGCCCAGAAGGTAAACGGCCGGGTCAGATCAAACGTGAAGTCGAACATCCGAAACTTGCCGAGCGCGCTGCCGGTTTCCCAGAGATCGGCCCAGCCGCCGTCGAGCCGAGCGACCATCAAGACCAGAGCCGCCACGGCGCCGATCATGTAGATGATGAACTGCGTCACGTCGGTCCAGACGACCGCCGTCATCCCACCCAGAAACGTGTAGACGATCGTCGACAGGCCCATCATCACAATGGCGATCGGCATGGCCCAGTCAATCGGCATGATCGAGCCTGGCCCATCCCCCACCAGGCCGCTCAGCAGCAGGAGGTTCCGCAACACGAGCGCCGCCAGAAACAGGCGAAGGCCGTCTCCCAGGGTCCTCGAAAGCAGGAAGAGGACCGAGGCCGCCGTCTTGGTCGCCCCTCCGAACCGATCGTTGAGGACCTGATACGCCGTGTACATCTGCCCCCGAAAGTAGCTCGGCAGCAGGATGACCGACACCAGGACTCTGCCGACGATGTAGCCGAGGGCCAGTTGCAGATAGGTAAAATCGCCCCCCTCTCGATAGGCCAGACTCGGCACGCTGAGAAAGGTGGCCGTACTCGTCTCGGTCGCGACGATCGAGAGCATCACCGCCCAGGCAGGCACCTGCCCTCCACCGAGGAAGTACCCTTTCAGCCCCTTGCTTCTCGACCCCAGGATCGAGCCGAACAGGGTGACGCCGACGATGTAAACAACAATGATTCCGAGGTCGATCGGGCTCATGGGCAGGGAACCGGGCCTTCGGCATCTATAACTTTCCGAATCACGAGGAAGCGAATCAGCCTAACCGGCTCGAACCGGCTTGACCACTCCCGCCCGATGGTTCGAAGGTAAGGTGATGCCGCACCACGTCTTTGTCGGGGAGATCTTCCTCCCCACCCTGTCGTGAGGTTATAATGAAAGGTGCCATCACGATCCGATCTACCCAAAACATCGTCTGGTCCGTCGGTCTTGACCGATGGAAACCCACGAGTGATGGCCCCTCCCGCCCCACCGTTCCCGGTCGCCGACCCCCGCGAAACGAGGTCTGGAGTGCTCCCTCCTCCATCGAGTGTCAGCCGCCGCGATTTGTTCCGGTTCCGCTCCCCCGGCCGAGCGTCTGAACCGAACACCCCGGCTCCTTCCCCTGCGCTCGAACGCGTCAACGGTGGCGATCTCGTGCTGGCCCGCCGGCCGGGCATGGGTTCGTACTTCGAGGTCCGGCTCCCCGTTCGCACCCCTGGAGCGGCCGCGCTCGCCCAGTCGGCGCTCGACGTGATCGACGCTGTCGAATTTCTCTTGACCATTTATCGGGACGATTCCGAGGTCAGCCGCCTGAACGCCTCGGCCCACGAGGGGCCGGTTCGCGTCTCTCCCGAACTGTTCTCCCTGATCGAGCGTGCCCTCCAGATCGGCCGGCAGACCGACGGTGCCTACGACCTCGCCTCAGGGGCCCTGAGCCTCGCCTGGGGATTCATCCGAGGGCCAAAGCGGGTCCCCAGTCCCGATGACCTGGCCGATGCCCGCGATCGCTCGGGAAGCCATCTGATCCAGCTTGACCCCGAGCAATCGACCGTTCAGTTCTCTCGTCCCGGAGTCGTCCTGAACTTCGGCGCGATCGGCAAAGGCTACGCACTCGACCGGGTCGCCCAGCTCATCCGCGATTACTGGTTCCCGACCTCCGCCCTCGTTCACGGAGGCCAGTCGAGCCTCTTTGCCCTCGGTTCGCCCCCCGATCGCCTCGGCGGACGCTGGCAGATCCGGGTGGTTGATCCGTTTGACCTCTCCCGATCAGTCGGCACCTTGCACTTGCGGAATCGCGGCCTCTCCACCTCCGGCGGATCGATCCAGTGGTTCGAGGCCAACGGCTGCTTCTACAGCCACATTCTTGACCCCCGAATCGGCGAGCCGCTCGACGCCGACGCCCCGGCCAGTGTCACCGTCCTCGCTCCGACGGCCGCCGAGGCCGATGCCCTCTCCACCGCCTTCTCGATCCTTGGCCCCGACGGTTCGGCCGCAATCCTTCGCGATCGAACCGACATCGCCGCCCTGTTCATTCTTCGAGGAGAGGATGGCCGATCCCGAACGGTGACGTTCAACCTCTCCGATCACGATTTCTCCCCCGAGTCCCTCGAAGGCGCGACCGCCCCGCCGTAAACTGTCGGGATTGCATCCCGGGCCCCTGGCCGGTCGCCAGGGTTTCGGGAGAGCCGCTCCTCGCCCCTGGAGCCGCGTCTCGTTTCCCTTGAAGGAGGGTCGCCCACGATGGCCCCGCGTTGGTATTATCCCGGCTTCTTCGGCGCCTTGTTCCTGGTGCTGCTCCGCATCGCGATCGGCTGGCACATCTACTACGAAGGCCGCGAGAAGATCGAGAGCCAGGACACCGCTCAGCCCTTCTCCTCCGAATCGTACCTGCGAAACGCCACGGGGCCGCTCGCCGAGAACTTCCGCAACCTCGTTCCCGATGTCGATAGCCTCGATCAGCTCAATCCGGACCTGCTGAACCAGTGGTGGGATGAGGAACTGCGACGGGCCTCGGCCCACTTCCAGTTCAATGCCGATCAACTCGCCCAGGCCCGCGAACAGCTCGATCAGACCAAGGCCCGCGCCGAATCCTGGTTTGCCGACGACGAAACCGCCGACCAGATCGCCGATTACAAGGAAAAGGTCGCTCAGGTCCGCGAGGGTCGGCGTCAACCCCCGGAAATGGCCTTCGAACGCGATCGGCTGCAAGACCTTCAGTACGAGGTCGAAACCCTTCGCAAGGAACTCGTCGCCCCGATCGACCAGTGGACGGCCGACCTGCGCTCCTCCTGGGTCGCGCTGGCCGAGCCGGATCAGCTCGAAACCGCCGGCGAACTCGGCCGTCCGCCGTCATCGCTCGACCGGATCGACCTGACCACCATGTACGGCCTGACCATTTGCGGACTCCTGCTGATGGCCGGCCTGTTCACTCCCGTCGCAGCCCTGGGCGCCGCCGGATTGTTGTTCCTCTTTTACATCAGCATGCCCCCGTTCCCGGGTCTGCCTCCGAACCCTCGGGCCGAGGGGACGTACTTGATCGTAAACAAAACGCTGATCGAGATGCTCGCCTTGCTCGCCCTGGCGGCGACCCCCAGCGGCCTCTGGTTCGGCGTTGACCGTTTGCTGTTCGGCTGGATCGATCGGCGGAACAACACCCGCGCTGTCGAGGCCCGCGAGCCCCAAGCCACCGCGTAATCTCCACCTTCCTCGGGCCGTCGCCCCGGCCCGATCGCCCCGACGTTGACCGGTCCTAGAACGTTTCGGGACCGCTTCGAACCGACAGGAGCTGCCAAGCATGACCAACCATCTCACCGACGAGCAGCGTGCCATCGGTCGGGCCAACGCCTACGCCGCGATCGGCGGGCTGGAGACCGGCCCCCGAGCGGGCTACCCGACCCGTCGCGACTTCCTCGTGGCCGCCGCCGCCGCCGGGCCCGCCCTCGGCGCCCTTTATTTCGGCTACAAGCCCCTCGGGGCGAACCAGCCGGCCGTCAAGGCCGTCGTCATCGGCACCGGCAACGAAGGTTGCGATGCCATGATCCGCCAGTCGAACCGCGACTACATTAATTACATTGGCTTCTGCGACGCCCGCCCCTACAACCAGAAACGCGCCCTCGACTACTTCGCCCGCCAGGACCTGGGCCAGTACACCAAGTCCGACATCGCGGCCCTGAAGAACTACGGCACGATCAAGGAGGTCCTCGACGACCCCGAGGTCGAAGTCGTCGTCATCGCCCTGCCGCTTTGGCTGCACGCCCCGGTCGCCATCGACGCCCTGAAGGCCGGCAAGCACGTCTTCTGCGAAAAGCTGATGGCCCACGACATCAGCGAATGCAAGGCCATGATCAAGGCCGCCAGGGAGAACAACCGCCTGCTGGCCATCGGCCACCAGCGGCACTACTCGGCCATCTACGACAACGCCAACGCCCTGATCCGCGCCGGCATGCTCGGCGACATCCGCCACATCCGGGCCTCCTGGCACCGCAACAACGGCCAGCTCCAGTTCGCCAAGAACGACGACGGCACCATCCAGCGCGACGACAAGGGCGATCCCGTCATCCTCCGCGACGACGACGGCAACCCCCTCTACTACGACTCCTGGAAGCCCCCCTACATGGAAGGGGACGACAAGGTCGACCTCGACGCCATCGCCTACAAGGCGTCCGACGGCAAGGTTTACAAGTGCAACAACCACGACGAGCTCGTCCGCTGGCGGCTCTATGACAAGACCGGCGCCGGCCTGATGGCCGAGCTGGGCAGCCACCAGCTCGACGCCTGCTCCATCTTCCTCGGCAAGCAGCACCCCCTGGCCGTCTCCGGCTTCGGCGGCACCTACTACTACCAGGACGGCCGCGAGGTCGACGACCACGTCTTCGTCAACTTCGAGTTCCCGAAGATCGGCGCCAACCTCGACAGCCGAGGCATGCCCGACACCGACGAGCGCGTCGTCGTCTCCTACTCCTCGATCACCACCAACGCCTTCGAGGACTATGGCGAGACCGTCATGGGGATCTACGGCACCCTGATGGTCTCCAAGGAATACGACATCTACCTCTACAAGGAATACGACCGCAACCGTCCCCAGGACAACTGGGCCGGCCGCTCCACCACCATCTCCGTCGAGTCGGGCAACGCCCTGGCCACCAGCCCGAGCCTCGCCGGCCCGTCGCAGGCCCAGTCGCTCGGCGCGATGGCCGCCGGCCCCGGCGACCTCCCCTCGCGCGGCTACCGCGAGGAACTCGAGCACTTCGCCTACTGCATCCGCAACGGCGACCCGAGCAACTACAACGGCGACACCGACCACCAGCCCCGCTGCCCCGGCCCCGTCGCCCTGGCCGACGCCGTCATCGCCCTGACCAGCAACCTCGCCATGCGGCACAACGCCCGGATCGAGTTCAAGCCCGAGTGGTTCGACCCCGAGTCCCCCGCCGTCCCCGAGGCCGACTTCTCCGGCCGCCTCGCCCGCGGCCGCGCGTGATCGGCCTTCGTGCCGACCACCCCCTTCGGTTCCAGCAGCCCGGCCCGGGATTCTTCTCCCGGGCCGGGCCTTGTCATTCCCGAGGCGTGGCCAGCAGCTCACCCTTGTGATCGATGCAACAAGGATTCGTCGGAATTTCACTGGACGACGTGTCCAAAGGGGGATAGCTTCATCCCTCGGGCCGGGAACAGACCGGCCCGCGTGCCGGGAAACCCCATCTTCCGGAGGACACCGATGACATTCCCTCCCCGAGCCATCTCGCTCAGCCTCCTGCTCGCCATCGCCTTCGCCCCCGTCGTCGTCGCCGCCCAGGACGAGCCCGAGGACCCACGCGCCCCGCTCCCTGAAGGGCACTTTCGGATCGCCTCGTTCGAATTCGCCGAGACGGCCAACATCATGGCCATCGAGGCCGAGATCGAGGCCCCGGTCGGCTCGATCGTCGACATCCGGTCGGAAGGCCCCGGCCAGCAGGGCTCGCGGAGCCGTTCGAGCATCGCATCCCCCTCGGGGAAGGCCACCGGCCGGCTCCACATGCTCGCGATGCTCGACCGCTTCGGGGTCTATCAGTCCCCGATCGGCCGAGAGGTCGAGGGCCTGAGCACGTTCATGCTCTTCACCAAGGCCGCCCGCAGCGGCGGTGGCGGCGGCGGTTCCGTCATCATCCCCGCCGACCAACCGCTCGACGAGATCCTGACCCCCGCGCTGAAGCCCGGCCTCCACCGGCTCGGTTCGAGCGTCGACGCCTTCCGATTCCAGGAAAAGACCTATACCATCACCGTGACCTACCCCGGGGCCGTGGTCGGGGAGAACCGCTGATCCAGGCCGGCCGAGCCCAACCCTCGGGCGATCCGGCGTCGATTTCCGAACTCCCCATCCTGTCGAACCGGGGTCTCTTCGCATGATGACAACAGCATTGCTGATCACCTCCGTGCTGCTCCCGGCGGCGGCGGGCGCCCCGCCCGATGCGGCAGCGGCCCGGGCTCCCGGCCAGGCGATCCCGGACGGGCACTTCCGCGTCCATTCCTCCGACTTCGGGCGCACGGCCCACCTGGCGCTGATCGAGCTGCAACTCGACATCCCCGCCGGCATGACGCTCCTCGTCGAGGACTTCGGGAATGGCTCCATGAGGCGCCCCGTCCCCGAGGGCGGCGACCGGCCGTTCCATCGGGAGCACTTCGCCGCGGTGGTCGACCGTTTCGGCGTCTTCCGATCCGGCGGCGACTTTGGCAGAATGCCGGGCGAGTCGTGCTGGTTCGCCACGAAGACCGACAGCAGTTCGGGCGTCTCCCAGGTCCGCGACGTCCCCCATCACCTGCCCCTCGAGCAGATGTTCGAAGGCTTCCTGGAGCCCGGGGACTATCCGGTCGGCCCGCCGCTCGAGGTCTTCCGCTTCCGGGACCAGACCTGCACGATCCGCGTCGTCCCGAACGCCGAGGCGCCAGCCGCCCCCCGGCCGGCCCCCAGGCGACCCGGCGCCGATTTCCTCGGCTGCCTGAACCCGGCTGCCCACCCCTGATCCGGCCGCCATCGCGGTCGAGGAGCGAAGATGATGAGACGGACGTCGGTCCTCACCGCGATGGTCCTCATGGCGCTCGGGGCGGTGCTGCCGCTCCGGGCCCGCCAGGACGCCCCGATCCCTCACGGTCAGGACCGACCGCCCAACCCCGCCCGCAGCCCGGCCGAGGCGATCGCCGCGATGACCGTGCCCGACGGCTTCACCGTCGAGCTCGTCGCCGGCGAGCCGAACCTCGTCAACCCCGTCGCCATGACCTTCGACGAGAAGGGGCGGATCTGGGTCACCGAGAGCCTCGAATACCCCCGCCGCGAGCCCGGCCCCGGCCGCGATCGCGTGAAGATCCTCGAGGACACGAATGGGGATGGTTCCGCTGATTCGGTGCGAA
This sequence comes from Tautonia marina, assembly GCF_009177065.1. Lineage (NCBI taxonomy): Bacteria > Pseudomonadati > Planctomycetota > Planctomycetia > Isosphaerales > Isosphaeraceae > Tautonia > Tautonia marina. The sequence continues at coordinate 333,767 of NZ_WEZF01000005.1, forward strand.
TCTTCGCCGAAGGGTTGAACATCCCCTCGGGGATCGCCGTCGGCCACGGAGGCGTCTGGGTGGCCAACGCGCCCGACATCCTCTTCTATCCGGACGCCGACCGCGACGGCGTCGCCGACGGCCCCCCCCAGGTCGTCGTCTCCGGCTTCGGCCGGTTCGATACACACGAGCTGCCCAACAGCCTCACCTGGGGGCCCGACGGCTGGCTCTACGGCTGGAACGGCGTCTTCAACCCGAGCAAGGTCGAGCAACACGGCAAGACATTCGAATTCACCTGCGCCATCTTCCGCATCCACCCGGTCACACGCAAGTTCGAACTCTTTTGCGAAGGGACGAGCAACCCCTGGGGCATCGCCATCGACCCCGAGGGCTCGCTGTTCGCCTCGGCCTGCGTGATCGACCACCTCTGGCACCTGGTCGAGACGGGCTACTACCACCGGCAGGGGGGGCCGTACCCGCCGTTCACCTGGAAGATCGAATCGATCGTCGACCACTTCCATCAGAAACGCGCCTACTGCGGCATCACCTACTTCGACAGCGACGCCTACCCCGCCGAGTACCGCGACAAGCTCTACATGGGGAACATCCACGGCAATTGCATCAATGTCGATTCCCTCACCCGCAACGGCTCCACCTACCAGGGCCACGGCGAAGCCGACTTCCTCTCCGCCAACGACGCCTGGTTCATGCCCGTCGTCCAGAAGGTCGGCCCCGACGGCTCCCTCTACATCCTCGACTGGTACGACCGCTACCACTGCTATCAGGACGCCAACCGCGACCCCGCCGGCATCGACCGCCTCAAGGGGCGTCTCTACCGCGTCCGCTACGGCGACACCCCGCGCCGGGCGAACTTCGATCTCGCATCCGAGCGTGATGATTCCCTCATCCGGCTCCTCGACAGCCCGAACGTCTACGACCGCGACATCGCCCAGCGCCTGCTGACCGAACGGCTCATGCGTGGCAGCGTCGTCAACAGCCGGGCCCCGCTTTACGACCGGGTTCGCGCCGCCGTCTTCTCCGACGACCTCGGCCGCAAGGGACGCCTTCACGCCCTCTGGGCCCTCGTGGGATGGCTCGGTCAGGGATACGCCGCGCTCGATCACTTCCCCGACATCGACCGATCCGTCGCCTGGACGTCTGAACTCATCCGCGACCTGATCGCCCACGACGACCCGACCTTCCGTGCCTGGGGCGTCCGCTACGCCGGAACCCTGGGACGGGTCGAGCCCGACGTCCTCGCATCGCTCGTCACCCTCGCCGCCGACCCCTCGCCCGACGTCCGCTTCCAGCTCGCCATCGCCTCCCGCAAGGTCGAGGGCATGGACGCGATGGTCACCCTGCTCGCGGTCCTCGGCCAGACCGAATCCGACCCCTTGCTCCCCCGCGTCGTCTGGCAGAACCTGCACCCGATGCTCGACGATCCCGAGGCCGTCGCTCGCCTGGCCGACTTGCTCCAGGGTGCCGACCTGCGCTGGTCGTCCTCGCTGGCCGAGATGCTGCCGAGGATGCTCGACCGCATCATCGCCGTCGATGCGGTTTCCGGGGAACAGATCGCCGACCTCGCCCGGTTCATCATCGAGCACGAATCGGTTGATCACTCCTCGCGGCGGGCGAGTCTCGCCACGATTTCCGATCAGGTGCGACAAGGGCGGTTCGATTCCGACCGGCTCGCCTCGCTCCGCGCGGGCCTCCAGCCGGCCTTCCGCCGCACCCTGGTTGATGAGGATGACCCGATCCGGCCCGCCTTCGCCCGGCTCGCCGCCCTTTGGGGAGACGCCGACGCCCTGGCCCTCGTCCGCCAGCGGTTCGCCGACCCCGAGGCCGAGGACGCCGAGCGTCGCGCGTCGCTCGATGTCCTCGTCGCGGCCGAGGATGCCGACGTCTTCCCCGCGATCGCCGACGTGATCGCCCGCCCGGAAGCCGGTTCCGTCGCCTTCCGGGGCGAGGTACTGGCCGCGATCGGCCAGATCAACGAACCTCGGATTGCTGACTTGATCCTCGGCTCCTACTCTGCCTTCGAGCCCGAGCTGAAACCCCGCGCCGTCGCCCTCCTCACCCAGCGTCCCGCCTGGACCCGGTCCTTGCTCGAAGCGATCGGGCGTGGCGAGCTGCCCACCCAGGTCCTCAACGTCAACCAGGTCCGCGCCCTGCTGGAAAGCCCCGACCGCGACCTGGCCGACCTCGTCCGCCAGACCTGGGGCACCGTCCGCGAAGGGCGCGACCCGGCCCGGGAACAGATCCTCGCTCAGGTGCGCAACGCCCTGAACGAGGCCCACGGCGACCCCATCGCTGGCCGGCTCGTCTTCGAGCGTGTCTGCGCCCAGTGCCACCAGATGTACGGCAAGGGGGAACAGGTCGGCCCTGACCTCACCGGCAACGGCCGAGGCTCGTATGAACAACTGTTCTCGAACGTACTCGACCCCAGCCTCGTCATCGGCGCCTCGTATCAAGGGACGATCGTGGCCACCGCCGACGGCCGCATCCTCGCCGGATTGGTCGAGGAAGACAACGACCGTCGGATCGTCCTGAAGCTCCAGGGGGGCGAGCGAGAGGTCATCCCCCGCGACCAGGTCGAGGAGGTCCAGGTCAGCCCGCTCTCCCTCATGCCCGAGAACCTGGAGGAGCAGATCACCCCGAGCGAGATGGCCGACCTCTTCGCCTTCCTCTGCCTCGACCGCGCCCCGGAAGACCCCGAAGCCCGCCCCATCGACGGCACCCCCCGCACCCTCATCGCCCCCCGAGCGACCCCAGCCTCGCCCGAAGGATCTCAGGAATGAGCACCCGATCATTGATTGACCTCCGATCCGACACCGTGACTCAGCCCACCCCCTCCATGCGCCGGGCGATGGCCGAGGCCGAGGTGGGCGACGACGTGTACGGGGAGGACCCGACCGTCCTCGCCCTCGAATCCCGGGTGGCGGACCTGCTCGGCAAGGAGGCCGCCCTGTTCGTCCCCTCGGGCACGATGGCCAATCAGATCGGCATCGGCTTGCATGCGGGGCCGGGAGATGAGTTGATCTGCGACGCTCGCGCCCATGTCTATGTCTGGGAGGCCGGGGGCATCGCCCGGCACTGGGGGGTGCAGGCCCGCACGATCAACCCGCACGGAGGCCTGATCACCGTCGACCACCTGCGGGACAAGATCCAGCCCGACAACGAGCACTACGTCCGCACCCGCCTCGTCTGCCTGGAGAACACCCACAACCGCGCCAGCGGCCGGGTCCAGCCGATCGACTCGGTCCGCGCCATCTCGGGCTGGGCCCGCGAGCACGGCCTGGCCATGCACCTCGACGGTGCCCGGCTGATGAACGCCGTGGTCGCCTCGGGCGTCCCGGCCCGCGACTGGGCGGCCGAGTTCGACACCGTCTCGATCTGCTTCAGCAAGGGGCTCGGGGCTCCCGTCGGCTCGGCCATCGCCGGATCGGCCGATCTCATGCGCCAGGCTCACCGGCTCCGCAAGGCCCTGGGCGGCGGCATGAGGCAGGCGGGGATCATCGCGGTCGGCGCGCTGCACGCCCTGGAACACCACGTAGACCGGATCGCCGAAGACCACGCACATGCGCAAATGATTGCGCAAGCGATCGAACAGGCTCCCGGCCTGTCCCTCGAATCGGGGCCGGTCGAGACGAACCTCGTCTGGATTGCGGTCGATCCCGAGGTCGGCACGGCTCGGGAGGTGGCTGATCGGCTCCGGGAACTGGGGGTGCTCGTCAGTGCGCTCGGACCTCAGATCCTCCGGGCGGTCACCCATCTGGACTGCTCCCGATCCCAGGCCGAGCAAGCCGCCGAGGCCATCTCCCGCGTGACCGCGGGGATGGTCCGAACCGCCTGAGGCGCACCGATGCCCCGAGAGCCGCTCCACCGCTGGGACCTTGCTCCCGACGAGGCCCGTGTCCTTCAGCGCGATCTGGCCGCCCGGCTCGACACGACGTCGCCGCTGGGTCCCTGTCGCCTGATCGGGGCAGCCGACGCCTCGTACAACCGAGGCGACGACCGCCTCTTCGCCGCCGTGGTCGTCATTGATGCCGAGACGGACGCGGTCGTGGAGCGAAGCGGCCTGATCGCAACCGCTCGTTATCCGTATGTCCCCGGCCTGCTCTCGTTCCGGGAGGCCCCTGCCGTGCTCGAGGCGTTCGATCGCCTGAGGAACCGTCCTGACGTCCTGATCTGCGACGGCCAGGGGATCGCCCACCCGAGACGCCTGGGCATTGCCTCGCACCTCGGCCTCTGGATCGACCTGCCGACCGTCGGGTGTGGCAAGTCTCGCCTGTGCGGCACCTTCGAGGCGCCCGGCCCGGAGCGGGGGGATCGATCGCCCTTGATCCATCTTGGGGAGACGATCGGCGTTGCCCTCCGCACGAAACGCCGGACGAACCCGGTCTTCGTCTCTCCGGGCCATCGTTGCGACCTCGACGGTGCCATCCGAATCGTCCTGGAAACAACCGGGAAATACCGCCTTTCGACCCCGATCCGGTTTGCCCATGCTTATGTGAACGAGCTGAGACGACAGGCCGGGGAGCGACCGGAAACCCCTTGAGGAGCCGGTTCGGCATGAGCCTCGGGTAGGCAACTCACGCGAAGGGTCGGCTCGCCAGCCCGACCGGCATTGCCCGATCCGGGGGCTTCGGGTAAGCTCCGCCCCGATCGCGCCAGGCGTGCCCCGATTGGGTCGCACGATCCGGGCCGAGTCTTCGGAAGGAACCGAGGAACCAAAGGCGGCTGGGATGAATGGCTGGCAACTCCGGATCGTGCTGGTGGTGATGACCTTCATCGCCCTGTTCTCGGGGTGTCGTTCCGGCGTTCGCGACTTCGCGGAGCTGAACGATCCGGCGCCGTTCGTCCGGGCCAGGGCGGCGGGACTGGACGATTCGGTGAGCGATGCCCAGGCGATTCCGGCCCTGATCGAGCACCTCAACGACGTGGACCCGGTCGTCCGTCTGTCAAGCCACGAGGCCCTCCGGCAGCGGACCGGCCAGGACTTCGGGTTCATCCCGTACGGGACTCCGGAGGATCGAGCCGCCGCCGCGGCCCGGTGGCGGTCGTGGTGGGCATCACAGGATGGTTCGACCTCGGATCGTCGGCGAGTGCCTCGGGCCGGGAACGCCCCTCGACGCTGATTGAGTAGCCACCCCGAGAACGACCCCCGGCCAGGGAGGGCCGGACCATGTCCGACCGCATCGCCGCCACGATCGAACCCGATCCCTTGCCGAGCGTGCTCGGGCCGATCCGGCCTATTGTCCACCTGCTGGCCTATGTCGGCGGCCTGGCACTCTGGCCGATCCGGGCCTTCTCTGCGATTGCCGAGCCGAGGCCGAGCGGCACCCTGTCGCTCCGCGCGGCCACGATGGCACAGCTCGACTGGCTGATCCTCGCCGGCTTGCCCATCGTCGGACTCGTGCACATCGGCATGGGCTCATTCTTGTCCATGCAAGCATACTTTGGCGCGACATTCGAGGCCGGGGTGGGTCCGGTGGTGGGTGTCGGCCTCATTCGCAACGGAGGCCCGTTGCTCTCGGGGTTCATCCTGGCCGGTTTGCTGGCGAGCCGGGCGACGGTCGAGCTGCGGACCCGGCCTCGGCCGGAGATCGACGCCGATCCCGGCTGGATTGCCGACCGGGACGTGACGCTGGGCCTCCGGGCCGACGAACGATCGGGGCCGAGCGACGCCCGGGCGACCCTGCCCCGGCTGCTCGCCGCGGCGTTGATGGGGCCGGTGCTGGCCGCCTGGGGCACGGCCGTCGGGACGTTCGTCGGCTATCGGATCGCCCACGTGATCCTGGGGATCCCGATCGAGACCCTCTTCCACACGTTCGCCGAGATGCTCTGGATGCGAGACGTGGTCGGCCTGGTGGTCAAGGGGGTCGCCTTCGGCTCGATCGCGGCCACGGTCGCCTGCTTCGAGGGGGCCCGGCGCGACGCGTTGCCGCCGCACCTGGCGGGCCTGCGGGCCTGCTGCCTGGCGATGGCCCTGATCCTCGCGGTCAACCTGTCGTGGTTCCTGTTCGTGTACCTGGCGGGGCCGGCGTTCGGCCCGACGGTCCTGCCGACCTGACGAGGGGACGGGCGATGCCCGCCCCGACACTTGGAGACGGAAACCCCCATGAGCCGCTCGACGATCCGAGACGCCCGCGTCGGCCTGGTCCTGGTGGCGGCGGCGGCCGGCCTGCTTGGCCTGGTCGTCGTGGCCGGAGGAGGGCCGGGCTACCTGGTGGCCGATCGCACCTCGATTGACGTCTTCTTCCGGGACGGCCAGGGGATCCGCCCCGGCCATCCGGTCCGGATCGCCGGCCTGGAGGCGGGCCGGGTGTCGGACGTGGACATCGTGGACCACGAGGGGGCCCTGCGCGCCCGGGTCCGCCTGTCGATCGCGCGGGACCTGGCAACCCGCCTGAAGCAGGACGCGGTGATCGTCATCGCGTCGAGCCTGACCGGCTCGTCGAGCGTCAATATCGCCTCGGTGGGAGAGTCGGGGGTGGCCTGGGTTCCGGGTCAGCCGATCGAGGGCATCGAGAGTTCCCTGTTCGATCCGTTGCTGGAACAGGTCGGGCTCGGTCCGGTCGAGCGTGACCACCTGAGCCATACGATCGGCCAGGTTCGGCGGACGATCGACGACATCTCGCCGAGGCTCCAGAAGACGCTCGCCGCCTTCCAGCAGGCGGCCGACGACGTTCAGCACGCGACCGAGATTGCCGGGCCGGCCGTGGCCGGAGCTTCGGGCAAACTCGACGCCATGACCGAACGGATCGAGGCCCTGCTCGCGCAGGCGGTCACCCTGATCGACGAACTGGAAGGAGCCGTCGTCGAGAATCGGGAGGGGATCGCCGAGACGGTGGACAACGTCCGGCACCTCTCGGCCAAATCGAACGTGATGCTCCAGCAGTACGGGCCGAAGCTCGGAGAACTGGCCGAGAACCTCGACGAGACCCGGATGCGGGCCGATCGGGTCCTGTATCAGGCCGACATCTCGCTGGGGAACATCTCGGGCATCCTGGTCAACAACCGGGCGAACATCGAGCGGACCATCGGGAACGTGCGGGACATTACCGACTCGGGGCGGATGACAGTTGAGAAGATCCGGGCGAATCCGCTCTTGATCAGCCCCCTGTACAAGCCGGGCCGAGACGCCGAGATCGCCCTGGCGAACTTCGACACGGCCAACGTCGTGCTGAAGGCGGCCAGCGAGTTCAACGACGCGGTCAAGCACCTCCAGGCCCTGCGGACGCAGATGCAGACCCCCCAGCAACAGCAGGCGGTCGACCAGATGCTCCAGCGAGCCTCGGCGATCAACGCCCAGCTCGAACCGATGATGCGAGGACTGGCCCAGGGCATCCAGGCCCAGCCGCAACCGGATCGAAGCCGAGGGGGCGGTCTGATGAATCGGGAGTAAACGTCTGAATCGATCCCGGGATTTTCGCATTTTCGGTTAAATTCGTTCCAGCTTCCGGCCGATCTAAGTGACAGACGAAATGATTGTGATGGTCCTCAAGCCCTCGACCGCGGCCTTGCCCTCACGAGGGGGGCGGGGGGTCGAGATCGCCGGGCCAGAACTTCGAGGCCGAGCCGGAATCGATCGGCAGGGTCTCTCCCAGGTGCAAAAGGAGACGCAAACCATGGAAATCCACGGCGCCGGCGGCCCCCAGGGCCCGCAACCGATCTACCCCCGACTGGCCTCCTTCAGCGTCGAATCCACGGCCAACGCCCCGGCCGCCGCGCCGAAGGATCAGGTCGAGATCTCGCAACTCGGGCTGGTGCTCGACGGCATTCATAGCCTGCCGGAAATCCGCCACGAGAAGGTCGAGGCCATCCGTCAGCAGATCGCCGAGGGGACCTACGAGACCCCCGAGAAGCTGGAGCGAGCCCTCGATAACCTGCTCTCCGAGCTCTCCGGATTCTGACCGAGACGACCCCCGCGGTCGTGACGACCTGGGTCTGACCCCGGGCTGGAGCCACCAGCCCGGGTCGACCCGAGGGCATCGCTGGATCCACGTCCCTGAGGATCGAACGCCCTGAGGTGGGTTCCCCTGGCCGCGATTGGTGGAAGGCGCTATAATCGAGAATTGTTCTCGATTCCGAGCCGAAACCACCTGGTCCACGGTCGATCGCCACGTCCCGAGAACCGCCTCACAGGAATGAGCATCGTGACGCCACCTGCCGACCTCGAACCGCTCCAGGTTAAAGAAAGCCCTGAGGAGAAGTTCCGCGAGTTTCTGGAAATTCGGGGCGAGAAACTGACGGAGCCGAGGCGGATTCTGGTCAACCATATCTTCAATTCCCACAAGCATTTCGACGCGGACGAACTGGTCGCTGATCTGCGTGAGGCTGGTCGTCGGGTCAGTCGATCGACCGTCTACCGGACGCTCCGCCTGATGGTCGAGGCCGGCTTGCTTCGGGAGCTTCGGCTGACCAATCGGTCGGCCTACGAGCACAACTACGGCTATCCGTCCCACGACCACATGCACTGCACCGAGTGCGGGGCGATTGTCGAGTTCCGCAACGACGAGATCCGGCGCATCCGAGACGTGATCGCCGAGCAATTTGGCTTCCGGGCTGAGAATCACAAGTTTGTCATCACGGGTCAGTGCCCCGATTGCTTGAAGGCTCGCAGCCGCAGGCGGAAGCTCGATCAGATCTGAGGGACACCCCCAGAACTGGGGCTTAGACCGCCGTGGTGGTGCCTTGGTCTTAATGGTCCCGATCGATCCGAGAACTCCCCATGTTGATTGTCCATGTGCACATCCAGGTGAAGCCCGATCAGGTTGAGGCGTTCAAGGCGGCCTCGGTGGAGAATGCGAGGAACAGCCGGCAAGAGCCGGGAGTGGCGCGGTTCGACGTGTTTCAGCAGCAGGATGATCCGACCCGGTTCCTGCTGGTCGAGATCTACCGGACGCCAGACGCTCCGGCGGCACACAAGCAGACGGCTCACTACCAGAAGTGGGCCGAGACGGTCGCAGACATGATGGCGGTGCCGCGGTTCAGCGTGAAGTTCGACGCGGTCGATGCCGAGGCGTAACGCTTATGATCTTCGAGTTTGCCACGGCCGGACGCATCCTTTTTGGGTCGGGGAAGGCTGCGATGCTCCCCCGCCTGGCCCGCGACCTCGGCCACCGGGCCCTCGTGGTGCTGGGAGGCTCCGAGCGGGGACGTGAAGGGCTGTCGGCGGGCTTGGCGGAGGTCGGCATCGCGTCGGTGGTGGTCGCGGTCAGCGCAGAACCGACCACGCATCAGGTGGACGAGGCGACCCGACTCGCCCGAGCGGAAGGGTGCGACCTGGTGATCGCCCAGGGGGGTGGCAGTGTCCTCGACCTCGGGAAGGCGGTGGCGGGCTTGCTCGGCAATCCGGGAGCCGTGCTCGATTACCTGGAACTGGTCGGCAAGGGCCAGCCGTTGGAGAAGCCCGGTGTGCCCTTCATCGCCGTGCCCACCACGGCGGGGACGGGAACCGAGGTCACTCGGAACGCGGTGCTCGACGTGCCCGAACATCGGGTGAAGGCGAGTCTGCGGAGCCCTCACCTGCTGGCTCGGCTGGCGATCATCGACCCCGAGCTGACCGTCTCGATGCCCCCGCACGTCACCGCCTTCACCGGCATGGATGCCCTGACGCAACTGATCGAGCCGTTTGTCAGCAACGCGGCCAACCCGATCACCGACGGCATCTGCCGTGAGGGGCTCGTCCGGGGGGCGCGATCGCTGACCCGAGCCTTTGAGGATGGTTCGGACCTCGCCGCCCGAGAGGACATGGCGCTGGCGGCCCTTTGTGGAGGGATCGCCCTGGCCAATGCTCGCCTGGGGGCAGTTCACGGCTTCGCGGGAGTGCTGGGCGGAGCCACCGGCCACGCCCACGGCGCGATCTGCGCAAGGCTGTTGCCGATCGTCATGGAAACCAACCTCCGAGCGATCGAGGATCGAGGCGACCCGGCGATTCTCGATCGTTACACGGAGGTGGCTCGCATCCTGACGGGCGATCCAGGGGCGAAGGCAATCGACGGCGTGGCCTGGGTTCAAGCCCGATGCGATGCGTTCCAGATCCCGAATCTCGGCGCGGCGGGGCTGTCGCGTGAGATGTTCGACACCATCATCCCGGTCGCTCAGCGGGCCAGCAGCATGAAGGGGAATCCGGTGGCGCTAACCGACGCGGAACTCCTCGCCATTCTCGACGCAGCGCTGTGAGGCTTCACCGTTGCCCGGCCGATCGGCCCGCGAGCGGTGCGAACTGCCGAGCGTGACAAGGGGTTCGAGCGTCATCGCGGAAGGACTCCGAGGGAAGCGGTTCGCGGCGAGGCGAAGGCGGTGCTCGGGGTCCTCCCACGCCTTCGGTTGTGATCCCGAAGGAGAATCGGACAAGGCTATCGGGCCGAGTCGAGGACGACGATCCGACGCGGCCCGAGGGTCGAGGGATCGACCGTGATCGACGAGGCACCGGGGCGATCGACGGGCCAGTCGGGCAAGGCGTCCAGGAAGCGCTCGACGGGCTGGATCTTCAGGTTGATCTTCGGGGTCAGGTAGTGCATCGGGAGGATGAGCCGGGGGGCGAGGGCCTCGACCAGGGGGGGGATGAGTGGGAAGTCGATCGTCGGCGGGCCTCCGGCGGGGAACAGGAGGATGTCGGGCTGGCCGAGTCGGGCCAGTTCGTCGGGGCTGAGGGCATGGCCAAGGTCGCCGAGGAAGGCGATGTGCAGGCCTTCGGCGCGGAAGTGGAGGATGGTGACCTCGTCGCCGGGGAGCTTCTCCGGGGTCTCGAAGACGGGGAGGGCCTCGAAGCGGATGCCACGGGCCTCGACCCCTTCCGAGGGGAACTCGGTGCCCAGGAGGTACTGGAACGGGGGGACGATCTCCGAGAGCCCGCTGTGGTACTTCGCGTTCTCGTGGCTGGCCACGACGAAATCGGCCGGGTCGGCGATCGGGGCGTAGGAGCCGGCGTCGGCCGAGGTGTAAGGGTCGAGGATGATCCGAGTCCCCTCGGTATCGATCAGGAAGGCGGCGTGTCCGTACCAAAGGATGCGCATCGTTCGGGCTCCCGAGCGGGGTCTGAGGATCGCCTGTCCGGAAGGAATCGGGCGAGATTGATGGCGGTAGCGTACCCGGAGGATCGGCCCCCGTCACGCTTGGGGGGGGCAACGACGGAGCGCGGGGGCAGGAGAAGCGAGCGAGCATTCGGGGCGTTCCCTGCGCGTTCGGGCGTCCGCTCCGGGAGCCAAGATGCCGGGGCTGGGAGGGTCGGCTCCGATCGGGTACAACGGTTCGAGGATGTCGGGAGACGAGGACCGACCTCGGCCGCGGTTCCTGGTGAACCAGGAGGAGGACCCCGTCGATCGGGGGAATCGGATTGGGGATGAGCGGGAAGCCGCCCGGGACCTGGAACGGCGGCAGCAAGGACGGGCTGAGGTCGGCCGGGCCGGAGTCGAACTGAGCCAAGGGAGGATGCAAGCCATGTCGGAGTCCTCGTCATCACCCCCTCCGGAGAACGGCAAGCCAGCCTTGCCCAGCCTGCCGGTCGTGACGCTCGAACCGTGGGAGCAGCGGTCGAACCTGGAGAAGTATGGGGCCTTCTGGTACCTGGCGCTGGGGGGGCTGGTGATCCTGGCGGGATTGATCCTCTGGTTCGGCTGGGGGGTCTGGTCGCTCCGAGAGGTCTGGCGGGATGTGTACGTCCTGCACGACCCGAACCGAGGGGTGGTCGAGCGGGTCAACGCGGCCGACCGCCTGGCGAGGAACCCGGAGACGACCGAGCGGCAACGGTACGACATCGCCATCCGACGCGACCTGCCCGACCTGGCCCGCTACCTGATCGCCGAGTCGTTGACCGCCGAGGCCGCCACCGGCGACCCAAGAGCCTATGCGATGGCCGTGGCTCGGAGCGAGGGGGACGGCTGGCCCGCTTGGTTCCGGCTGCTGATGCTCCGCCCGCTGGCATACGGATCGGGGGCAGGGGAAGCGATTGAGCCGGTGCCCCTCCGCGAACTGAGCGAGCATGACGACCCGGTGATTCGCCTCTGGGCTCTGTACACGCTGGCCGAGGCGTCTCGCTACAACCGCAATGAAGCAAACCAGTTACGGGATGCCGCTAACCAGGAATCTCCCGAGGCCGGGCTGGCCGCGGTACTGGTGCAGGCGCTCGATGCCGAGACGGACGCCGAGCGGATCGACCGGCTCGACGAGGCGACGCGGTGGGTCCGGAGGCATCATCCGGGGGCCCTGGCCGTCTGGTTCGGCTGGGATCGGTTCGAGGGGGAACTGGTGCGCGTGCCGGTCGAGGTCGAGGCGAGGGAATGATTGGCTTTGTTTGGTCTTCCTTGTTGTAAACCGAGCGAACCGGCTCAGCCGGGGTGGCGACGTTTCCAGGCTTTGAAGGCCCGGCGCTCGCGGCGGTTGGCGGGCCTGGGGAGGCTCGGGTGGGTGGATCGATCGGCTTGAGCGTCGGCAGCGGCGGAGCCGGAAGGGGATGAAGGCCGGAGCGCGTCGGGTCGGGAGCGGTCGGGCCGCTTCGGCGGGGGAATCGGTTGTTGCCGCGCCGAGGGACCCGTGACCGGGGCCGGAGCCTGGGGCGACAGCTCGGGCTGGGGAGGTCGGCAAGAGGTCGGCGCCTCGGGCGGGCAGGGGAGATCGGCGGGGGAGTTCGGCCCGGCCTGGGGAGATGGGGAAGCCGGGACCGGGTCGGCGGGATGCGGCCCCTGGAGGCGCCGGAGATCGGCCTCGGCCTGGCGGAGGCGGCGGAGGACCTGATTTTCGTAGCGGTCGAGGAGGCGGACGGCGACCGAATCGTCGTTCAATCCGGCCTGAGCGTCGATCCGGGCGCGCTCGTCGCGGTCGATCAGGTACGAGTCGAGCCGGTGTTGCAGGTCGGTTCGGGTGTCGGCGAGGAGGGAGGCCACCGCCTGACGCTCGTCGGAACCGGTTCCGACCAATCGAGATCGGGCGTCGTTTCGGTCGGAGGCCGGGACGCCGAGCAGGTCGAGCAGGTGGGACAGATCCGCATCGCTCAGGTCGCCGGAGGTGCGGTCGAGGCGGTCGGCGAGGTCGTCCCAGCGGTCGAGGAGCCAGAGGACGCCGTGCCGGCTCTGGAGGAGGGTTGGCTGGATGACCTCGGGGTGGTCGGCGAGGGACAGACCGAGGTGTTCGACATCGAGGGCGCGGTCATCGTCCCAGGATTCGGCGGCCCGCTGGGCGAGTTCGTCGCGGAGGGCCACGGCGCGATGGACGCAACCATCGGCCCGGACCGATTCGATGACGATCCGCTCGAACCGCCAGAGCTGGGCGGGGCTGTCGGGGCGATACTGCGTGATCCAGTGCCGCTTGCGTTCCTCGATGGCCGCGGTCATCTCGTCGGTGAGGACGACGCCGTGACCGGCCAGGCCGTGCTTCAGGGCGTTGCGGGCGACCTTGGCTTTTCCGGCCTCGGTCTTCGGGCCGGTCGATTTCTGGGCGTTGCGGCGGTTGGCTTCGATCTGGCGAAGGCTGGGCATGATTGGGAACTCCGGCTCGGGTGACGTTCACAGGTGCATCACTCGGGACCGCAACGCGATGACCGCGCACGATCTCCGTTGACATTACCATCGTGTCAGAGCCGGTTTTTGGTCATACGAAATCGCACAATGAACCCGAATTCCTGACCGCCAAGCCTGTTCGGTGTCGAGGGCGTCGACTCGGAACCAGCCGCAAGGACGGGACAGGAGGCCGACGATCCGGCCGACGTGGCGTCGAGGCGAGTCCGCCGATGCCCCGATGGTCCCACCGTGGAAGCCCGAGAATTTCCTTGCAATCTCCGGCGATTGCCGAGACATTGACCATGAGACGAGCATTCAGTCGTGTTGTACCACGAATATTCGGACGTCGGTCTGTCGCAAATGCGATGAATCGTACGCCGAAACAAGGTTAGGCGGCGGAGGCGGTGACGCATGGCGAAGCCGTGGAAGGTCGCGTTGGCCTGCCTCGTCGTCGCCCTCCTCGGCCTGACGTTCCTACTGTTCGACTACGGCTCCCACTGGGTCGGGCACACCGACTTGCGGGCTGTCTTCGTCGTCACGGATGCAGACAGCGGTCGGCCGGTGCCGTCGGCGGCAATCGAGTTCCGCTCGGAAGGCGGCGGGTTCTGCGCCGAGGACCGCGAAGCATCGCTCTACTCGCGGCAGGCCGATGCGTCCGGCAAGCTCGTGAGAGAATGGTCCGACTGCATGTGTTTCGGGACCAAGAGCCTGAGGAAGGACACATTCGCCGTTCACCTCCCTTGGCTCTGGTTTCGAGCCTCGGCGCCCGGCTATGTCGCAAGCGAGTGGGCCTACCTCGACGGTCAGCCGTATCATCGTGCGCTGAAACGCGGAAAGGGGCTCGCGACCTTGCATGTCAAGCTCTCCCTGCGGCGGACGCCGCCTAACCTCGCGCTGCAGCGGACCCGGCCCGCCGCGCAGGTTCCTGGTAACATCAAGGCTATCCCTCGGCGGGCCGGTCCGCTGAGCTTGGTCGTTAGGCGGCGTCGGCAGAATGACTGTCTACGGCCCGGAGTTCTTCTGCGACGGCTTGGCGGTTGGCCTCTTCCTCGGGGCTGAGGGTGCTCGTTCCCCGGGGAGCCATACCTACGAGCCGTATCGCGGGCCGGGCCACTACGAGATGCAATCGCTCCTTCGCGTCGGCGGTTCGCCACGTTGCTACTACGAGGCCGAGGGCCGTCGCGTATTCTTCACCGTCGGGAGCTGTCCCGAGTATGGTGTCCTTGAGCTGCGTGACTTCGAGAGTACGCCGCTGGGGACCGCCTAACCTCGCGCTGCAGCGGACCCGGCCCGCCGCGGCGGCTTCTTGGTATCATCAAGGCTGTACTCGGCGGGCCGGTCCGCTGAGCTTGGGCGTTAGGCGGCGGGGGCTGACACTGTGGGCGAGAACTCCTCGATGGACCGGAAGGACCTTGCGACAGCGGTGCATCTCGCGTCCGCCACCATCTCTTCGGCAATCTTCCTGGCGACGGGGGCGCTCCTGTTCGCCGCGTGCCTGAATGCCTCCGTCGGAGGGCGAGCCGTCGGCGAGGACAACGAGATTCGCGCCATGGTCTTTGGCTTCATCACACTCATCAACGCGGTCTTGTTCACCATCTGGGGCCTGGTCGGGATGCGGAAGGCAATCCGGGGGTACAAGGCCCTGGGCCGATGACCGCGGATCGGTTCCGCCTAACCTCGCGCTGCAGCGGACCCGGCCCGCCAGGCGGGTTTCTCGTCAGTCGTAACACACCCTCGGCGGGCCGGTCCGCTGAGCTTGGGCGTTAGGCGGAATCGAGCAAACGAAGAGTGAACCGTAGATGGCTACGTCGGGACTGGACACCACGATCAAGGCCATAGCCGAAGCGTTGCCATACAGGCAAAAGCATATTTTTTTGCTTCGCACTGGGTATGGTGATGGTTACTGGTACACAACCGAAGAAGTTGCGCGAATCTTCAAGGTCAGCCCCTCGACAGTTAGCCGTGAATACAATAAAGCCAGAAAGGCAGTTCTTGAAGAACTTCAGAAGCGGGATTTAGCGGACAACACGCCAAGGATTGACGTCACAGAGGTCGTCGAACAGGCGAAAGAGCTTACTCCATATTTGATCTCACACTTGAAAGAGCACGCGGAAGATCTGCGTAAAATTCCTTGGCAGATTTTCGAGCATTTGGTTGCTGAATTTTTTGCCAGTTGGGGATACGAAGGCGTCCAAATTGTCGGCCGAAACTCTGAAACGGCGGCAGACATCATCGCCCTGCAGAAAGTCGATAAATTGGGAATCACCCTCAGGTATTTCGTTGAAGTTAAAAGGTGGAAAGACAATGTGGGCGTGGAAGTAATTGATCGAGTCATCGGCGCAATTTCCGCAGAAAGGCAGAAGTACGGCTGGCATGTTGGTATGATTGTTACAATTGCAGAGTTTTCAGAAATGAAAAAGTACAACAAATCGGAGTTGAGCATGCTGGGGATCGAACTCAAGAATGGAGGAGATGTCCGAGGCTGGCTGAATGACTACAAGTTCAATAATAAAGGCTTATGGCTGCCCGACCCACTTATTAAGCAGTCCTAGCAAGTGCTGGAACGGTCGAGGTGAGAGAAACGCCTAACCTTGCGCTGCAGCGGACCCGGCCCGCCGCGACGGTTTCTGTTCTGTTCATCGCTCATCGGGCGGCCGGGTCCGCTGAGCTTGGTCGTTAGGCGGCGGAGGGGCGGAGCAATGCGGCGAGGCGAGCCGATCAGCGGACGTCATCGCATCCGTCCGGCGTTCACGATCCGCCAGCTGATGGGGCTCGTCGTCTATGCCGCCGTCGCCTGCGCCTGCGCCGTGCCGGCCGTGCGCCTCTGGGAGTATGGCATCGTCGACCCCTCCTTCCTGGGAGCCCTGGTGCCGCCGGTCATCGCGCTGGGTTGGGCCGCGACTTCGATGCTCCTCGTCCGCCGCGGCCGCGGGCGAACCCGGCTGGTCGCGTCGCTCCTCCTCTTCGCCGTCTCGGTCGGCCTGATCTGCACCCTGCAGGTGCTCCGGCCCCCGGTGGGCGCGGCCCTGGCGGGTCGGCCTGTGCCTGCGGGCGACGCGTGGGGCATCGCCCTCATGGGGGTCGTGCTCAGCGCCCTGCTCGGCCTCTTCGCCGCGCTCGGCCGCCTGCTCATGCGAACGTCGCGACGCAGCCAGTCCGCCTAACCTCGCGCTGCAGCGGACCCGGCCCGCCGCGGAGGTTTCTGGTAACATGAAGTTTGTCCTCGGCGGGCCGGTCCGCTGAGCTTGGTCGTTAGGCGGCAATCGGGGGAGATCGATGCGTCCTTGTCCGGCCTGCGGCACTCCGCTCGAAAACAACTCGACGGGATGCCCAAGCTGTGGCCACGCGATTGCCCGCGCCCGAGCGGACATCGCGGCCGCCGGAGCAACCCCCGAGCCGACATCATCGGAGTCCGAGATCGTCGGTAGGATGTTCCTCCTGCGGGTCGCGATCATCGCGCTCGCGGCATTGGCGGGTGGGGCCGCCGGATTCCTCTGGGGTGGCCCGCTGCTCGGGATCGTGGGCGCTGCTGTCGCGGGCCTCGGGGTTTTCATAATCACCGGCTTCATGGAGGGGTTCTTGGGCTGAGGCCGGGCGTGTAGGGCGTCGCGACGCATCCTACCCGGATGCGCCGCCTAACCTCGCGCTGCAGCGGACCCGGCCCGCCGCGGCGCTCGCCGGTCAATCGTGGCTTACCCTCGGCGGTCCGGTCCGCTGAGCTTGGTCGTTAGGCGGTGGAAGGTTCAATATCCGGTCGATTCTGACGAATAGCCGAGGAACAGTCTTGTTCCGCGGCGGGGTAACCCACCGCGTTGGCCCGATGGGTGCATGAGGGGAGTGCCGGCATGAAACGAAATCAGATCTTCTTCTCGCTTTGCTTGTTCAATTCCGCCGTGATGATCGCAGCAATCATGTTCCTGCCTCGGCGAACCGGCTTCGGCTTCAATTACACCAGCGAGTTCGAGGGAGCGATCAAGCACTTCTTCTACTCGGTCCCGTGGATTGAGGTCTTGGGCATTTCCGTCATCTCGGCGTTGATCACCGCTGCCATTTACCTGTTCGCGGCGGGTGTTCGTGGCAGGAAGCCCGATTCGCTTGAGTTCTGAGGGTGCGTCAGGTAAGTGTTGCCGGTTAAGGTCGTCATGGCCCGGCCTATCCGACCTCACCGGAATCCCGCCTAACCTCGCGCTGCAGCGGACCCGGCTCGCCGCGGCGCTTCTTGGTCGTTCGGATGGCTTCCCTCGGCGGGCCGGTCCGCTGAGCTTGGTCGTTAGGCGGCTCGATTCGACCTAATAAATAATGGAGACATCTTGCGTCGCAAACTGGAATTTGGGGACCTGGATGCTGTGGTCGACGAATGCCGCCGCCTCTTGCGTTCGGGATATACTCGCCACGGCAACTGGTCGCTCGGACAAATCTGCAATCATATTGGGGCGACAATCGATGCAAGCGTCGACGGGTATCCGGCGTGGTCGGTGGTGCTCGGCTACCCCCTTCGTCCGTTTCTTCGCGGGTTTCTTTTACCTCGATTGATCCGGGGTGATTCACCCGCTGGGATTCGTACGGCTTCACGTTTTGTGCCCCCTTCCGACGTGTGTGACGCCGGTGAGTTCGAGGCTCTGCAGAAAAGCATCACTCGGTTCCGCGAGAGCACTGAGGCACTTATGCCTCATCCCGGTTTTGGTGCAATGTCGAAGGAATCGTTCGAGAGATTTCACGCCATGCATGCAGCACATCATTTAAGTTTCCTTGGCGATGCGAGAGGTCAAACAACGGGTCCCGGATAAGAGTTCGTTGCCCCGGAGCCGCGAAACGTGGCCGGGAGGCAGTGGTAGCCGTCTTCCGGGTGACTGTGGCGGCCTGCCCGCCGGTGCGTCGGTCCTGTAGAAGGCACTGGCCGGCGAGGGGGAAGCGATACCCGTTCAGGAAAGCTGCCTAACCTCGCACTGCAACGGACCCGGCCCGCCGCGGCGGCTTCCGATAACATCAAGGTCACCCTCGGCGGGCCGGTCCGCTGAGCTTGGTCGTTAGGCGTCCATGACACACCCACTGAAGTCCCATCCCATGATCTTCCATAGAATCACCCTGATCGCATTCGCTGCAAGTCTTGTGGCTGTGCTGGCGGCGCGCGAGGTCATCGCGTGCACCGGCATTACCCTCAAAGCCCGGGACGGCGCGGTGGTATACGGCCGGACGATGGAGTGGGGATCGTTCGATCTCAACTCGCAAGTGGTGATCTACCCCCGCGGGTACAAGTTCACGGCCCACACTCCCGACAAGAAGCCCGGCATGGCCTGGCAAGGGCCGTACGGGTTCGTCGGGCTCGACGGACTGGACGCGGAGGTTACCCTTGACGGCATGAACGAAAGGGGGCTCGCCGTCGGCGGGTTCTACCACCCCGGCTTCGCCGAGTATCAGAAGTACGATCCGGAAAAGGCCGGCCAAAGCATGGGCCCCGGCGATGTCATCGCGTATCTGCTTTCGACCTGTGCCACGGTCGACGAAGCCCGCGTCGCCATCAGCAAAGTCTACGTTACGCCCGTCATCGCGCCAGTGATCGCCATCCCCCCGCCAGCTCACTTCATCGTCGTCGAGCCCGGAGGCAAGGCAATCGTCATCGAGTATCTCAAAGGTGAGCTGGTGATCTTCGATGCGCCGCTGGGCGTGATCACCAACTCGCCGAGCTACGACTGGCACGAGACCAACCTGCGGAACTACCTGAACCTCTCGGCCGTCGCGCTGCCGAGCAAGAAGCTCGAGGACATGAACTTCGCACCATTGGGCGGCGGAAGCGGCATGATCGGCCTGCCGGGCGATTTCACGCCGCCCTCGCGGTTCGTTCGTGCCGTGGCGTTCACGCAATCGGCCCGAAAGACCGCGGACGGGCCGGAGACCGTGTACGAGTTGTTCCGCATCCTCGACAACTTCAACGTCCCGCTCGGCGCGGCCGAGGGCGAAGGCGAGGCCACGACCAGAGGAATGCGCAGCTCCACTCTTTGGACGACGGGCTGGGATACCAAGAACAAGGCGCTCTACTACCACACGCAAAACAATCGTCGGGTACGCAAGGTCGATCTCACGGAGCTCAACTTTGCCGAGGGCCGCGAGAAGATCCGATTCCCGCTCGACAAAGAGAAGGTGCAGGACATCGAAGACGTCACGCCCGCGAGCAAGTGACGGGCGAGTGGCCGGGGCAAAGAAAGTCTGCGAGTGTGCCCCGGACTTCCAGTGAGATAGCCGCCGCCTAACCTCGCGCTACAGCGGACCAGGCCCGCGGCGGCGGTTGCTGGTCACTCGGACGGTTACTCTCGGCGGGCCGGTCCGCTGAGCCTGGGCGTTCGACGGGTGCCCCGGTTGTCGACTCGGGATTCGCATAAGATCTCAGGTGGTTGTGTTCTGGCCGAATCAGCCTTCCCCACGCCAGGAGCGCCCTCCCGGTGAGACTCGGCGATCCTCTGATCGGATGGGATTATGGACAATTCGTCGCTCGTCAATGTGGCTGGTTTCCTCGGGTTTTTTCTCGGCATCCCTGCCGGAATCGTCGCTGGTTGTTATCGCATCCGCACGAGGGGACTCTGGGGCTTCATCGCGTTGTGCTTCGCGCTTAGCATTGCGCTGGATCGCACTGGTCTGGCGCCCCTGTTTTCCTCCGCGTTTGCCGCGACGATCTGGTTTGCCCTCGCGACTGAAATAACTCGTTCGATCGGTCGCTTGTTCCGCCGGCTGGGAGGTCGGCGTTCGTATGACTCGGGATCGGGCCCGGTGTCGAGCCAGCAGACACCGAATCCGCAGCATGAGGCCAACCCGTGGGTTGCCCCGAGTGGCCGCGACCCTTGAGAGAACGCCGGGGGGTCGAAGTCGAAACCTCCTTCCTAGTCTCCCCGAGCGAAGGCGCCTCACCTCGCGCTGCAGCGGACCCGGCCGCCGGGAGAAACCGATCGAGTGACCAGGATGCGTCGCGGCGGCCGGGTCCGCTGAGCTTGGTCGACGATGCAGCCGGGGATGGGTCAAGCGGGAGGCGGACGTTATTGGTGGCAGTGGCTCAGCTCCTTCGCAGGGGGCAGTCGCATCAAGGTTCGCCGTTTGATGCATTCGACTCTCCGAGGTCTCGACCCGGGGGTCGGCCTCATTCCTCCGATTCGGCCCGCCGCTGATTCGTGAGGTCGCTCTCGTCGTGTCGCTCAGGCGGCGGCACGCGCCGGGCAGACAAAGCTTCGAGCTGACGGGCACGGGTCCTCAGGCGAGTCTTGGGCGACGCGCGCGGCGTCGGTGGTTCGGGCGGGTGGGGGCCAAGCGCAGCGGGCCCCGGTGTCGGAGGCCGTTTCATCCGGGGCACGCTCGAAGACTCGCTTTGCCCCGGCCACCCGTCGCGTTCCTCCGAAGACTCGCTTGCGGGCCTTCAGTCATTTCGGGATGATCGGGACGGAGGGTGGTTTGATGCGGACGGATTGACGTGTATAAATACGGAATTTCGTCCGTCTCCTTCAAGAT